>NZ_JBGCCA010000049.1:0-62925 GCF_041261265.1 Streptacidiphilus sp. MAP12-33
CGAGCGGGGCCGCAAGCTCAGGCTCGGACGCGAGGGCGAGCGGGGCCGCAAGCTCAGGCTCGGACGCGAGGGCGAGCGGGGCCGCAAGCTCAGGCACGGACGCGAGGGCGAGCGGGGCCGCAAGCTCAGGCTCGGACGCGAGGGCGAGCGGGGCCGCAAGCTCAGGCTCGGACGCCGCCGCAGGCGCGGCCCCGACCTCGACGTCGGCCCTGGCCCCCGCCCGGGGCTGGGCCACGAACGCAGGCGCGAGGGCGCCGAGGATCAACCGCACCGTCGCCAGTGCCGGACCGGCCTGGGTCAGGTCCAGCTCCGCGGCGAAGCCGCGCGGCGCCTCGCCTGCGGCGGCGCTCGCCGTCGCGTCCCGGCCGCCGGCCCGCAGCAGCTCGCCGACGCTGCGCCGGACCCCCGCCTCCAACCGGGAGAAGGTGCGCCGCAGCAGCGGCAGCACGTCGGGGAAGGCGGCCGCCGGGATCGAGGTGATCCAGGCGTCCAGGAGCCCGAGCAGCCGCTGGTCGTGCACCAGGAGCGCGCCACTCCCGGCGAGGAAGCCGTCGACCCAGGCTGCTCCCTCGGCCGGCGGCACGCCCGGCGTGAGGGCCAGGGCGAGCTGCCGCGCCACCTCCTCGTCGGACAGACCGCCGTCGTCCAGCAGCAGCCGGGCCGCCCTCCCCCGCACCACAGCAGCCGCCGACTCACGCGCCACCAAGGCACGCAGGCACGTCTCCCACCGCCTCCGGATGCTGTCCGCCCCGCCCTCCGCCACCCCCGCGGCCTGCGCCTCCGAGTCCTGCTCCGCCTCCCACGCCGCAGCCGAAGCCGAAGCCGAAGCGAGCAGGCCGACCGCCGCGTGGGTCGCGGCGACATGCTCGGCGAGTGTCTGCGCGGCCGCCGCGTCCAGCGACCCGGCGGCCGCCGGAAGGCCGATGCAGATGCGCGTCGCCAGCGAGTGCGCCAGCTCGGCGAGCAGCTCCGAGCCCGTCGCCCGGACGTCTCCGTAGCGCAGGGAGCGGACCAGCGCCGGCAAGGCCTCCGCGAGGTGCGCGACGTCGGTGTCCAGCGCGGCCCGGTCCGCCAGGCAACTCAGCACCACCGGCAGTGCCTGCGGCAACCGGGCGAGCAGGCAGCGCTCCGCGAGCGCGGTGACCTCGCCGAGCTGCCGCGCCTCGACCGCCCGAGCCGCCGTCCGGGCCGTCGCCGCGGCCTCGACCGTCGTGCCCCAGACCCCCGCCTCGGCCACCCGCACGGCCAGCTCCGGCTCCCAGGCGAGCTCCCAGGTCTCCCGGAACGTGCCCGTCGAGCGGGTCTGGGACGCGGCGGGTACGGCCCAGTCGACGCCGAGCAGCGCCAGCCGGTGCAGCAGCCGACTCCGCTCCGCGTCGAGCTCCTTGCGCAGGTCGAGGTCGAGGACGCGCACCCGCGCCTCGGGCTTGAGGCGCAGCGAGCGCTGACACCGCGTCAGATCCCGTTGCAGCGGGACCGCGGGCGCGTCCTCCGGCACCTGGCCGAGCGCGTCGCCGACGATCAGTCGCTCCTCGATCAGGCGCAGCGGCACGTCCGAGCCGTCACAGAGGACGGCCCGCGCGGCGTCGATCGTCTCCGTCAGGCCCGGCAGCGGGCGCCCGCGCACGGCGGCCAGCGTCGTGGCGAGCCGCACCGCCTCGATCACGTGGGCGGAGGAGACCGGTTGGTCCTGCTCGCGCAGCAGCGCGGCCATCCTGGTGAACCACGCCTCGACGACGTGCCGGCCACCGGCGTCGAAGAGGTGCTGGTACCAGCCCGGCGAGGCCACACCGGCCCCGTAACCGGTCTGCTGCGAAAGGCGCCGATGCGTCCACGGGACCCAGGTGACCTCGACCGCCGCCCTGGGCATCCCGCGCAGCACCGCGTTGTCCGCGCCGACCGGCACCTTCTCCGCGAGGGCCGGCACGTGCCAGGCCCCGCAGACCACCGCGATCCGCTCGAACCCGGCCCGCGACGCGGCCCGTATCTGACGTCGCATCCACGCCTCGCGGCGGGCGTCGTCCGGTGTCTCGGGGGCGTTCTCGCGCAGGGCCGTCATGGCCTCCGCGAGCACCCGGAACGGAGCGAGGGCGTCCGGTGCCCGTGCGGCCGCGTCCGGTGCTCCGGGCACCGCCCCCACGTCCGGCCCGATGTCCGACCCCTCCCCGCTCGCACGCGCCTCGTGGCCGACATGCTCGACCACGTCGTCCCACCAGCGTTCGGCGTCCTCCTGTCCTGCCGCGCGCGCGAGCTCGGCGATGGGATCGAACCGCTCCGCCTGCCACCGCTCGGCCTGCGACTGCTCTCGCTGGGACCGCCCTGCCGGGGACCCCTCTACCTGAGACCGCTCCGCCTGGGACTGCCCTGCCTGCCGCTGCTCCACCGGACCCTCGCGGTCCTCGTCGTCGCTGGTGACGGGGGCAGGCACGGGTTCGGCAGTGGACGGGCTCCCGGTCGGCGCCTCGGCTGCGAGGGCGAACGTGTGGGCGGCCGGCAGGTCGATGAAGCGGACCGGAATCTCGGCGTCGAGCGCGTACCGCAGCGCGACCCACTCCGGCGAGAACGCCGCGAAGGGCCAGAACGCGGCACGGGCGGGCTCGTCCACCACATGCGCGAGGAGTGCGACCGGAGGCGTCATCTCCTTGCTCGCGGCCAGCCGCAACAGGCCGTCGGCCTCCGGCGGCCCCTCGATCAGCACGGCGTCCGGCCGGAACTGGGCGAGCGCGGCCCCCACGGCGCGCGCCGACCCGGGCCCGTGGTGCCGCACGCCGAGCAGAGCGACCGTCGTCCCCCGTCCGGTTGCCACCCTTTCCCCTTTCGCAGCCGCCACGTCAGCAACCCCCGTTCTCACAGCGCCGCCGCATCGCGGCAGCCCCGGTAGAAGTCCTTCCAGTCGGCCCGCTCGCGCACCACGGACTCCAGGTACTCCTGCCACACCAGCCGGTCCGTCGCGGGATCACGCACCACCGCCCCGAGCAGACCCGCGGCCACGTCCGCCGCCCGCAGCTGCCCATCGCCGAAGTGGGCCGCGAGCGCCAACCCGCTGGTGACGACCGAGATCGCCTCGGCGGTGGAGAGCGTGCCCGAGGGGGACTTGAGCTTGGTCCGCCCGTCGGCCGTGACTCCTTCGCGCAGCTCGCGGAAGACCGTCACCACCCGCTGGATCTCCGTGAGCGCGCTCGGCAGCTCCGGCAGGTCCAGCGAACGCCCCAGCTCCGCGACGCGGCGGGCGACGATCGCCACCTCGTCGTCCAGCGTGGCCGGCAGGGGGAGCACCACCGTGTTGAACCGGCGGCGCAGGGCCGAGGAGAGCTCGTTGACACCCCGGTCGCGGTCGTTGGCGGTGGCGATCAGGTTGAACCCGCGCACCGCCTGCACCTCCTCCCCCAACTCCGGTATCGGCAGCGTCTTCTCGGAGAGGATGGTGATCAGGGTGTCCTGCACGTCGGCCGGGATGCGGGTCAGCTCCTCGACCCGCGCCGTCTTGCCCTCGGCCATCGCGCGCAGGACCGGACTCGGCACCAGCGCCGCCCGGCTCGGGCCCTCGGCGAGCAGCCGCGCGTAGTTCCAGCCGTAGCGGATGGCCTCCTCGGGAGTGCCGGCCGTGCCCTGGACCAGCAGCGTGGAATCCCCGCTGACGGCCGCGGCGAGATGTTCGGACACCCACGTCTTGGCCGTGCCCGGCACACCGAGCAGCAGCAGCGCCCGGTCCGTGGCCAGCGTGGTCACCGCGACCTCGACGATCCGGCGCGGTCCTACGTACTTGGGCGTGACGACCGTGCCGTCCGGCAGGGTGCCGCCGAGAAGATAGGTGGAAACCGCCCAGGGCGAGAGCCGCCAGCGCTCCGGACGCGGCCGGTCGTCCGCCGCGGCGAGCGCCGCGAGCTCGACGGCGTACGCCGTCTCGGCGTGCGGCCGCAGCACCGCGGCTGTCTGCTCGGTCCCGGGAGAGGACGGGGACGTGGACAGGGACGTGGACATAGGTCTCCTCAGGGAGGAAGGCACCAGGGCGTCAGGAAGAAGGCAGGTCAACGTCATCGGAAGGGCGCTCTCGGTTCGGAGCGCCGCCTGCGAGAACCACTCTGCACCGTGGGTCTGACAATCCCGGTCGAGAGGTGCGAGCCGGGGGCGGACCGGTCGCGACACCGACCGCGTTGTCAGTGGCGCGCCGTAGCGTCGACCACATGAACGATCGCTGGACCACCGATCACGTTCTCTCCCTGGCTCCTGACGCCGCCTCACAGAAGGCCGGGGCCAAGCTCTCCGGCCCCGGCCCCTGGGTGGAGGCGGGCGCCGGCGCAGAGGCGGTCTGGGGTGCCTGCAAGGGCAGCGGGTCGCGGCCGTACCAGACGGTCGTCGCCCTCGACGAACCCGCGTACCACTGCTCCTGCCCGAGCCGGAAGTTCCCCTGCAAGCACGCGCTCGGGCTGCTGCTCCTGTGGTCCACCGGACCGCTGCCCGGCGAGCACGCGGGCCAGGCGGCAACGGCACCGGAGTGGGCCGAGTCCTGGCTTTCGGGTCGCCGCCGCCGCGCGGCCCGGTCGGGGGCCGCCGATGCGGCCCCAGGCGAGGGCGCGGCCGGCGCCGAGGCGTCCGCTCTGGTCGCGGGGGCCGCCGGGATCGCTGCCGGCGATGTTGCGGGGGCCGCTGGTGCGGCACCTGAGAGCGTGGGGGCCGAGGGCGTGGGGGCCGAGGGCGCGGGGGGTTCGTCCGCGACCGCCGGTCGCGACGGGGCGGCGGCCGCCGCCCGGCGAAAGCGACGCGAGGACCGGGTCGCCTCCGGCGCGGAGGAGCTGCTGGCGCGCCTCTCCGACCAGATACGCGGCGGCCTCGCCGAGGCCCCGGCCCGTGGTTACGCGTTCTGGGACGGCGTCGCCGCCCGCATGGTCGACGCCCAGGCGCCCGGCCTCGCCTCCCGGGCCCGCGATCTGGGCGCGCTGCCCGCCTCGGGCGCGCAGTGGCCCGCCCGGCTGCTGGAGGAGTACGCCCTGCTCCATCTCCTGGCCACCGGATACCAGCGCCGTGACGCGCTCCCGGGGCCGCTGGCCGCGACGGTCCGCTCACGCGTGGGCTTCACCGTCGACAGCGCCGAGGTGCTGCGGAGGAGCCCGCTGGTCCGCGACCGCTGGCTGGTCCTCGGTTCCCGGGACGGCGCGGACGACCGGCTGACGACGCGTCGCCTCTGGCTGCGCGGCACCGAGTCCGGGCGCGACGCACTGCTGCTCTCCTTCGGCCGCCCGGGCGTCTCCCCCGAGCTCGCCCTGCCGACCGGCCTGGAGCTGGACGCCGAGCTCGCGTTCCATCCCGGCACCCCCGTCCTGCGCGCCGCCCTCGGCGCCCGTCACTCGGCCCCGTCCCGCCCGACGTCCCCTCACCCGCCCGGCACCTCGATCGACACGGCGCTCGGCACCTACGCCGCGGCACTGGGCGAGGACCCGTGGCTGGACTCCTGGCCCGTCGTCATCGCCGAGGCGACGCCGGTCCCGACCGAGAACGGTTGGCAGCTCGTCGACGCCACCGGCGCCGTCCCGCTGTTCACCCCCTCGCCGTGGCGCCTGCTAGCCGCCTCAGCGGGGCGTCCTGTCACCGTCTTCGGCGAATGCGGCCACCGGGGCTTCCACGCCGTCACCTGCTGGACCGGCACCGGCCACCCCCTCACGCTCTGACGCCTGCGCTCCCGTCCCTCCTGCCCGTGCCCGTCCTAGAGGGCCTCGCCTCCGCCGCAGGGACGTCCCGGGGCTCGACAGGTCTCTCCCCCGACAGCCATGGGGCCGCCGACTCCCGTGCTCCCGGCGGGCCGCCCTCCGCCCCGAAAGGACCGCCGTGACAACGATCAGGGTCACCTGGACCGATCTCGTCGAGGACGCACTGCTCGGAACCAATCGGCGACCGAGCCCCGACCTGCTCGACCGGGCCGCCGCAGCGACGCTGGCCCGGCGCGGCGGGCTGCGGCCCGCACCCGCGCCGCCGCTCCCGGTACCGGCCCCGCAGGACGACCGTCCGCCGCTGCCCGAGGCCGCCGCCCGAAGGCTCGCCGCGCTCCTCGCGGAGAACAGCAGCGAGTTGCTGCCCCAGTGGCTGGCCACCGCCCGGGCACGCGGCTTCGCCGCCCCGGCGGAGCTGCTTCCGGCCCTGCTCGACACCGCCCGGCAACGCAGCGACCTGCGCGGCGACGCCGTGGCCGTGGCCGGCCCGCGCGGCCGCTGGCTCGCCGCGCTCAACCCGGAGTGGCGTTACGTCCTGCGCATCGCCGCCCCGCAGAGCGACGCCACCCCCAGTGCCCCCGCAGCAGCCGCCGTCCCCCCGGACCCACCGAACCCGGATGCGGTCTGGCAGGAGGGGCTCTTCGCCGAGCGGGTCACCCACCTGACCCGACTGCGGCGCGTCGATCCAGCCGCCGGCCTCACGTTGCTGCGCTCGACGTGGGCCACGGAGCGCGCCGAGGACCGGCTGCTCTTCCTCGACGCCCTGCAGGACGGGCTCTGCCTGGAGGACGAGCCGTTCCTGGAGGCCGCGCTCTCGGACCGGGCGAAGAACGTCCGTGCCACCGCCGCCGAGTTGCTCTCCACCCTTCCGGGGTCCGCACTCGCCACGCGCATGGCCGAGCGCGTGCGCCACTCGGTCGCCGTCGGCCCGGACGGCGCTCTCGAGGTCGAGCCGCCGTCCGCCTGCGACGCCTCGATGCAGCGGGACGGGATCGCCGCGACCTCACCCACCGGGCGCGGCGACCGTGCCTTCTGGCTGGGTGAGATCGTCGCGGCCGCACCGCTCTCCTGCTGGTCGGCGCTGATCGACGCGGCCGGGACGACGACCGCCACGAGCACGGGCACGAGCACGCCCGCGCCCGATCCGGAGAGGTCTGGCACGACGAGCACCCCCGAGCAGATCCTCGACCGGGCGGCCGCTCCGCAGTGGAGCGACGAGCTGCGCGAGGGCTGGGCACGGGCTGCGGTGCGTCAGCACGACGCGGCGTGGGCGCGGGCACTCCTGGCCGAACACCCGGACGGTGCCGTGGGCCGGGCGGTGCCCGGCGGCGCGCCGTCGCGACTGCTCTCCGTCCTGCCCGGAGCCGAGCGGGCCTCCTGGACGGCCCGCTTCGTCGCCCGCCAGGGGCTGGCGGACGCGTTCCAACTGCTCGTCACCTGCGCGGCACCCTGGCCCGAGGATCTGTCCGGGGCCGTGCTGGACGCGCTCGCCAAGGCCGCCGACGCGGGCTCGTACCCGTGGAGCCACAGCGGCGTGCTGGGCGTGGCCGAGCGATCACTGCCGTGCTCGGCCGCCGCGCGGATCGACGAGCTCGCCGCGGGGGCGTCCTCCGCCTGGGCGGAGGTGCTCACCCGGCTCTCGTCGACCCTGCGCACGCGCGAGGCGATGCTGGCCGAGCTGGCGTAGCCGCCGTCCGGAAAACGAACGGACACGGCCCGCGCCGGACCAGTGGGATCACCGGACGTCGCGGGCCCAGCCGCGGGGCCCCAGCTGCAGAGGGCCGAGCCCCCGGGGGCCCAACCGGAGAGGGCCGAGCCGTGGGGCCCAGCCGGAGAGGGCCGAGCCGGAGGAGTGGGTCAGGCCGTCGCGCCCGCGCGCAGGTTGGTCTCGACCCAACTCACGACGTCACGGGTGGGCGTGCCCGGGGTGAAGATCTCGGCCACGCCGACCGCCTTGAGCTGCGGGATGTCGTCGTCAGGGATGATGCCGCCGCCGAAGACGACGATGTCGGCCGCGTCGCGCTCCCGCAGCAGCTCGACGATCTTGGTGCACAAGGTCATGTGCGCGCCGGAGAGGATCGACAGGCCGATGCCATCGGCGTCCTCCTGGATCGCGGTGTCGACGATCTGCTCAGGGGTCTGGTGCAGGCCCGTGTAGATGACCTCCATGCCGGCGTCGCGCAGCGCCCGCGCGATCACCTTGGCACCACGGTCATGGCCGTCGAGGCCAGGCTTGGCGACGACCACGCGGATAGGGCCCGAGACGCCCATCTTCTGCCTCCTGCGTCATTGCAGCTGCTGCGTTAACCGGCGTTACCACCCGGTGGTGGAACGTTATCGCCAGTGGGCCCGAATCGCCGTTTCGCCCACCCAAGGGAGGGGAGAATCACATCGATTCGCCTGTTCACCCACCCGTTCTCCGATCGTCCCCCACACGTTCGCCCGTCATTCCTCGGTCAGTTCTTCTCGCCGTCCGTCCGTCGTTCACTGCGCGTGGGGTCGTTCCGCGTCCAGCCTCGAGGCCGACCACCGTGCCTCGGCCCTGGACCTTCCGTGGCGCGCAGCGGGGAGCCGCACACCGCCGCGTGCCTGTCGTCGTGCCGCGCCGCCGTCCACGCGCCCGTGCCCCGGCACGGCGAGCGCGTCCGTGACCCGGTCGGACACGTCCGCCGCCCGCTTCCGCGCCGCCACTCCCCTCGATCAGTCCACAGGGGAGGTCGCCGCCGTGAGTGTCCCGTTCCGTCGCGCCGCCGCGCTGGCCCGCGGCATCGGCCTGGAGGGCGCCGCCCTCACCGGCCATCTGCTGCTCTACCCCGGCGGCGTCGCCCCCGAGCGGCGCCCCTCGCGGGCTGACCGGCACTGCGCGCACCCACCGGGCACCGAACACGGGCCGGTGCTGCTGGTGCACGGGCTGTTCGACAACCGGGCCGTCTTCACGGTGCTCCGCCACCACCTGCGCCTCCAGGGTCTGGAACACGTCCACGCGCTGAACTACAGCCCGTTCTGCCTGGACGTGCCGCGCGCCGCAGTACTGGTGGGCCGCCAGGTCGAACGTCTGCGACGCGTCTACGACGGCGAGCCGGTGACGCTGGTCGGCCACAGCCTCGGCGGTCTCATCGCGCGCTACTACGTGCAGCGTCTCGGCGGCAGCGCCTCGGTCCGTTCCGTGGTCACCCTGACCACCCCGCACCACGGCACGGAGGCGGCCCGCCTGCTGCAGCCCCTGCCGATCGTGCGGCAGCTCCGGCCGGACAGCGCGGTCCTGGCCTCCCTCGACGAACCGGCCCCGGGCTGTCGCACGCCCTTTCTCTGCTTCTGGGGAGATCTCGACCCGCTGATCGTGCCGGTCCGCAACGCCGCGCTGCGGCATCCGGATCTGCGAGCCGAGAACGTGCTGGTCCGCAATGCCGGCCATCTTTCCGTCCCCGTTCACCCGGAGGTGCTCACACGGGTTCACGCGTGGCTCGCCGGATCTCAAGATCCCTGCAATACAGGTGGTATGACCAGTAGTCAGATCGCCTGATCGGGCAAATGGTATGCGAGGGACAAAAGGCGGGATCTCTTGTTTCCTGTCGCCGTCTGGGGATACAGTCACGGTCACTTTCCCCGCTGTCGAGGTGGTTAGGATCCCGTGACCGCTGACACCAGTTGGTACGGCCAGCAGACCCTGGTTCACCCCGACTACAGCCACCAGCCGTACACGGCGTACGGGGATCCCCACGCGGGCCAGGAACAGTACGGCTACGCCACCCACGGGGACCCCTACGCCCCCTACGCGCAGCCGTACGCCGGTGTCCACCAGACGCAGCCGTCGTACCAGCACGGCGGCTGGCCGGAGTACTACCCCCAGCAGCCCGAGCCCACCCTGGTCGCCGAGTACGCGGGCTACACGCCGCACACGAGCCACCCGGGCGACGCCGGCTACTACGGATACCCCGACTACGGCTACAGCGCCTACGAGACCGTCACCGACGTCTCCTTCCCCGTCGTCCCCGAGCAGATCCCGTGGGACCTGGCCGCGACCACGTCCCTGCCCGAGTTCGAGACCGCCGGCTTCCCGGACGCGACAGAGGCGTTCTGGGCCGGCGCCGAGGCGGAGCCGGCAGTCGTACCCGAACCCCAGGCCCGCGCCGAGGCCGAACCGGCCCCCGCGCCGGCGGCCGACCCGGACGAGGGCTGGACCGCACGCAGCTCGCGGCGACGCCCCGCCCGTCGCCGGTCGGCCGTGCTGACCATCGCGGTGCCCTCGGTGGCCGTCCTCGGAGTGGCCGGAGCCGCCGCAACGACCATCGGCCCGCTGCGGGCGCACCACACCGCCACCACGGCCTCGGCCGACACCTCCGCACAGGCCAAGGCCCAGGCGCTCTCCGCGCAGGAGACCCGCGACGCGG
This sequence comes from Streptacidiphilus sp. MAP12-33, assembly GCF_041261265.1. NCBI lineage: Bacteria > Bacillati > Actinomycetota > Actinomycetes > Kitasatosporales > Streptomycetaceae > Streptacidiphilus > Streptacidiphilus sp. MAP12-33. The sequence continues at coordinate 10,097 of NZ_JBGCCA010000049.1, forward strand.
CCGAACGCGCCGCCCGCGACCAGGCCCGCACCGCCCTGCAGCTGCGCAACGCCGCCGCCCGCAAGACTGCCGCCGAGGCACCCGTCTACACCCTCCCGATCGCCTACCACACGGGGCTGAGCGCCCTGTTCGGACAGGCCGGGACGCACTGGATGCAACTGCACACGGGGATCGACTTCCCCGTGCCGGAGGGCACGCCCGTCCACGCCGTCACCGGCGGCACGATCACCACCGAGTGGAACCCCTTCTACGGCTACATGGTCAAGCTCACCGCGCCGGACGGCACGGTCACCTGGTACTGCCACCTGAGCTCGTACCGGGTGCGCAGCGGCCATGTGAAGGTCGGCGACATAATCGCCTACTCCGGCGACACCGGTAACTCGACCGGCCCGCACCTCCACTTCGAGGTGCACCCGGACGGCGGCCCGGCCGTCGACCCGCTGCCGTGGCTGCTGGCCAGGGGTCTGGACCCGCGCTGAACGCGGGCCCAGGCCGGCTCCTGTGCCGCGCTCCGGGGTACTACAGCTTCTCGACCGGCGCGTAGCGCAGCAGCAGCTGCTTGGTGCCCTCGGCGCCGAAGTCGATGGTCGCCTTCGCGTCGTCGGCCGGACCGGCGACCGAGACGACCGTGCCGAGGCCGAAGCGGTCGTGGGTGACCCGGTCTCCCACCGCCAGCGTGATCACCGGGCGGTCCTTCATCCGCCCCGCGCTCTTGCCCCAGCCCGCCGCGGGCGACGAGCGCCGCGCGGAACCCGAACCACCGAAGCCCGAACCGCCCGACCCGGACCCGGACCCGCCGGAGCGGCTGCCGAAGCCCGCGGGCCCCGCCGCGCCGGCGGTGCGGCGCTCATCCACCAGCGTCGTCGGGATCTCCTCCAGGAACCGGGAGGCCGGGTTGTAGGAGGGCTGCCCCCAGGCGCTGCGCAGCACGGCCCGTGAGAGGTAGAGCCGCTCACGGGCGCGGGTGACGCCGACGTAGGCGAGCCGGCGCTCCTCCTCCAGCTCCTTGGCATTGGTCATCGCCCGCATGTGCGGGAAGACGCCGTCCTCCATGCCGGTGAGGAAGACCACCGGGAACTCCAGGCCCTTGGCGGTGTGCAGGGTCATCAGCGTGATGACGCCGCGGCCCTCGCCGTCCTCGTCGGGGATCTGGTCGGAGTCGGCCACCAGGGCGACCCGCTCCAGGAAGCCCGGCAGCCCCGGCTGCGTCACCGGCTCCCCGTCGGGGCCCTCGACCGGCTCCTCCTGCTCGAACTCCAGAGCCACGGCGGCGAGTTCCTGGAGGTTCTCGACGCGGGTCTCGTCCTGCGGGTCGGTGGAGGCCTGGAGCTCGGCCAGGTAGCCGGTCTCCTCCAGCACCGCCTCCAGGATCGCGGCGGGCCCGGCCCCCGACTCCACGACGCCGCGGAGTTTGGCCATCAGGTCGTTGAACTTCCGCACCGCGTTGGCGGACCGCGCGGCCATCCCGTACGCCTCGTCCACGCGCAGCAGAGCCTGCGGGAACGAGATGCGCTCCCGGCTCGCCAGCGCCTCGATCATCGCCTCGGCGCGATCGCCGATGCCGCGCTTGGGCACGTTGAGGATCCGGCGCAGCGGCACCGCGTCCTCCGGGTTGGCCAGCACCCGCAGGTAGGCCAGGACGTCCCGGACCTCCTTGCGCTCGTAGAAGCGGACACCGCCGACGACCTTGTAGGGCAGGCCGACCCGGATGAAGACTTCCTCGAAGACACGGGACTGGGCGTTGGTGCGGTAGAAGACCGCGACGTCACCGGCCTTGGCCTCGCCCTTGTCGCTCAGCTTGTCGATCTCGTCGGCGATGAACTGGGCCTCGCCGTGCTCGTCGTCCGCGACATAGGAGACGATCTTGACGCCCTCGGCGCCGGCCGTCCACAGGTTCTTCTTGCGGCGGTTGCTGTTGCGCTCGATGACCGAGTTGGCCGCGCTCAGGATCGTCTGCGTGGAGCGGTAGTTCTGCTCCAGCAGGATCGTGGTCGCGTTCGGGTAGTCCTCCTCGAAGTCGAGGATGTTGCGGATCGTCGCGCCGCGGAAGGCGTAGATCGACTGGTCCGCGTCACCGACGACGCAGAGCTCCGCCGGGGGGATCTCGGCGAGCTGCGCCTCGGCGGGGTTCACGAACTCGCCGTCGACGGTCTTCTTCGGCCCCTGGCCGCTCGCGCCACCGGTGAGCTCGCGCACCAGCATGTACTGGGCGTGGTTGGTGTCCTGGTACTCGTCGACCAGGATGTGCCGGAACCGGCGGCGGTAGTGCTCGGCTGCGTCCGGGAAGGCCTGGAGCAGGTTGACCGTGGTCATGATGATGTCGTCGAAGTCCAGCGCGTTGGCCTCACGCAGCCGCCGCTGGTAGAGCGCGTAGGCCTCGGCCAGCTTGCGCTCCATGGGGTTCTCGGCCTTGGCGGCGTAGGACTCCTCGTCGATCAGCTCGTTCTTGAGGTTGGAGACCTTGGCGCTGAAGGACTTCGGCGGGAACTGCTTCGGGTCGAGGTCGAGATCCCGGCAGCACAGGGCCATCAGCCGCTGCGAGTCGGCGGCGTCGTAGATCGAGAAGCTGGAGGTGAAGCCGAGGCGCTTGCTCTCCCGGCGCAGGATGCGGACGCAGGCGCTGTGGAAGGTGGACACCCACATGGCCTTGGCCCGCGGCCCGACCAGAGCCTCGACCCGCTCGCGCATCTCGCCCGCGGCCTTGTTCGTGAAGGTGATCGCCAGGATCTCGCCGGGCTGGACGTGGCGCGCGGCCAGCAGGTGGGCGATCCGGTGGGTCAGCACGCGGGTCTTGCCGGAGCCGGCCCCGGCGATGATGAGCAGCGGGGATCCCGCGTGCACCACGGCCTCGCGCTGCTGCGGGTTCATCCCGTCCAGCAGCGCCTCCGGGTCGATGACGGGGTGCGCGGCGCCGTTGCGGTAGTAGGTCGCGGGCACCGGCTCCGCCGGGTCGAAGGTCCGGAAGAGCCCGTCCGGGATCTCCTCCTCGTACGCGCCGCCCGGGTAGCCGTCGCCCTCGTACGCGTCGCCGAACGCCGGGCCGTCGTCGCCCTCGTAGGGGGGCGCGTCCTCGGCGGGCGCTGCGGGGGCGGGGACATCCAGGCCGGGCAGGGGGATGTCGTCAAAGAGGCTGCTCATCACCCACGAGTCTAGGACGCCCGACCGACACCCCGGGACGGCTTCACCCGACCCGGGTCCTGAGCTCGGCCAGCAACCCGTCACAGCCCGCCTCGCAGAGCCGCAGGACCTCCTCGAAGCCCGCCAGATCGCCGTAGTAAGGGTCGGGGACGTCGAGGTCGCCGATGCCGGCGGCGGGGTCGTAGGAGCGCAGCAGCCGGATCTTGGCCGTCTCTCCGGGTGTGCGGGCCAGCCTGCGCAGCGCCCGCTCGTGGCCCTGGTCGAGGGCGACGACCAGATCGATCCCGCGGAACCACTCCGCGTGGAACTGGCGCGCGACGTGATCGCTCCCGTATCCGGCCTCACGCAGCACCCGGACCGCCCGCTCGTCGGCGGGATCGCCCTCGTGCCAGGAGCCGGTGCCCGCGCTGTCCACCACGACCAGGCCGTCCAGCCCGGCCTCGGCGAGGCGTTCCCGCATGACGTGCTCGGCCATGGGCGAGCGGCAGATGTTCCCGGTGCAGACGAAGCAGATGCGCATCACCCAGCCCATGATCCTCTCCCGTGCCGTCGGCGGCGTCGATGGGGAGCGGTCGGAAAGTCATGCGACAAGCCCTGCGACGGCCCCTACCGTCGCGGTATGGAAGACAACCGAAGATTGATCCGGACCTCGAAGTTCCTCTCCCGGGTGCTGCGGCACGATCCGGGTCTGATCGGGGTGACCCTGGACAAGGCCGGCTGGGTCGGCGTGACCGAGCTGCTCGATGCGGCGGCCGCGCACGGGCGTACGCTCTCCCGCGCGGAGCTGGAACGGGTCGTCGCGGAGAACGACAAGAGGCGTTTCGCGTTCAGCGGGGACGGGCTGCGGATCCGGGCCAGCCAGGGGCACACCGTCCCGGTGGACCTCGGCTACGAGGAGGCCGCGCCCCCGGCTGTGCTCTTCCACGGCACCCACCCGGGCGCCGTGGACGCCATCTGGCGCGAGGGCCTGCGGCCGATGCAACGCCATGCCGTCCACCTCTCCCCGGACCGGGCGACGGCCGAGCGGGTGGGCGGTCGGCGGGGGCGTCCGGTGGTGTTCACCGTCGACACGGGGGCGATGGCGGCCGCGGGGTTCGCGTTCCGGGTGAGCGCCAATGGGGTATGGCTCACGGAGCGGGTCCCGCCGGAGTTCCTCGGCGGGGGCTGAGCCACCTGGCCGACCCGGCACCGCGGCGCCCGGCGGCAGTCACCGACTCCACGTCCGATGCTCGAACCCGTTCACGAAGCACGGTGCGATCGTCGGATTGATTTACTGATCGGTCGTCAAACGATCTATTTTCGCCCCCTTATGGCCACGATGGTGTGATCGGAACGGTCCTCTCCGTCTACTTCCGACCAGCCTCGTCAACCGCCGGGCGAACACCACCCGCCGGGGTCTAGCGTCGCCCTCCGACCACTCCTCCCGGCGAAGGGAACGCCCTCGTGGCGTCGCATCGAAAACCCCGGACCTCACCGCTGGCGGGCCCCGCCGCCCGCACCGCCGCCACCCTGGCGACAGCGGCAGCGGCCTCCGTCGTCGCGCTGGCCCAGCCGGGCCAAGCCGACCCAAGGCCCACCGCCGGCCAGGTCAAGGCGCAGGTCGACGCGCTGTACCAGCAGGCGGAACAGGCCACCCAGCAGTACGACGGCGCCGCCGCGGCCGCGCGGACCCTGCAGGCCCAGGCGGCACAGCTGCAGCAGGAGGCAGCCGCCACCGACGACCGGCTCAACACGCTGCGCGGCCGGCTCGGCGGCATGGCCGCGCTGCAGTACCGCAACGGCACCCTCGACCCCGAACTGCAGCTCCTGCTCTCCGCCCACCCGGACGACTACCTGCAGCGGGCCGGGGACCTCTCCCAGGCCCTGGCCTCCCAGACCGGCCTGGTGCACGAGGTCGAGGCCCAGTCGCGCGCACTCGACGCGCAGCGTACGGCCGCCCAGGCCAAACTCGGCGCGCTCCAGACCGAGCAGCAGCGCCTGGCCTCGGCCAAGGAGCAGATCCAGCGCAAACTCGCCGCCGCCCAGCAACTGCTGAGCAGCCTGGACGCCGCCACCCGGGATTCCGTCACCGCCGCCCTCAACGGGACGGGTGCCCCCGGCACCCCGGGCGCCACTGTCCAGCCCCCGCCCGGGCTCGGCTCCGTCGTCGCCACCGGCCGCGCCGCCCTCGCCGTGGCCTTCGCCCGTGCCCAGGTCGGCAAGCCCTACGTCTGGGGCGCCACCGGTCCGGACTCCTACGACTGCTCCGGCCTGGTCCAGGCCGCCTGGGCCGCCGCGGGCATCGCCCTGCCGCGGACCACCTACGAGCAGATCAACGCGGGCCACCGGGTCACGATCGCCGACCTGCAGCCGGGCGACCTGGTCTTCTACTACGCCGGAGTCAGCCATGTCGCGATGTACGTGGGCGGCGGCCAGATCATCCATGCTCCGCACCCCGGCGCGTCGGTGGAGTACGCCCCGGTCGGCGAGATGCCGATCGTGGGGGCGGTACGCCCGGATTGACGCCGCCCCGGCGCCCGCCCGGCCCTAGGGTCGAGGTATGACGACACCTCGTCCCCATGGGAGCGGCCGTTCGGCCGCGATACCCGTCACCATCGTCCACGCGTGCCTGCGCGAAGGCGGCGGCGGCAGCCCGACCGCCGTCGTCCCGGAGACCGGTGACCTCGCACTCGACGACGCGGCCCGGCGCCGGATACCCGCCCTCGTCGGCACCTCCCATGCCGTGTTCCTCTCGGCCGGGCCGGACGGCGGCACCGCCGTGCGCTTCTTCACCGCCGAGGGCGAACTGCCCGCGTGCGGCCACGGCACGGTCGCCGCCTTCGCCTACCTGGCCGACCGTGCGGGCACGCCGACCTACCGGGCCACTTTGACCGCCACCCACGGCGGACACACCCTCCGAGGTGAGGCGTCCCTCCACGAGGGCCTCGTACGAGCCGAGTTCGAGGTCGGGTCGGTGGCGCTGCGTGAGCCGACCGCACAGGAGCTTGGCCTGCTGCTGCCCGCCCTCGGCCTGCCGCTGGTCGCGGCCGCCCGTATCGCCACCCTCGGGCGGCCACGCCTGCTGGTCCGCCTGCCGAACCGAGGCGCCCTCGACTCCCTGGCTCCCGACCTGCCCGCGCTGGAGGAGGCCTGCCGCAGCCTGGACCTGCTCGGCTGCTACGCGTACACGGCCTTGCCGGCCGCAGGCCGGCGTTATGCCGCCCGGATGTTCGCACCCGCCATCGGCGTCCCCGAGGACATCGCCAACGCCAACAGCACGGCCTGCCTGGCCGCCCTGCAGCACGCCAACGGCGGCCCCGGCACCGGACTCACCGTCGACATGGGCGACCGGCTGGGCAGCCCCGCCACGATCAGCGCGAGCCCCGTCCCGGCGCCCACTGCGTCCTCGGCGGCTGCTCCGCCGACGAGCACGCCGCTCATCCGCGTCGGCGGCCTCGCGCGGGTCGAGACGCCCTCCCCGCTCGGCTGACGGCGCACGCCTGCGTCGGCCCCACGCGACCTGTGGCTCGGGTCAGTTGCCGTAGCTAGCCGGGGTCGAACGCTTGAGGGAGGCCGTCCGCCCGCGCGATCATGGCCCTGCTGAAGCTGCGCATGGCCGGGGGGACGATGGACGCAAACGTGGTCGCGCTACTCGTGGCGGTGGTCGGGATGCTGGGCACCCTCAGCTCGCCGATCGTCGGCCAGCGCCTCGCCGCACGCTCCCGGCAGGAGGAGCGGGAGGCCCAGCACCGCGACGCCGTCGACGCCCGGGTGCACCTGCGGTCGGAGTCAATCCTTCAGGAGAAGAAGGCCGCCTACGTCGCCTTCAACGGTGCCGCGCGCCGCTACCGCGCCCAGCTGATGACGCACCTCCACGCGGTGCACGAGGGGACTTTGGGCGAGCCGGACCGGACGGAACTCACCGAAACCCGTCGCACCTACCTCTCGGCGCTCGCCGAGGTCCAGATCGTGGCCCCGGACGAGGTGCTCGCCTCCGTCGAGGAGGTCATGACCCACCTCTCCTCGGCCTTCGACTCCATCAAAGCGCTGGAACGTGGCACCCCCAAGCCCGGCAGCTCGTTCGTGGAGGTGCGGGACAGGCTGCTCTCCGTCTGGGGGCTCTGGCACGCCATGCGCCGGCTCATCCGGATCGACCTCGGCCTGGAACCGGCCGACGCCGCCGCACCCGCCGAGCCGGCCGGAACCGCCGTCACACCAGACGTCGGGCCGTCGCCCAGCGAGTGAGCTCGTGACGGTTGCTCAGCTGGAGCTTGCGCAGCACCGCGGAGACATGGCTCTCGACCGTCTTGACCGAGATGAAGAGCTGCTTGCCGATCTCCTTGTAGGCGTAACCGCGCGCGATCAGCCGCAGTACCTCCCGCTCGCGCTGGGTGAGCCGGTCCAGGTCCTCGTCGACCGGCGGGGTGTCCGTGGCGGCGAAGGCGTCCAGGACGAACCCGGCCAGGCGGGGCGAGAAGACCGCGTCCCCGTCCCGGACCCGGAAGACGGCATCCACCAGGTCGGTGCCGGTGATCGTCTTGGTGACGTACCCACGGGCACCCCCGCGGATCACCCCGATCACGTCCTCGGCCGCGTCCGAGACGGACAGTGCCAGGAACTTCACGCCCTCCAGCGAGGCGCAGCGCCGCAGCACCTCGACGCCCCCGCCACCGGGCAGGTGGACGTCGAGCAGGACGACGTCGGGCATGGTGCTGGTGACCACGGAGACGGCCTGTTCGACGTCGGCGGCCTCACCGACGACGTCGACGTTGGTGCGCTCGGTCTGGCCGATCTCCGCACGGACACCGGTTCGGAACATCCGGTGGTCGTCGACGAGCACGACCCGCGCCGTGGGCTTGTCCATGTTCGCGCCGCTCATCCGCTCGCCCTCTCCATCTCCAGCTCGACCTCGGTGCCGCCCGCGGGGGCCGGACGGACGCGGGCGTGCCCGCCGTTGCGCTGCATCCGCCCGATGATCGAGCCACGCACGCCCATCCGGTCCTCCGGGACCGCGTCCAGATCGAAGCCGGGTCCGCGGTCACGGACGAACACCCACACCGTACTGCCCTCAACCTCCGCGTAGACGGAGACGGGCTCCCCGCCACCGTACTTGGCGGCGTTGACCATGGCCTCCCGGGCGGCCTGCAGCTGGGCGGCGAGCTTCTCGTCCATGGGGGCGTCCCCCACGCAGATCACCTCGACTGGGACCCCGTGGAGATCCTCCACCTCCGCCGCGACCTTGCGGACGGACTCGGCGAGCGTCTCCGGGGCGCCCTCGTCCTTGGAGGGGTCACCGGAGCGGTAGAGCCACTGGCGCAGGTCCCGCTCCTGGGCCCGGGCCAGGCGGGCAACCTCCTTGGGGTCGTCCGCGTGGCGGAGGATGAGGGTGAGTGTGTGTAGTACCGAGTCGTGGATGTGCGCAGCCACCTCGGCCCGCTCCTGGGCCCGGATGCGCTCACGCCGCTCGGCGGTCAGGTCCTGCCACATCCGCAGTAGATAGGGGCCGGCCAGCAGCAGCACCCCGGCCAGCACGACCAGGACCGCCTGCATCACCTTGCCGAACTCCGCCAGGGAGCCGGAGACCACCAGGAAGCTGATCACCCCGCCGGCGACCAGCACCACCCCCGCGCCCAGCCGCAGCGTCACCGCGCCCCGGCTGCTGTCGTCCAGCGAGAACCAACGCGCCCAGCGGGCGTCGTCGGCCTGCCGCCAGACCAGGGCCAGCCCGGCCCCGAAGATCAGCACCGGCCAGAAGTACGGATCGTCCTGGCCCGCGGTCAGGACGTTGACCAGCACCAGCACCCCCGCCAGCACGGCGGCCAGCACCAGCAGCCGGCCGCGGTCCCGCGCCCCGGGGCCCGGGCCACCCATCGCCTCGGGTGCGCCCTCGGGCTCTCCCCGGAAGAACTGCTGCAGTGCGGCCCGGGGACGTCGCAACGCGCCCCGCCGCCGCTCGCCACCGGTGGTCTCGGGCGACCCCGCCGGACGCCCCGCGACCCCGACCCCTCCGGCCCGGCCCATCGGCACCACGAACCAGAAGGCGGCGTACAAAACCAGCCCCAGACCCTGACCCAGCGTCAGCACCACGAAGGCGGCCCTCACCCAGAGCACTGGGATGCCCAGGTGGGCGGCGAGGCCACTGGCCACGCCACCGACCACGCGCCCCTCGGGGCGGCGGTAGAGCTTGCGGACCGGCGCCGCGGACGACGCGGCCGGATCGGTCCGCGGTTCCGGGCGGTCGGGGGTGAGGTCGCTGGTTGCCACGGACCGATCGTCACACGGCTCGCGGGCGAAAAGCATCAGGGTCGACCCCGAAGGTCGCCCTGGTTCCAGGTCGGCCCTGTGTCAGGGTTGGGCTCAGGGTTCGACCAGGGAGATGCCGGATGGGCACAGCAGCCGACGGCCTGCAGGATGGGGGCATGGACGCGACCACCAGCACGCACCCCCAACCGGACGGCGACTTCGTCCCGGACGGCGGCCAGGAGCCCGAGCGCTCCCGCCCGCCGCTCGAGCGCAGCGCCAGCCACCGGGTGGTGACGGGTGTCTGCGGCGGGCTCGGACGCCGGCTGGACATCGATCCGCTGGTCTTCCGCGTCGTCATCGCCGTGCTCTGTCTGTGGGGCGGTGTCGGGCTCTTCATCTACGGCGTGGCCTGGTTGATGATTCCGATGGAGGGCACGGGCAAGAACGAGCTGCAGCGCCTGATGTCGGGCCGGGTGGACGGACAGTCCCTCGGTGCGGTGCTGGTCACCGTGCTCGGCACCGGGATCTTCTTCTCCTACATGGGCGCCAAGGACCATGTGTTCCCGCTGCTGCTCATCGCGGCGCTGGCCTTCGCGGCTCTGCGCTACGACCCCAAGCGGCACCAGCTGCCGCAGCGCGAAACGGCTCCGCCGGTCGCGCCCGAGCCGCCCCCGGCCGCACCGAACTGGTGGCAGCGGCCCGATCCGCTGCTGAGGACCGCCGAAACGGCGGTCCCGGCCGACGAGGTCTCCCCGACCGATGCCGTGCCTGCGAGCGGGGTGCCCGACTGGGCGTACCCCGGGCAGTTCGAACCACTGCCCTTCCCCGCACCCGACCCAGGTGCACCCGACCCGGGTGCCGCCCGGTCCGCCGATCCCCGCCGGGTCCGCGGTCCCTGGGGCCTGCTCACGGTGCTGCTCGCAGCCGGCACGGCCGCCGCCGTCTACGGCGTCGGGAAGGCCCATCACGAGGTGAACGCCCTGGCCGTGCTGGCCTCGGCCCTCGTGGTCATGGCGCTGGGGCTCGCACTCAACGGGTTCCTCCGCCGGCGATCGACCGGCCTGACCGTGGTGGCGTTGCTGCTCTCGCTGGCCACGGTCACGGTCGGCGCCGCCCCCTGGCAGCACTGGTCCCACACGACGTGGGCCCCGGTCTCGGCCACACAGCTGCAGACCGACTACTCGCTGCGCTTCGGGGACGCCACCTTGGACCTGACCCAGGTCCGGCCCACCGCGGGCCAGACCGTCTCCGCCCACGTCAGCCTCGGAGCCGGGACCTTGCAGGTCCTGCTGCCGGGCACGGGGCCGGACGGTCCCGAGGTCAAGATCCACGCCCAGACCGGGGCGGGTCAGCTGCGGCTGCCCGACGGCACGAGGGTCTCGGGCGTAGGGGATTCGCACTCCATCGACCTCAACCAGGGTGGGGCGGCCGCGCACGGCACCATCCAGTTGGATCTCCAGATCGGTCTGGGACAACTGGAGGTGGTCCAGTGACGCCGCCGCCCGCACCCCGCCGGGTGCAGCTCTTTCCGGTGCTCGCCGGTCTGGTCCTGCTCGTCGTCGCGGTGCTCTACCTGCTCCAGTCGGCGGGGGTCCTGCGGCTTCAGGGCCGGGTGGTCCTGCCCCTGGAGGCGGCCGGCCTGGTCGTGGCCGGCCTGCTGGCCTCCGTCTACGCCCGCTCGCGAGTGCGCCGGGACAGGAGCCAGGCGTCCAGCGACAGATAGGGCGTGCCCGCGAGGACCAACGGCAACCAGGCCATCAGGTAGATCAGGTCGTTGCCGAGGAAGTACGGGTAGGTCTGCCAGCTGACGGTGAGAAACAGGCTGAGGTTCAGCAACGCCCCGCCGAGCGCCGCGACCCGGCCCAGCAGGCCGACGAGGGTGCCGATCCCCACGGCCAGCTCGCCGAGCGCGAAGACGACCGCGAACGCGGTCGGGGCCTTGAGGGCCAGGCTCAGCAACGGGCCGATCGGGCTGACGTCCTTGAGACCCTGGGTCATCGCGGCGAAGGAGGACGGGTCGGAGAGTCCGTGGAGGTAGTGCGGGTCGGTGAACTTGAAGAGGGCGGCGTAGATGAACGTCACCCCCAGGAAGACCCGCAGGGGCAACAGCGCGTAGGTGGTGCCTCGTGCCTTCAGACGCTCCCGCGTCAGTGTTCCACCCATGTCTGCGGCTCCTGGCCTTCCTCGACGGCGAACTCGGTCCCCGGTTACTACGCTGCGGCACCGGGGCCGGTTCAGCCCTCGTCGAATGCTCCGTCCAGGGCGTCGGCGTGTCCTGCGGCCAGGGGCTGGTAGTTGACCCAACCGGCAAGGTCGCTGCCGATCTGGTCCCGGGTCAGCAGGGCGCTCTCGTGGTCGATCGGGACGAGCTTGCCGGCCGCCTGCGCCAGGAGCTGGACCTGGCAGGAGCGCTCCATGGTGACGAACCACCAGGCGGCGGCGTCGACGGTACTGCCGACCGTCAGCAGCCCGTGGTTGCGCAGCACCACGGCCTTGTGGGGCCCGAGGGCGGCACCGATGCGGCGACCTTCCTCACGATCGAGCACGACCCCGGTGTAGTCGTCGAAGAGGGCGTGGTCCTGGTAGAAGGCGCACACGTCCTGGGTGATCGGGTCGAGCAGCTGCCCGAGCGCGGAGAAGGCGCGTCCGTGGGTGGAGTGGCTGTGGGCGGCCGCCACAACATCGGGGCGGGCGGCGTGCACCTCGGAGTGGATCGCGAAGGCGGCCTGGTTGACGTGGTGCCGACCGTGGACGACCCGGCCCTCGTGGTTGACCAGGAGCAGATCGCTCTCCTTGATCAGCTTGAAGGACATCCCGAACGGGTTGACCCAGAAGTGGTCGGTCCACTCGGGGTCGCGCGCCGTGATGTGCCCGGCGACACCCTCCTCGAAGCCGAACTTGCCGAAGAGACGGAGTGCCGTCACCAGCCGGGCCTTGCGGTGTGCCCGCTCCTCCTCCACCGTCGCGAAGCTGGGCGGCATGGCGAAGTGGAGCTGGTCCAGAGGGATCGGCTGCGGAGCTGGGTTCGTCATGAGCGGAAGTTACCGCTCGGTTGCGCAATGCACCAGAGGGCGGCCCGCCAACGGCAACGGGCCCCAGCCGGAACGGCTGGGGCCCGTCAAGCCAGGGAGGACTACTCCCACTCGATGGTGCCCGGCGGCTTGCTGGTCACGTCGACCACGACGCGGTTGACGTCACGCACCTCGTTGGTGATGCGGGTGGAGATCTTCTCCAGCACCTCGTAGGGCAGGCGCGACCAGTCGGCGGTCATCGCGTCCTCGGAGGAGACGGGGCGCAGCACGATCGGGTGGCCGTAGGTACGTCCGTCACCCTGAACGCCGACGGAGCGGACGTCCGCCAGCAGCACGACCGGGCACTGCCAGATCTCGCGGTCCAGGCCGGCCGCGGTGAGCTCGGCGCGAGCGATCGCGTCGGCCTCGCGCAGCAGGTCGAGACGGTCCTTGGTGACCTCGCCGACGATGCGGATGCCCAGGCCGGGGCCGGGGAAGGGCTGCCGCTGGACGATCTCCTCCGGCAGGCCCAGCTCCTGGCCGACCATCCGGACCTCGTCCTTGAACAGCTTGCGCAACGGCTCGATCAGCTGGAACTCCAGGTCCTCCGGGAGCCCGCCGACGTTGTGGTGCGACTTGATGTTGGCCGTGCCGGTACCACCGCCGGACTCGACAACGTCCGGGTAGAGCGTGCCCTGGACCAGGAACTCAACCGGCTCACCGGAGGCGCCGGCCTCGGCGATGATCTCCACCTGGGCCTGCTCGAAGACCCGGATGAACTCGCGACCGATGATCTTGCGCTTCTCCTCGGGGTCGGTGACCCCGGCCAGCGCGGTGAGGAAGCGCTCCTCGGCGTCGACGACCTTGAGCTTGACGCCCGTGGCCGCGACGAAGTCCTTCTCGACCTGCTCGGTCTCGCCCTTGCGCATCAGACCGTGGTCGACGTAGACGCAGGTCAGCTGGTCGCCGATGGCGCGCTGCACGAGGGCCGCGGCCACGGCGGAGTCCACGCCGCCCGAGAGGCCGCAGATCGCCCGCTTGCTGCCGACCTGGGCGCGGATCGCGGCGACCTGCTCCTCCACCACGTTGGTGGTGGTCCAGGTCGGGGCCAGGCCCGCACCGCGGTAGAGGAAGTGCTCCAGCACCTGCTGCCCGTGGGTGGAGTGCATCACCTCGGGGTGGTACTGGACGCCGTAGAGGCGCTTGGCGTCGTTCTCGAAGGCGGCGACCGGGACGACGCCGGTGGACGCCGTCACGGTGAAGCCCTCGGGCGCGGCCGAGCAGGCGTCGCCGTGCGACATCCAGACCGGCTGCGTGGCGGGCGTGCCCTCGAACAGGGTCGAGCCGGGCTGGGAGACGGCGAGCGGGGTGCGGCCGTACTCACGGGCGCCGCTGTTGTCGACGACGCCGCCCAGGGCCGTGGCCATGAGCTGGAAGCCGTAGCACATGCCGAAGACCGGCACGCCGGCCTCGAACAGGGCCTTGTCGACGGTGGGTGCTCCCGGCTCGTAGACCGAGGACGGTCCGCCGGAAAGGATGATCGCCTTGGGGTTCTTGGCGAGCATCTCGGAGACCGGCATGCTGTGGGGCACGATCTCGCTGTAGACACGGGCCTCTCGGACACGCCGAGCGATGAGCTGGGCGTACTGCGCGCCGAAGTCGACGACCAGAACGGTGTCGACGGCGCTGTCCGCGGGGTCGGGGGTCGCTGATGCCACAGTGCGGCCTTCCGGCGGTTGCTATGGGGGGTCGACCCTCATTCTAACGGTCGAGCCGCCGACCCCCGACACATCCGGGCGCGGCGGTGATCACACCCGGCCGCGGCAGAGCTCCAGCAGGAGCATGGCGATCTCGGTACCGGACGAACCGAGCTGCGCGCGGTAGCGGTCCAGGATCTCCATCTCGCGGGTCAACGACAGCCTGGGGCCACCGGCGGCGATGCGGGCCGTCTGCACCTCGGCCGAAACGGCGACCCGGCGGCGCACCAGCTCCAGGATGTCGGTGTCGAGTGCGTCGATCCGGCCGCGCGCGTCGGCGATGAGGGCCTCGGCCTCCTGCTTGGTCAGCACGGCGCTGCCGACGGCGGAAGAGGCCTCGGCAGCCGAGGGCGTCAGGGTCTGGGCGGTCATGATCTCGGTCATGGGGTGTTCTCCGGGGTTCGGCCTCGGAGCCGAGAGCCCGGAAACGATGAAGACGCCCCTGGGCCATCGGCCCGGGGCGCCTTCAGGGGTCTGCGTCAGTTCAGACGGCATCACCATGGCGACCGGAGCCTCCGGTGCCATAGGTAAAGAAGTAGGCCATCTGGAACATGCTGCGATGGTAGCGCGTGACCCGGCGACAGGAGAATCGTTGTCCCCCATGACCGCACGGGGTTCGCGTCTCCGCCAGGGACGGGTTCCAGCCTCCTTCCGGGGGCGATCGTGCGGCAGGCAGGACCACGCGTGGGAGTGAACCCAGTCCGTGGACGCGATGAGGCGTACGCCGTGGCGTGCGCCGTGGGACCTCGCGGCCACGCTGTGACCGGACAGCAGGGGACAGCGGCCCGGTTGCGACTGCGGAGACGGGGTGGCCGGCGAGGGGGACGCCCGGAGTCGGCCATCCCTGATCCCCTCCGTCCCGGAAAGTCCCCGCATCGGTTCGTCGTCCGCCCTGTCAGCGACAACGCGTACGCGGGGTGGCGCTGCGCCACCCCGGCGCATGGCGGGTTCCGCGCTACCGGCCCTCTCCAGGGGTCGATCCTTGCGGAGCGTGACGAAATTCCACCGTGCCGAAGTCTGTCGAACTGGTTGCGCCAAGCGGGCCATATCCCCCACGATGCTGGTGAGGGGGTGGACCACAGGCGGCGGAGACGCCCGGAGGAAAGCCGGTCCCGGCGGCCGTGCCAGGCTGGTCACCGACGGCATTCGGTGACGTTCAGTAGCGATTCAGCCTCAACCCGAGTGTGGCAGGCGCGCACACGTGTCGTGCGCCCCCACGTTCACCAGAGCCAACCATCCGACGGCACCCTCCCCCGGTGCCGTTGCCACAGCACCGACGCCGCCCTGACGTCGCGTGCTGACAGCAAGGGGCCCCGTCTTCCCCCGCGGGGCCCCTTGCCTCTTCTCCATGCGTCCTCTCCACCCTCCCGGCCACCGAATGGGCGCCCAAGGACCAGGCAGCCGCCGACCGGGACGCCCTGGTCAGATCGCGACGGTCAGATCGCGACAGCAGCCTCGTCGTCGGCCTGTGCGTCGGGCATGAGAGGGATGGGGAGCTGGTTGAAGGCGTAGTAGAGCGCCAGCACCAGATGCAGGCCCAAGGTGAGCACCGGGGAGACGAAGCTGAGCCCGACCAGGATCGGATAGACGATCGTGCCCGCGGCGAAGCGCAGCCGGGTGCGCCGGGCGGCCTCGGCGTCCACACGCTTGTCGAAGAGGTGTCCGGTCCGGGTCAGCCACCACCACAGCGACTGGAAGGTCACCGCGTGGGCGACCATGAAGCCGCTGAAGACGGCGACGGCGACCTCCGCCGGGCCCGGCTTGGTCAGCCAGTCCGACACCAGGGCGGTCGGGAAGGGCAGCGCCGCCACGACCAGGAGCAGCAGCAGGTTGAGCACCAGCAACCCCCGGTCGACCCGGGCCACGTAGCCGAAGACGGTGTGGTGGTTCAGCCACATGATGCCGATGACCAGGAAGCTGACGAGGTACGAGTCGTAGGCCGCCCAGATGTGTCCAAGGGCCTTCCAGGCATCGACGCTGGTGACCACCTTGGTGTGCGGGTCCACCGCGAGCTGCAGGACCAGCAGGGTGATCGCGATCGCGAAGATTCCGTCACTGAACGCCTCGACGCGCCCGGATTCGTTCATGAGCGGCAACTCTAGAGGCCGACCAGGAACTTGGTGGTCGATCAGCTCATCCGGGGGGACGCGTTCCGGGGCGGACGCGTTGCCGCGCCCGCCCCGACGCGGGCTACTCCGTCTCGCGGGCCGGCACCTTCGGCACCGCCAGCAGCGGCAGCCGCAGCGCGCCGAAGGCGCTCTCCGGCACGACCGGGCGGTGTGGGGCGACGGCGGCGACGCGCTGGTACTCCTCGCCCTGGGCGGGGCGCGGGTCGGCCTCGCCCTTGTTCGGCCAGAAGGCCATCGCCCGCTCGGTCTGCGCGGTGATGGTCAGCGAGGGGTTGACGCCGAGATTGGCGGAGACGGTGGAGCCGTCGGCCACGGTGATCCCCGGGTAGCCCCACAGCCGCTGGTAAGGGTCCACGACGCCGCGCTCGGGCGAGGCGCCGATGACACAGCCACCGAGGAAGTGGGCGGTCAGGGTCCGGCCCATCAGATCGCCGACGTTGCTGCCCGGGAAACCGCCGATCTCCGACGCGACAGCGCCGGCGGCCACCTCGGCGGCGGGGATGAACTTGGGGTTCGGCGCGCCGTGGCCCTGACGGGAGCTCAACTGCCCCTTGAGCAGGCCGCTCCTGCGGCGCGAGACCACGACGGAGTTGTCCAGCGACTGCATGACCAGGCCGATGATGGTCCGCTCGGACCAGCGGCGCTTGTCCAGCACCCGCAGCAGCAGGTCGGGGCGGACGATCGAGCGGCCGACGGCGCGCAGCAGCCGCGGCGCCCGGCCCTCCCCCGGCACCTGCAGCGTCGTCATCAGGCTCATCGCGTTCGAGCCCTTGCCGTAACGGACCGGCTCGATGTGGGTGTTCGCGTCGGGGTGGACCGAGGAGGTGATGGCCACGCCCTTGGTGAAGTCGGCGCGCGTGCCGTAGCGGCTGTCCGTGGTCATCGCCCCGACGATCGCCTCGGAGTTGGTGCGGGTCAGCTCGCCGAGGCGGGCCGAGATGCCCGGCAGCACGCCCTCGTCGCGCAGCTTGTGCAGCAGCTTCTGGGTGCCGTAGGTGCCGGCCGACACCACGACGTGCTTGGCGCGGACGGTCCGGAAGCCGTTCTTGGCGGGGTTCTTCGAGCGGGAGTCGGTGCGGCGGGTGTCGACGGCGTAGCCGTCGCCGTCGACGCGGATCGCGGCCACCGTGGTCATCGGGAGGATCTCCGCGCCCGCCTTCTCGGCGAGGTAGAGGTAGTTCTCCGTCAGCATGTTCTTGGCGCCGTGGCGGCAGCCGGTCATGCACTCGCCGCACTCGGTGCAGGCGCGGCGCTTCGGGCCGACGCCGCCGAAGTACGGGTCGTCCACGGCCGCGCCCGGCTCCGCCTTCGCGCCGTCGCCGCCGCAGTCCTTGCCGTCCCCGAAGAAGACGCCGACGGGGGCCATGTGGAAGGTGTCGCCGTAGCCGAGCTTCTCGGCCGCGGCCTTCAGATGCACGTCGGAGGGGGTGACCGTGGGGTTCTTGCGTACCCCGAGCATGCGCTGCGCCTGGTCGTAGTAGGGCGCGAGCTCGGCCGACCAGTCGGTGATCTCCTTCCACTGCGCGTCCTGGAAGAAGGCCTGCGGCGGAACGTAGAGGGTGTTGGCGTAGTTGAGCGAGCCACCGCCCACCCCGGCACCGCCCAGCACCATCACGTTGTCCAGCACGTGGATGCGCTGGATGCCGTAGAGGCCGAGGGCGGGCGCCCAGACGTAGTTCTTGGTGTCCCAGGAGGTCTTCGGCAGGGTCTGCGGCGTGAACCGGCGGCCGGCCTCCAGCACGCCGACCTTGTAGCCCTTCTCGGTCAGCCGCAGGGCCGACACGGAGCCGCCGAAGCCGGAGCCGACGACCACGACGTCGTAGTCGTAGCCCGCGTCGGCCGTCGGTGTCGGCTGCCCCTGGTCCTGAGAACTCATCTACGCGCCCGCTTTCGGAGGTGGGTGGGAGTGCAGTGCAAAGGAGTGCAGTGCAAAGAGGGGGTGCCTACTTGAAGCGCAGCGCCTTGAGCATCCCGAGGGACTTGCCGAGCAGCCTGGCGTAGCCCTCGTCGTCGAGGCCGAAGGACGGCGTCATCTGGATGAGCCGCTGCACGGCGACGGTCTGCACTTCGGTGTACTTGAGGATGCCCTCCGAGCCGTGACGGCGGCCGATGCCGGAGTCGCCCATGCCGCCCATGGGCGCGGCGACGCTCGCGTACGCCGGGGCGTAGCCCTCGTTGACGTTGACGGTGCCGCTGTGCAGCCGGGCCGCGACGGACTTGGCACGGCGCAGGTTCTTGCTCCAGACGCTGGAGTTGAGGCCGTAGGAGGTGCTGTTGGCGCGGGCGATGGCCTCCTCCTCGTCGTCGAAGCGGTAGATCGAGACGACGGGACCGAAGGTCTCCTCGTTGCACACGGCACTCTCGGTGGTCACGCCGTCGAGGATGGTCGGCTCGAAGAACAGCGGGCCGACGTCGGTGCGCGGCTTGCCGCCGGTCAGGACGGTGGCGCCGTTCTTGACGGCGTCCTCCACGTGACGGGTGACGGTGTCGAGCTGGCGCTGGGAGACCAGCGAGCCCATGTCGGCGCCCCAGGAGAGGCTGTTGCCGAGCTTGAGCGCCTTGGTGCGGGCGACGAACTTCTCCAGGAAGGCGTCCGCGACCGAGGAGGCGACGTAGAGCCGCTCGATGGAGATGCACAGCTGGCCGGCGGAGGAGAAGCAGGCGCGGGCGGCGCCCTCGGCGGCCTTGTCCAGGTCGGCGTCGGCGAGCACCAGCATGGCGTTCTTGCCGCCCAGTTCCATCGAGGCGCCGATCAGCCGGGCGGCAGCGCGCTGGGCGACGTCGCGGCCGGTGCGGGTGGAGCCGGTGAAGGAGACGTAGTCGGCGTGGGCGACGACCTCGGGGCCGACGACGGGGCCGTCGCCGATCACGATCTGCCACAGCTCCGCCGGCAGGCCCGCCTCGACCATCAGCTCGCGGGCGCGCAGCGCGGTGAGCGCGGTCTGCGTGTCGGGCTTGGTGACGACGGCGTTGCCCGCGACGAAGGCGGGGACGGCGTCGCCGGTGAACAGGGCGAGCGGGTAGTTCCAGGGCGAGATCTGGCCGATGACGCCCTTGGGCTGGCGCAGCTCCAGGACCTGGGTGAGCACCGGGAAGACCCCGCCGCGGCGGCGCGGCTTGAGGTAGCCGGCGCCTGCGCGCCCGTAGTGGCGGGCCTCGATGGCGGAGGCGAGGACCTCCTCGAAGGCGTGCGCGCGGGCCTTGCCGGTCTCGGCCTGGACCAGGTCGAGCAGCTCGTCCTTGTGCTTGAGAACGAGGTCGTGGAAGCGCAGCAGTACGGCCGCGCGCTCGCGCACGGGGCGCTTGGCCCAGTCGCGCTGGGCGGCGCGGGCACGCACGAAGGCGGTCGCGACGTCGGCCGGCGAGGACTCGGGGATCTGCGCGAGCACGTCGCCCGTGAACGGGCAGCGGCTGCTCGCCAGCGTCGGCTCGGCTCCGGTCACGACGGCACTGACCAGCCGGGCGACCAGCTGCGGCGGCACGGCGTCGGCGACGCTCCGCGCGCCGGGGGTGGCCACGGGGTTGCCCTGGACGGCAGTGCTGCTGCCGGTGCTGATGTCAGTCATGCCAGGCAGCGTAGGCGCTTTCGGGCCGTTGCGATACCCACCAGTAACAGAAACCGTTCCGGTTACGAACCGTTTGTGCGCACCTGATCCCGTCCCCGAGTTTCACGTGCCACCAGCCCTGCCACCACGCCCTGCCATCCAGCCCTGTTGCCCACACTCCGGCGCCCATGCCCTGTCACCCACGGGCCGCTCGCCGTCGCGCGGCCCTCAGACCAGCTCCGCCACGGCCGTGCCGACCGCGCGGTGGAAGGTCGGATAGGCCCAGATCGTCGAGGCGAGCTCGGCGAGCGGGACGCGTGCCGAGACGGCGAGCGAGAGCAGGCCGAGGACCTCGCCGCCGGTGGGACCGGCCGAGGTCGCGCCGACCAGCACGTCGTCCTCGGCGACCAGCTTGACGAAGCCCGCGTTGCCGTTCGTCCCGTGGACGAAGCCCCGGCTGCTAACGGCCAGGTCCGTCGTGGCCGCGCGGACCCGGCGGCCCTCCGCACGGGCCTGCGCCTCGGTCAGACCCACCGCGCCGATCTCCGGATCGGTGAAGGTCACCCGCGGCACCGCGTGGTAGCGGGCCGGGGCGCCGCCCCGGCCGAGGATCGCCCGCACGGCCACATCCGCCTGGTACATGGCCATGTGCGTGAACGCGCCCTTGCCGGTCACGTCCCCGATCGCCCACACCCCGACCGGCCAGACACCCTGAGTGCCGACCACCCGCAGCCGCTCGTCCACGGGGACGGCCCGCGCCTCGGAGCCGAGGCCCAGCACCCCGCCGCCGATCCGGTCCAGGGCGATCCTGCGGCCCGTCGCGACGAGCATCCGCTCCGCCGAGAACCGCTCCCCGCGCTTGCACAGCATCTGGAAGCGGCCGTCGCGGTACTCCACGCCCTTCACCTCGACGCCCGTGTGCACGGACAGGCCGTCGGCGGTCAGCACCCGCATCAGCAGGTCCCCGGCCTCGGGCTCCTCGCGACCCAGCAGCCGCGGGCCCACCTCGACCACGGTGACCGCGCAGCCCAGCCGCTGCCAGGCCTGGCCCAGCTCCAGCCCGATGGCCCCGCCGCCGAGGATCAACAGCGACTCGGGCAGTTCCTCGGCCTCGATCAGCTCGCGGTTGCTCCAGTACGGCGTGGCGGTCAGCCCCGGCACCGGAGGTGCCACCGGCTCCGACCCCGCCGCCAGCACGATGGCCTGACGGGGCCTCAGCACCGTCTCCCGGCCGTCCGCGCCGAGCACGGTGACCTCGCCGGGGGCGGTCAACCGGGCGGTGCCGCGCAGGAACCGGCCGCCGCGCCCGGTGAACCGGTCGACGGCCACCTTGTCGTTCCAGTCGTCGGTGGCCTCCCGGACCCGCCGGGCGACGGGCCGGAACTCGGGGTGCACCCGGACGATGCCGGCCATGCCGGGAATCCGCCGGGCCTCACCGACCAGGTCCGCCGAGCGCACCATGATCTTGGAAGGAATGCAGCCCCAGTACGGGCACTCGCCCCCGACCAGCCGCTCGTCCACACCGACCACGTCCCAGCCGGCGTCGGCCAGCCGTCCGGCCACGTCCTCGCCCCCGGGGCCCATCCCGATGACGACCGCGTCCGGGGTCTCTCGCACCGTTGACGGCATGACGGCCTCCCGGTGAGCAGGTGAACTTCGGGGGACGGCTCGGTTCACACCACGGTACCGGGCTACTGGCCGCCTGGCACGACGAGTGTCTGCAGAACTTCCTCGAACAGGGCGTAGCCGGCCTTCCACTCGGTGTCCGGGTAGGCGACGAAGAAGTCGTACTCGTTCCCGTTGGGCGCCTTGTAGAACTGGTACATCTCGTGCCGCAGCTCGTGGGTCTTCGCGTCGACGAACGTGAACTCGAACTGGGCGCCAGGGGAACCCTTGTAGGTGTTCGCGCCGAAGTTGATGTACTTGTACGAGTGGTCGTTCGCGACAACCTGGTCGCGGATGCCCTCGGCCTGCTTCAGCGCGGAGTGGGTGACCCCCAGGGTCACCCCGAACCGGATCAGGTACCTGCCGTTGTTCGGACTGTAGTCGATCCGGCCGAGGCCCTTGCTCGCGTCGCGGACCCAGTCCTGGCTGCCGGTCGGCACCCCGAAGGTGAAGCCCCCATCCGGGTCGGTGACCCGGATGTAGCCCTGCGGCACCGTCTGCGGGTCGGCGGTCTGCGCCGGGGCGGAGGGGCCGGTGTCGTTCGCGCTCGTGCTGCTCTGGTGGCGGTGGTTGTACCAGTACGTCCCGCCGGCCCCGGCCGCGCCGGCGACCAGCGCCGCCACCAGCAGCCAGGCCCAGCGCCGCCCACGGCGCGGACGTCGCGGCGCGACGCCGGCGACCGGGGCGGCCTCCCGCGGCGCACCGGACTCGGACCCGAGGCGCTCGGTGCGCGAGGTCCTGTACCCGGCGTCGTACCCGGATTCGTAGCCCGCCTCGTCCGCGAACAGCGGCCCGCCGAGTGCGCGCGGCGTGCCCGAGGCGGAGGCCGGGACGTGCGGAGTGTTCTGTGCGGGCACACGGGCCGTCGGCCCGGTGGGCAGACCACCGGCCCGCCCGGCCGAACCGGCCGCCGAACCGCCGGCCGCCGTGCCGCCCAGGGCGGAACCGTCCAGCGCCGTACCGCCCGGCCCGGCGCCGTCCGCCGCGCCGTTCAGAGCCGTACCGAGCGCGGTCGGGGTGTAACCGAAGTAGCTGGGGCCGGGGTCCGTCTCCGCTCCCAGCCCGCCCTGCCGGTCCACCAGAGGGACGGCCTGGGTCGGGGTGCGCAGCGGGCTGCCGCCCAGGGTGCCCAGCGTGATGTTGGTGGTGTGACCCGCCGCGATGCCCTCCAGCATGCGGCGCACGTCCGCCGCCGGCGGACGCTGCTGCGGCTCCTTGGCCATCAGCGCCTGGAGCACCGGCGCCAGCGCGCCGGCGTTGCGCGGCTCGGGGAGCGGGTCGGTGACGACGGCGGCGAGCGTGGTCAGCGGCGACTCGCGGCGGAACGGGGACTGGCCCTCCACCGCCGCGTACAGGGTCGCGCCGAGCGCCCACAGATCCGACTCCGGGCCGGGACGGCCGCCGTGGACGCGCTCGGGCGCCAGGTAGTCGGGCGAGCCGACCAGGTCGCCGGTGCGGGTGAGCGCGGAGTCGCCGACGAAGGTGGCGATGCCGAAGTCCGTCAGCACCACGCGGCCCGTGCCGCGCTCCAGCAGCACGTTGGCGGGCTTCACGTCGCGGTGGATGACCCCGGCCAGGTGGGCGCGCTCCAGGGCGGAGAGCACCTGCGCGCCGATCCGCGCGGCCTCGCGGGGATCGATGACCCCGTCCTGCTCGACGAGCTCGGACAGCGAGCGGCCGACGATCAGCTCCATCACGATCCACGGCTTGCCGTCCTGCTCGACGACGTCGTGGATGGTGATGACACCCGGATGCTTGATCCGTGCGGCCGCGCGGGCCTCCTGCTTCATCCGGGACTGGACGATCTGCAGGTCCTCCTCGGCCAGGTGGCCGACGGAGAGCTCCTTGACCGCGACCTCGCGGTCGAGCATCTGGTCCGTCGCGCGCCACACCGTGCCCATGCCGCCGCGCCCCAGGCGCGCGCCCAGCAGGTATCTGCCCGCGAGCACGCGGCCCGCCTCCGTACCCACCGACTGCCCCCTTGTCGCGAATCCTGCCGTCTTCCCGTTCCGCGGCAGGAACCGCGGTACGCGCACCCTATCCCTACCCTCGGACGCGGCGCCGTCCCGGGCACGGCCTTGAGACCGGGATGTGACGCTTCGGCAGCGAAGGTCCCGCCTCCCGTCCGGAGGACGGCCCGCGGACTCAGCCCTTGAGGCTCGCCGCCAGCGCCAGAGTGACCAGGACCACAAGGATAATCACACCCACGAGCACGGGTCCCAGCAGCGCGTTCCCACGTCTCGGGGCCGCGTGGTGGTGCCGCTCCGGAGTCCGTTCGACCGGTTCGTCCGGGCCACCGCCGAGACCGTGCGACCCGCGCGAGCCGCGTGCCCCGCGCGAGCGCTGCGCGGGCACTCCACCCGGTCGCGGCGCCGGAAGTCGCGTCCCGGTCGGAAGCTCGACGAAGCCGGCCCCGGCCCCCGGCGGCAACGCGTCGAGCTGCGCCTCCCGGTCCAGCGGCTCGGGGGCGCGCAGCAGCAACTGCCGCAGCGCGGCCCGTACCTGGGTGAGGCCGGGGCGACGCGCGGGGTCCTGGTCGAGCAGCCGGTCCAGCAGCGGACGCAACGGGCCCGCAGGGCGCGTGTCCGGACGGAAACCGGCCCGGACCGCACCGAACAACTCCTCGACGCTGCTCTCCGGGTACGGCGGCACACCGGTGACCGAGCGATAGAGCAGCACGCCGAGCGCCCAGGCGTCCGCGGCCGGGCCGACCGGCAGCCCCGCGCCGCCGACGATGCCCAACTGCTCGGGTGCCCACCGCTCCGGCGCGGCACCGACGATGACGGCCCGTGCGTCCCGCGCCCGCACCCGCGCCGGGCTCCACAGCGCCGTCGGCACCGAGGACCCCGCCTCGACGGTGCCCGGTCCCCCGCACAGCGCCTCCTGGGCGGCGGCGACCGCGAGGCCGCCGAGCAGGGCGGCGCCGTCCTCGCAGACGGTGACCGTGGACGCGGTCAGATTGCCGTGCACCAACCCGGCCCGATGGACCGCCTCCAGTCCGGCGCTGACGTCGTACGCCAACTCGGCCGCCCGGTACGGCGACAGGGGCGCGCGCTCCAGAACCTGCGAGAGCGGCACACCGGCCACCCACTCGCCCGCCACCCACAGGTAGCCGTCCTCGGCGAAGACCTGGAAGGCCTGGCTCAGCCGGGGATGGTCGGGCACCGCCTGGGCCGCAGCCGCCGCGTGCCGCAGGGCCAACGTCCGCGCGTCACCGCCACCGCGGCCGACGCCGCCACCGCCATCACCGACGCCGACGCCGACGCCGACGCCGACCGGCGGGCGTATCCGGGCCCCGGCCGGTGCCCCGGCACGCTCCGCGCCGTCGGCTGCCGCCGGGCCGTCGCCGAAGGCATCCTCGCCGAGGGCGTCCTCGGCGAAGGCGTCGTCAGCGAAGGCGTCGCTGCCGAACGCACCACCGTCGAGCGAGTCCTGGCCGAACACGTCCCCGCCGAACGCGTCCTGGTCGAAAGGCGTCACCAGCTCCGGCAGCGGCACCGCCTCCAGCAGCACCGGTGCGCCGCTGCGCAGATCACGGGCCTCGACCGCGCCGCCGCGGCGCCGCTCGGTCAGCTGGTAGCGCTCGGCGAGAAGCCGGCCACCGGACGCCTTGGCCATCGCTGTCAGCCCCCCGCCGGCTCGAAGCTCTTGAAGAATTCGTCGACCAGCGTGACGTTGCGCGCGCCCTGCCAGGTCAGCTGAGGCGCGGTCCAGTAGATCGCGTAGCCGTGCGTCGCGTCCACCACGAAACCACGGTTGAGCGAGTGGCGCTGGACCAGGCCGGAACGGAAGGTCCACTCCCAGTCCGCGGCGTCCCACCCGCGGTAGCCCACCTTGGCCAGGCGCAGCAGGTGGTAGTCGGTGAGGGTGGCCGCGACCCGCGGCTCCTCGTTCTGCCAGGCCGCCAGCGCACCGGACTTGGCCGGGTGCGCGGTGAAGTCGAGGACCAGCGTGCCGGCCGGACCGGTCCAGCTGACCCGGGTGGCGGTGCGCGCGGTCTCCCGCCACCCGACCGGGATCGCGATGCTGGACCCGCCGGGCCCGACGACCTGGTGGAAGCCGGAGGCGGCCGGGTTCTTGCCCCCGCTCGGCGCGGCGGTGCCCGCACCCGCGCCGGAGGAGCCCGGCGCGCCGACACCGGAGGAGCCCGCGCGCGGCGAGGACGAGGCCCCGTCCTGGCTCGTCCCGTTCCTGCCCGAGCCGGTGTTGCGGTTCAGTGCGGCCACGGCGGCGGTGACCAGCAGCACCGCCGCGACCACGATCACGGCGACCACCAGTGGACGGCGGCGCGCACCGGCCCGGGACACCGGGGAGGCGGGCGAGGCCGGGTCGGCAGCGGACCCCGGGTAGCCGGCGGACATCTGACGGGTCGGGTCTCCGGAGAACATCGGTACCCCGGACGACATCGGAGCCCCCGAGGAGGCCGTCGGGACAGGCCCGGCAGCGTGCGGGTGCGCGGCGGGCCGCGTGACCGGCTGCGTGACGGTGGGCGTCACACGGGTCGGCGGCGTGCCCGGCACCGGCTGGACCCGGGTCGGGTCCGGAACCGGAACCGCCTGCGTCGGTGCCTCGGCCGCCGTGCCCAGCTGCGCCGTCGCGCGGGCCCGGCGCTCGTACTCGCCGATGACGCCCCGCAGCATCGTCCGCGTGGTCGACGCGTCGAGCCGCTGGGCCGGGTCCTTGCGCAGCAGACCGGAGACGACGGGCTGGAGCAGCGTGTCGCCGGTCAGCAGCGGCACCGGCTCGGTGATCACCGCCGTCAGCGTCGACAGCGCCGATCCCTTGTCGTAGGGCGGCACGCCCTCGACCATCGCGTGGAGCGTGGCCCCGAGCGACCACAGGTCCGCCGGCGGGCCGGGGACGTGGCCGCGGGCCCGCTCCGGCGAGATGTACGAGGGCGCGCCGACGAGCATGCCCGTCGAGGTGACGGACGGGTCCCCCTCGACCCGGGCGATGCCGAAGTCCGTCAGCACGACCCGGCCGTCGTACCCGATCAGCACGTTGGACGGCTTCACGTCCCGGTGCAGGATGCCCACCCGGTGCGCCTCGGCGAGGACGCCGACCAGCTCCAGCGCCACCTCGGCGGCCCGCTGCGGCGGCAGGACGCCCTCGATGCGGATCACCTCGCTGAGCGAGCGGGACTCGACCAGCTCCATGACGATCCAGGGACGGCCGTCCTCCTCGACCACGTCGAAGACGGTGACGGCGCCGTTGTGGCGGATCCGCGCGATCGCCTTCGCCTCCGTCAGGGTCCGCGCGACGAGCCGGTGCTGCTCGTCCTCGTCCACTCCGGCGGCGAAGCGCAGCTCCTTGACCGCGACGTCCCGCCCGAGGAACTCGTCCGCGGCCCGCCAGACGGTGCCCATGCCGCCTTGGCCGAGGACCGCGGTCAGGCGGTACCGCGAGGCGAGGAGCATGCCGGTGCCGTCCGGTTGCGTGTCGCTCATCCGCGAGGTCCCTCCGGGGTGGGGTGCGTGCCGCTTGGCGCTCGGCGCTGTCGCGGACCATCCTGCCGTGAAGGACGCAAGAGTAGGCACTCAGGGTTCGGTTGCGATCCGCGAGGGCACGGGAGTCCCTACTTCAGCGGAACGATGTCCGGCGCTCCGAGGCGGGCCGCGTCGGCGGTGAGGTCGTCGGGCTGTTCCTGGGACTCCCGCTCCGCGGCGACGCGGACCCGGTAGTGCTCGATCTCCTTGTCGATCTGCGCCTTGTCCCAGCCCAGTTCGGGCGCCATCAGGGCGGCCGCCTCCGCCATGACCGCGGTGCCGCGGTCGAAGGTCTCGATGGAGATGCGGGTACGGCGCGCGAGCACGTCGTCGAGGTGGCGGGCGCCCTCCGCGCGGGCGGCGTAGACGACCTCCGCGCGCAGGTAGTCGTCCGCGCCGTTGAGCGGTTCGGCCAGGCCCGGTTCCTCGGCGATGAGTTGCAGCACCTCCTCGGCCAGCGCGCCGTAGCGGTTCAGCAGGTGCTCGACGCGGGCGACGTGCAGGCCACTGCTCCGGGCGAGCTCGCCCCGCGCGTTCCACAGCGCCCGGTAGCCCTCCGCGCCGGCCAGCGGGACGGTGTCCGTGCAGCAGCGCGCCACCCTCTGGTCCAGCCCGTGCACGACCTCGTCGACCGCGTCCTTGGCCATCACCCGGTAGGTCGTGTACTTGCCGCCCGCCACCACGACGAGTCCCGGCGCGGCGTGCTGCACCACGTGCTCGCGGCTGAGCTTCGACGTCGCCTCGGACTCGCCCGCGAGCAGCGGGCGCAGCCCGGCGTAGACGCCCTCGACGTCCTCCCGCGTCAGCGGCATGGCCAGGACGCTGTTCACGTGTTCCAGCAGGTACTCGATGTCCGCGCTGCTGGCGGCCGGGTGGTCCTTGTCGAGGGTCCACTCGGTGTCGGTCGTGCCGACGATCCAGTGGCGGCCCCACGGGATGACGAACAGGACGCTCTTCTCGGTGCGCAGGATCAGGCCGGTCGAGGAGTGGATGCGGTCGCGAGGCACGACCAGGTGGATGCCCTTGGACGCGCGCACGTGGAACTGGCCGCGCTCGCCGACCATCGCCTGCGTCTCGTCGGTCCACACCCCGGTGGCGTTGACGATCTGGCGGGCCCGGATGACGAACTGACCGCCCGTCTCCAGGTCGTGCACGCGCGCGCCGACGACGCGCTCGCCCTCGCGCAGGAATCCGATGACGCGCGCCCGGTTGGCGACGTGCGCGCCGTAGGAGGCGGCGGTCCGCACGAGCGTGGTCACGAAGCGCGCGTCGTCCATCTGCGCGTCCCAGTACTGGATCGCGCCGACCAGCGCGTCCTTGCGCAGCGCGGGCGCCTGGTGCAGGGCCTGACGGCGGCTGAGGTGGCGGTGCAGCGGCAGGCCCCGGCCGTGGCCGGAGGAGACGGACATGGCGTCGTAGAGGGCCACGCCGGAGCCGACGTAGGGACGCTCCCAGCCCCGCCCCACCAGCGGGTACAGGAAGGGCACCGGCTTGACCAGGTGCGGGGCGAGCCGCTCCAGCAGCAGGCCGCGTTCCTGCAGGGCCTCCTTGACGAGGGCGAAGTCCAGCATCTCCAGGTAGCGCAGCCCGCCGTGGATCAGCTTGCTCGAACGCGAGGAGGTGCCGGCCGCCCAGTCCCGTGCCTCGACGAGCCCGGTGACCAGGCCGCGTGTCGCGGCGTCCAGCGCGGTCCCGGCGCCGACGACGCCGCCCCCGACGACCAGGACGTCGAGCTCTCGCTCGGCGAGGGACGCGAGCGCCGCCGCACGCTCGATGGGACCCAGCTTGATGCTTCGCATGACGCCTCCGCTTATCCGCTCCGCTGATCCACAGTACGGAAGGCGTGGCGGGATACGGCTAAAGGCACGGAGTCAGTTGCAGGAACCTTCAGGGCCGCGAGGACCTGCCCGACGATCCCCCCAGCCTTCGGCCGGGACCTGCCCGACGATCCCCCCAGCCTTCGGCCGGGAGGCGCCCCGGAGGTGCCCCACCGACGAGCGGGTGGTCCCCGGTAACAGGGCCATCCGCACGCCGGTGGTTGCTCGCGCCCACGCAGGGCACCTCCCGGCCGAAGGCTGGGAAAGGAGCCGCAGATCGGCGGAGCCGCACCTCGGCAGGGCCTCGCGCCCCTTGAGCGCTACCGCGCTCAGCGCGCGACGGTGACCTCGACGCGCTGGAACTCCTTGAGCTCCGAGTAGCCCGTCGTCGCCATCGCGCGACGCAGCGCGCCGAACAGGTTCATGGTGCCGTCCGGGGTGTGGGACGGGCCGAGGAGGATCTCCTCGGTGTTGCCGACCGTGCCGAGGTCGACGCGCTTGCCGCGCGGCAGCTCCTCGTGGACGGCCTCGCTGCCCCAGTGGAAGCCGCGGCCGGGCGCGTCCGTCGCACGCGCGAGCGCCGCGCCGATCATGACGGCGTCGGCGCCGCAGGCGATCGCCTTCGACAGGTCACCGGAGAAGCCCACGCCGCCGTCCGCGATGACGTGGACGTAGCGGCCGCCGGACTCGTCCATGTAGTCGCGGCGCGCGGCGGCGACGTCGGCGACGGCGGTGGCCATCGGGACCTGGATGCCCAGCACGGTGCGCGTGGTGTGCGCGGCGCCGCCGCCGAAGCCGACCAGGACGCCGGCCGCGCCGGTCCGCATCAGGTGCAGGGCGGCGGTGTAGGTGGCGCAGCCACCCACGATGACCGGGACGTCGAGCTCGTAGATGAACTGCTTGAGGTTCAGCGGCTCGGCGGCGCTGGAGACGTGCTCGGCGGAGACGGTCGTGCCGCGGATCACGAAGATGTCGACGCCGGCGTCCACGACGACCTTGGAGAACTCGGCGGTGCGCTGCGGCGACAGGGCGGCGGCGGTGACGACGCCGGACTCGCGAATCTCCTTCAGGCGCTGCGTGATCAGCTCGGCCTTGATCGGCTCGCGGTAGATCTCCTGGAGGCGGCGCGTGGCGACGGCCTCGTCCTTGATCTCGGTGATCTCCTGGAGCAGCGGGCGCGGGTCCTCGTAGCGGGTCCACAGGCCCTCGAGGTTCAGCACACCGAGGCCGCCGAGGCGGCCGATGGCGATGGCCTGCTCCGGGGAGACGACGGAGTCCATCGGGGCGGCCAGGAACGGCAGCTCGAAGCGGTAGGCGTCGATCTGCCAGGCGATCGAGACCTCCTTCGGGTCGCGCGTGCGGCGGCTCGGAACGACCGCGATGTCGTCGAAGGCGTACGCCCGCCGGCCCCGCTTGCCCCGCCCGATCTCGATCTCGGTCACCAGAACTGCTCCCTCGGTTGTGCTCAGCGACTACCAGCGCCCAGTATCTCGCACAACGCCGGAGGGGCCGCCTAAGCGGCCCCTCCGTGAGATGACTCGTCGCGGACGCGGACTACTTCGAGGAGTAGTTCGGCGCCTCGACGGTCATCTGGATGTCGTGCGGGTGGCTCTCCTTCAGACCGGCCGAGGTGATCCGGACGAAACGCGCGTCGCGCTTCATCGCGTCGACCGACTCGGCGCCCACGTAGCCCATGGACTGACGCAGACCGCCGACCAGCTGGTAGATGACCGAGCCGACCGGGCCGCGGTAGGCGACCTGGCCCTCGATGCCCTCGGCGATCAGCTTCTCGTCGGAGGTGACGTCGCCCTGGAAGTAGCGGTCCTTGGAGAAGGACTTGGCCTGGCCGCGGGACTGCATGGCACCCAGCGAGCCCATGCCGCGGTAGGACTTGAACTGCTTGCCGTTGATGAAGAGCAGCTCGCCCGGCGACTCCTCGCAGCCGGCCAGCAGGCTGCCCAGCATGACGCTGTCGGCACCGGCGGCCAGGGCCTTGCCGATGTCGCCGGAGTACTGCAGGCCACCGTCACCGATCAGCGGCACGCCGGCCACGTTGGCCGCGACCGCGGCCTCGTAGATCGCGGTGACCTGCGGGACGCCGACACCGGCGACGACGCGGGTGGTGCAGATGGAACCCGGGCCGATGCCGACCTTGATGCCGTCCACACCGGCGTCGATCAGCGCCTGGGCGCCGTCACGCGTGGCGACGTTGCCGCCGACCACGTCGGCCTTGACGGCCGACTTGATCTTGGACATCCAGTTCAGCGCGTTGCGGTTGTGGCCGTGGGA
Organism: Streptacidiphilus sp. MAP12-33; assembly: GCF_041261265.1. Classification (NCBI taxonomy): domain Bacteria; kingdom Bacillati; phylum Actinomycetota; class Actinomycetes; order Kitasatosporales; family Streptomycetaceae; genus Streptacidiphilus; species Streptacidiphilus sp. MAP12-33. The sequence continues at coordinate 41,156 of NZ_JBGCCA010000049.1, forward strand.
GGTGTCCACCACGATGAAGTCCGCACCCGCCTCGGCCAGCGCGATGGCCCGGTCCAGCGCCTCCGCGGAGGCGCCGACGGCGGCACCGACGATGAGGCGGCCCTCGGAGTCCTTGGCGGCGTTCGGGTACTGCTCGGCCTTGACGAAGTCCTTGACCGTGATCAGGCCCTTGAGCTTGCCGTCACCGTCGACGAGCGGCAGCTTCTCGATCTTGTGGCGGCGCAGCAGCGCCATCGCGTCGACGCCGGAGATGCCCACCTGGCCGGTGATCAGCGGCATCGGGGTCATGATCTCGCGCACCTGGCGGCTGCGGTCCGGCTCGAAGGCCATGTCGCGGTTGGTGACGATGCCGAGGAGACGGCCCTCGCCGTCCGTGACCGGGACGCCGGAGATCCGGAACTTGGCGCACAGCGCGTCCGCCTCGGCCAGCGTGGCGTCCGGGGAGACCGTGATCGGGTCGGTGACCATGCCCGACTCGGAGCGCTTGACCAGGTCGACCTGGTTCACCTGGTCCTCGATGGACAGGTTGCGGTGCAGCACGCCAGCGCCGCCCTGACGGGCCATGGCGATCGCCATCCGGGCCTCGGTGACCTTGTCCATGGCGGCGGAGAGCAGCGGGATGTTCACCCGCACATTGCGCGAGACACGCGAGGAGGTGTTGACCGCATTGGGCAGGACCTCGGAGGGGCCCGGCAGCAGCAGCACATCGTCGTAGGTGAGCCCGAGCATGCCGAACTTCTCGGGGACTCCAGCTGCGTTGTAAGACATGACACCCTTCCCGAAGTGGATCCGCGGACCTGGGGCGGGGTGCTGGTGGCCGCACCCGCCCGACGCGGCACGGCGCCTTGCGGGGGCCGCGTGGGTGAGCAGCTCGGCACCGTTGACTAATTCTACCGGGCCCCGTGAGGCACCCTTGCGCATCCGTAACAACTGAGGTAGCAGTCACATTCCCGAACTTCGGACGATCCTCCAGTTGCGCAGCTCGGGCGGCGCAGCCGCCAGGGGCGCGGGGCTCGGCCGACGTGCGGCTCCGCCGGTGGGCGCGACAATCCCCCAGCCTTCGGCCGGGGACCCCCTGCCACGACGGTCAGATCCCGAGCGAGCAGAGCCGTCCGCCTCGGGCGGGTTGCCCGCGCCCACGCAGGGGGCACCTCCGGGGCAGCTCCCAGCCGAAGGCCGGGGGGAGGAGCCGCACATCGGCAGAGCATCGCGCCCCTGGAGGTGCAACTGCACGAGGGGGCGAACGGCGAGGCTCAGGCCGAGAGGCCCTCGGGGCCGTTCTCGGCGAGGGCGCGCAGGCGCGAGAGCGCCCGGTGCTGGGCGACGCGGACCGCGCCGGGCGACATGCCGAGGACCTCGCCCGTCTCCTCCGCGGTCAGACCCGCGGCGACCCGCAGCAGGACCAGCTCGCGCTGACGCTCCGGGAGGAGGGCCAGGAGCTCGCGCATCCACGCGGCGTCACTGCTCAGCAGCGCCCGTTCCTCGGGGCCCAGCGCCTCGTCCGGCGTGTCGGGGAGCTCCTCCCCCAGCGGGACGCTCTGCGCGGGCCCGCCGCGCATCGCCGCGCGCTGAAGGTCCGCGATCTTGTGTGCGGCGATGCTGTAGACGAACGCCTCGAACGGGCGGCCCTCGTCGCGGTAGCGCGGCAGCGCGCACAGGACGGCGAGGCAGACCTCCTGGGCCACGTCGTCGACGTGGTGCCGGGCGTTGCCCGGAAGACGGACCAACTTGGCCCGGCAGTAGCGCAGCACCAGCGGGTGGACCTGCGAGAGCAGCGCGTCGACCGCGTCCGGATCCCCCCCGACGGCGTGCTCGAGCAGCGGCCCGATGGGCATGCCGGAGCCCTGGCCCGGGCTCGCCTCGTCGTCACGCACTGGTCCATGGTGCCTGGTCACTGGCGAAAACGTGACACCGCACCCTGACTTGTGCATCGGAACGTTATCCGCCACGCCACCACCCCCGCCCTGCCGGACTCCGCGTCACACCACCCATGGTGCGCCCTCGGGTGGGAAGCGGGCCATGCCTCCTCCCACCCGGTAAGGGAATCAGCGGACCAGACCCCAGCGGAAGCCCAGCGCCACGGCGTGCGCACGGTCGGACGCACCGAGCTTCTTGAACAGGCGGCGCGCGTGCGTCTTGACGGTGTCCTCCGACAGGAAGAGCTCGCGGCCGATCTCGGCGTTGCTGCGGCCATGGCTCATGCCCTCCAGCACCTGGATCTCACGAGCCGTCAGCGTCGGCGCGGCACCCATCTCGGCGCAGCGCAGCCGGCGCGGGGCGAGCCGCCACGTCGGGTCCGCGAGCGCCTGGGTGACCGTGGCCCGCAGTTCGGCGCGGGACGCGTCCTTGTGCAGGTAGCCGCGGGCGCCGGCGGCGACCGCGAGCGCCACGCCGTCGAGGTCCTCGGCGACGGTGAGCATGATGATGCGCGCGCCCGGGTCGGCGGACAGGAGGCGGCGGACCGTCTCCACTCCGCCGAGGCCCGGCATCCGGACGTCCATCAGGACCAGGTCGGAGCGGTCCGCGACCCAGCGGCGGAGGACCTCCTCGCCGTTGGTGGCCGTGGTCACCCGGTCGACGCCGGGGACCGTCGCCACGGCGCGGCGCAGCGCCTCGCGGGCGAGCGGGGAATCGTCACACACGAGAACGGAAGTCATGACCCGCCTCCGCAGCTGATGAGCGTCACCTTGAGCCTCCTGGCTGGTACGAATCGTCACCGGCACGGCCTCCGGTGGACCGGCGTCTTCCCCGACGCCCGTGCCGTTTGCCGCCTCCGCACTCCCAACGACCGTCACCCGAATGAGTTACGGCCTGGCCGCAGCCTCCACCACTCTACGTGTCCGACCCGCTACGGATCATCCACCTCGCGGTGCACTTGGGCGCAAATGCGTCGCTCGTGCGACGACCGCGCGCCTCGTCGGGCTTGCCGTTAGGCCCAACGAGTGCACCCGCATGCAGGACACGCTTCCCCGCCACGTGGTGGATTAGTCCGTTTTCGTGGGATTTGATGGTTATCGGCACGTTATGCAACGCTGATGGCCTCTTGTCCGTTAGATCTGCATGAGTCATATTTCCATCAGTTCGTACTGAATCGCTAGCACCACTCAAGGGATCAACGACCATGGCCGACTACTCACGGCTCCCTGGCCCGAACGCAGACCTGTGGGACTGGCAGCTCTCCGCCGCATGCCGCGGCGTGGACAGCTCTCTGTTCTTCCATCCGGAAGGAGAGCGCGGAGCCGCACGGACCTCGCGGGAACAGTCCGCGAAGGAGGTCTGCATGCGGTGCCCGGTGCGCGCGGAGTGCGCGTCGCACGCACTGGCGGTACGTGAGCCCTACGGGGTCTGGGGCGGCCTCACCGAGGACGAACGCGAGGAACTGCTGGGGCGGGCCCGCCGCCGCACCCTCGATCCGCTCTCGCTGTTGCCCGTCGACTGACACGACCGCGACACGATCGATCTGACGGAACGTTTCTTCAAGATCCGTACATCCGCATCCGCATCCGCGCCGAGCTCACGGCGCGCCGACCAGGGCCTGTCTCCTACAGGCCCTTCAGCTTCTCCGGGCTCGTCAGCTTCTCGAGCATGAGCGCGACTGCCGGCACCCGTCCCAGGTCCGGCAGGGTCAGCGCGACGATCTCCCGGGAGACCTCCGCGGCGAGCGGGACGACGGCGACCCCGTCGGTCCGCGTCGCCGCGAGGGCGAGCCGCGGCAGCACGGCCACGCCCAGTCCCGCGGCGACCAGCCCCCGCACGGCCGGGTAGTCGTCGGTCGCGAAGTCGATGCGCGGCGTGAAGCCCGCGGCCTCGCACAGGTCCACCAGGTGCCCGCGGCACTGGGGGCAGCCGGCGATCCACGGGTCCGCCTTCAGCGACGCGAGGTCGCCGAGCCGCGGCTCTCCCGCGCGCGGGTGGTCCGGCGGGAGCAGTGCCACCAACGGGTCGCGGCGCAGCCGCGTCACCCGCAGGTCGCTCCAGTCCTCCGGCTCGCTGCCGCCCGGGTAGCGGAAGGCGAGGACGAGTTCGCACTCGGCGGCCCGCAGCATGGAGACGGAGGCCGGCGGTTCGGCCTCGGTCAGCGACACCTGCACGCCCGGCGCCTGGGCGCGGAGCGCGGCCACGGCGGCGGGGACGAGCGTGGCGCTCGCGGTCGGGAACGAGACCAGCCGCACCCGGCCCGCCTGGAGCCCCGCGATGCCCGCGACCGCGTCCTCCGCCGCGGCGAGCCCCGCGAGCACGCCTGCGGCGTGCTCGGCGAGAACCCGGCCGGCCTCGCTCAGCGCGACGCCGCGTCCGACACGGACGACGAGGGGGGTGCCGAGGGACTTCTCCAGCGCCTTCATCTGCTGACTGATGGCGGGCTGCGTCAGCCCGAGCTCGCGCGCGGCGGCGGAGAAGCTGCCCTGCCGGGCGACGGCCCGCAGCACGCGGAGATGTCTGGCCTCGATCACGGGGCAAGGATAGGCAGGACACGCGGTTGCGCCTCCCAGGGGCGCGGGGAACTGCGCGACAAGTCACCGCAGGCAGTGAGATCCCGGGCGAACTGGGCCATGTGCCTGGGGCGGGTTGTCCGCGCAGTTCCCCGCGCCCTGGGGCCTTCGGACCCCGGGAGGGTGCAACTACCCTCGTGCCCATGGGAACCCTGATCTCCGTCAACGTCGGGCGGCCGGAGCCGACCGTGTACTCCGACCCCGGTGTCACCGCCATCGGGAAGAAGCCCGTCGACGGGCCCGTCGAGGTCACCGCGCCGACCGAGCGCAAGGGGGTGAGTGGGCTGGCCGGGGACGCCATCTGCGATGTGCGGCATCACGGCGGGGTGGACCAGGCCGTGTACGCGTACGCGCGCGAGGAGCTGGACGCCTGGGCCGAGGAGCTCGGGCGGGAGCTGCCCAACGGGGTGTTCGGGGAGAACCTGACCATCACCGGCCTGCGCGTCTCCGACGCGCTGATCGGGGAGCGGTGGCGGATCGGCGAGACGCTGCTGCTGGAGGTGAGCGCGACCCGCATCCCCTGCCGGACCTTCGCAGGGTGGATGGAGCAGGAGCGTTGGGTCAGGACGTTCACGGACCGCGCGCGCCCCGGCGCGTACCTGCGGGTGCTCACGCCGGGCGTGATCCGCGCGGGGGACGAGGTCACCGTGGTGCACACGCCGGAGCACGGCGTCAGCTCGGCGGACGTGTTCCGCGCGCTGCACTCCCGTGCGCCGGAGGTGCTCCCGCTGATGCTGGATCTGCCCGCCCTCTCGGAGAGCCATCGCGAGTCGGCGGCCAAGCGCCTCGCCTGACCGAAGCCGGAAGCCCGGCACCCCCGAGGGGGTGCCGGGCTTCCGGCTCACCAGCGAACAGACTCAGTGCGAGTGGCCGTGGCCACCGTGGGAGTGACCGGCCGCGGCCGGCTCCTCCTCCTTCTTCTCGACGACCAGGGTCTCGGTCGTGAGCAGCAGGGAGGCGATGGACGCGGCGTTCTCCAGCGCGGAGCGGGTCACCTTGACCGGGTCGATGACGCCGGCCTTGACCAGGTCGCCGTACTCGCCGGTGGCGGCGTTGTAGCCCTCGCGGACGTCGCCGAGCTCGGCGACCTTGGTGGTGATGACGTAGCCCTCGAGGCCCGCGTTCTGGGCGATCCAGCGCAGCGGCTCGACCAGGGCGCGGCGGACGACCGCGACACCCACGGCCTCGTCGCCGGAAAGGCCGAGGCCGCCGTCGAGCACCTTCTGCGCGTGGACCAGGGAGGCGCCACCGCCGGCGACGATGCCCTCCTCGACCGCGGCGCGGGTCGCCGAGATGGCGTCCTCGAGACGGTGCTTCTTCTCCTTGAGCTCGACCTCGGTGGCCGCGCCGACCTTGATGACGCAGACGCCGCCGGCCAGCTTGGCCAGGCGCTCCTGCAGCTTCTCGCGGTCCCAGTCGGAGTCGGTGCCCTCGATCTCGCCCTTGATCTGGGCGACGCGACCGGCGACCTCCTCGGAGGAGCCGGCGCCGTCGACGATCGTGGTGTCGTCCTTGGAGACGGTCACGCGGCGGGCGGAGCCGAGCACGTCCAGGCCGGCCTGGTCGAGCTTGAGGCCGACCTCCTCGGCGATGACGGTGGCGCCGGTCAGCGTGGCGATGTCGCCCAGCATGGCCTTGCGGCGGTCACCGAAGCCGGGGGCCTTGACGGCGACGGCGTTGAAGGTGCCACGGATCTTGTTCACGACCAGGGTGGAGAGCGCCTCGCCCTCGACGTCCTCGGCGATGATCAGCAGCGGCTTGGAGGCACCGCCCTGAAGGATCTTCTCCAGCAGCGGGAGCAGGTCCTGGATGGAGGAGATCTTGCCCTGGTGCACGAGGATGTACGGGTCCTCGAGCACGGCCTCCATGCGCTCCTGGTCCGTGGTCATGTAGGGCGACAGGTAACCCTTGTCGAACTGCATGCCCTCGGTGAACTCGAGCTCCAGGCCGAAGGTGTTGGACTCCTCGACGGTGATGACACCGTCCTTGCCCACCTTGTCCATGGCCTCGGCGATGAGCTCGCCGACGGTCTGGTCCTGGGCGGACAGCGCGGCGACGGCGGCGATGTCCTCCTTGCCCTCGACCTCGCGGGCGACGGAGAGCAGGTGCTCGGCGACGGCCTTGACGGCCGCGTCGATGCCGCGCTTGAGGGCGGCCGGGCCGGCGCCGGCGGTGACGTTGCGCAGACCCTCGTTGACGAGCGCCTGGGCCAGGACGGTCGCGGTGGTGGTGCCGTCACCCGCGATGTCGTTGGTCTTGGTGGCGACCTCCTTGACGAGCTGCGCGCCAAGGTTCTCGTACGGGTCGTCCAGCTCGACCTCGCGGGCGATGGTGACACCGTCGTTGGTGATGGTCGGCGCGCCGAACTTCTTGTCGATGACGACGTTGCGACCCTTGGGGCCGATCGTCACCTTGACGGTGTCGGCCAGCTTGTTGACACCGCGCTCCAGCGAGCGGCGGGCGTCCTCGTCGAACTGCAGGATCTTGGCCATGCCTAGGGGTTCCCTCTCGAAACGACCGCGCCCCGGACCCCGTGGTACGGAGTGCCGGGGCGGGTCACGACTTTGCCTTGGCCGCCGGAGCGGTCAGCTGGTCAGGTCTTACTTCTCGATGACCGCGAGCACGTCACGGGCCGAGAGGACCAGGTACTCCTGGCCCTGGTACTTGACCTCGGTGCCGCCGTACTTGCTGTAGAGGACGACGTCGCCGACAGCGACATCGAGCGGAAGACGCTGGCCGTCCTCGAAGCGACCCGGACCGATCGCGAGGACGACGCCCTCCTGGGGCTTCTCCTTCGCGGTGTCCGGGATGACCAGGCCAGAGGCGGTGGTCTGCTCGGCGTCGAGCGGCTGGACCACAATGCGGTCCTCGAGCGGCTTGATGGCAACCTTGGAGCTGGTGGTCGTCACGATCCGACCTCCCCCTTCGGAGATCCGGGGTACACATGTCTTGGGGCGTGAGGACATGGCAAGCCCGTCGTCGCGGTGCCGGACGTACCGTCTCACGCTTAGCGCTCTCGTGTGGAGAGTGCCAACGACGACTGTAGGCGGCGGTTAGCACTCGGTCAACCAGAGTGCCAACGCGTCGCTTACATCTCCTCGCGAAACCGTCGGTCCCCTCCCGTCACAATGGACGAGTGCGCACCGAAGATCTCCACGCCCTGCTGACGCCCGAGGGCCAGGACCTGCTGGCCGAGCTGCGGGACCACTCCCCCGGCGACGAGCTCGCGCTGGCGACCCGCCTGCGCCGCACCCACGACGCGGAACTGGTCTCGGCAGCCCTCGCCCAGGCGCGCCTGCGCACCCGTGCGGCGGCGAAGTTCGGGGCGGACGCGGCGCGGATGTACTTCACGCCGAACGGGGTCGAGCAGTCCACCCGGACGAGTGTCGCCGAGTGGCGGGCGCGGCGGATGCGGGAACTCGGTGTGGCCTCCGTCGCGGACCTGTGCTCCGGGATCGGCGGGGACGCCATCGCGCTGGCACGCGCCGGGATCAGGGTGCTGGCGGTGGACCTGGACCCGGTCGCCCACGCGGTCGCCCGGGCCAACGCTGAGGCGCTGGGCCTGGCGGAGCTGATCGAGGCGCGCTGCGCCGACGTCGTGGACGTGGACACGGCCGGCTACGACGCCGTCTTCGTGGACCCTGCGCGCCGCGGAGGACGCGGCCGGATCTTCGACCCGGAGGCGTACGCCCCGCCGCTCAGCTGGGCCGTCCAGGCCGCCAGGAAGGCCCGGGTCGGGGCCATCAAGGTGGCCCCCGGCATCCCCCACGAGGCGGTGCCGACGGACGCGGAGGCGGAGTGGGTCTCCGAGGGCGGGGACGTGAAGGAGGCGGCCCTCTGGTTCGGTACAAGCCCCACGCAGCCGCACCGTGCGACGTTGCTCCCGGCCGCCGACAGCCTGACCGGCGGACGGCTGCCGGATCCGGCCGTCGGCCCCGTCCGCCGCTACCTGTACGAGCCGGACGGGGCCGTCATCCGCGCGCACCTGGTCGCCGAGGTCGCCGGGGAGCTGGACGCCACGCTGATCGACCCGACCATCGCCTACCTGACGACGGACCGGCTGGCACCGACCCCCTACGCGACCGCGTACGAGATCACCGACACGCTCCCGTTCAACCTGAAGAAGCTCAAGGCGCTGGTGCGCGAGCGTGGCATCGGCACGCTCGTGATCAAGAAGCGCGGCTCCGCGATCGAGCCGGAGGAGCTGCGCAAGAAGATCAAGCCCGAGGGGGTGAACTCCGCGGTCGTCGTGTTGACCCGGGCCGCCGGTGCGCCGGTGATGTTGGTGGGTCAGCCCGCCGGCGGGGCGATGTAGTCCTCCAGCCGCGCGACGGTGAAGCCCTGCTCCTCGATCCGCTTCACCATGTTCACGAATGTCATGTTCACGAACGTCGCGCGGTCGCCGCGCCCACGTACGCGCGACGACCCGGCCACTTCTTCGTTTCTTCGAACCCGGTGCTCTCTACTCCGACAGACGGTGCAGCTCGTCATGAGACGCCGGTACGTGCGTCTCGGTGACCGGCAGGGAGGAATCCGCGGAGAGATCGAACGCGGAGGGGGCCCGGTCCCGCCACACCATCTCCGCGCCGAGCGCCGCGACCATGGCGCCGTTGTCGGTGCAGAGCTTGGGGCGCGGGACGCGCAGCGTGATGCCCGCGCGGTCGCAGCGCTCCTGGGCCAGCGCCCGCAGACGGGAGTTGGCGGCGACGCCGCCGCCGATCATCAGGTGGTCGACGCCCTCGTCCTTGCAGGCGCGGATCGCCTTGCGGGTCAGCACGTCGACGACGGCCTCCTGGAAGGACGCGGAGACGTCCCGGACGGGCACCTCCTCGCCGGCCCGGCGCTTGGCCTCGACCCAGCGTGAGACGGCCGTCTTGAGGCCGGAGAAGGAGAAGTCGTAGGCGGGGTCCTTGGCGCCGGAGAGGCCGCGCGGGAAGGCGATGGCCGCCGGGTCGCCCTCGCGGGCGTAACGGTCGATCACCGGGCCGCCGGGGAAGCCCAGGTTGAGCAGCCGGGCGACCTTGTCGAAGGCCTCCCCCGCCGCGTCGTCGATGGTGGCGCCGAGCGAGCGGACCCCGCTGGTGATGTCCTCGGTGAACAGCAGCGAGGAGTGGCCGCCGGAGACCAGCAGCGCCATCGTCGGCGAGGGCAGCCGACCGTGCTCCAGCTGGTCCACGCAGATGTGCGAGGCCAGGTGGTTGACGCCGTAGAGGGGCTTGCCGAGCGCGTAGGCGTAGGCCTTGGCGGCGCTGACGCCGACCAGCAGCGCGCCCGCGAGACCGGGCCCGGCGGTGACGGCGATGCCGTCGAGGTCGCTCGCCTTGATCCCGGCCTCGTCCAGCGCCCGCTGCACGGTCGGCACCATGGCCTCCAGGTGCGCGCGGCTGGCGATCTCGGGGACGACGCCGCCGTAGCGGCCGTGCTCCTCGACGCTGGAGGCGACGGCGTCGGCGAGCAGCGTGGTGCCCCGGACGATACCGACACCGGTCTCGTCGCAGGAGGTCTCGATCCCGAGGACCAGCGGTTCGTCAGCGGCCATCGTCAGTGCTTCCCTCATGTGTCATCGGACCGTCGGACATCGTGCGGCGCATCACCAGGGCGTCGACGCCGGACGGTTGGTAGTAGTTGCGGCGGAAGCCGACCGGCTCGAAGCCGAAGCGGGCGTAGAGGCGCTGGGCGCGCTCGTTGTCGACGCGCACCTCCAGCAGCAGCTCGGTGCAGCGGGCGGCCTCGGCCTGGTCGAGCAGGCGTTGCAGCAGGCGGGCGCCGAGGCCGGTGCCCCACTGGTCCTGGGCGACGGCGATGGTCTGCACGTCCCCCTCGCCGGAGATGGCCATCAGGCCCGCGTAGCCGACGACGCGGCCGTCGGCGTCCTCGGCGACGGTGTACCAGCGGGTGGCCCCGGCATGCCGGGAGTCGGCGAGCTCGGACCAGAACATCCCGGCGGACCAGGCGTCCTCGGGGAAGAGTTCGCGTTCCAGCTCCAGCACCGGTGCGATGTCCCACCAGCGCATCTCGCGCACGGACACCCCGGAGCGCACCGGGCCCACGGAGAGGTCCGTCAGGTCCGTCATGACGGCAGCACCGTCTTGTAGTTCTTCGGCACCTCGGCGTCCGGGCGGCGCAGGTAGAGCGGCGTGCCCGGGGAGGGCAGCTCGGCGCCGGACGCGAGCGCGTCGGCGGCGACCGCGGCGAGGGCGGCGGCGGACTGGTGGGCGGGGGCGTCCTGGACCGCACCGGGGAAGGTCTCGGAGTAGAGCAGCACCCCGGCGCCGACGGCCGGAAGGCCGGCGACCTTCTCGGCGATGTCCGCGGGGCGGTCCACGGCCGGGCCCTCGACGCGGACGCCGTCGGCGTCGTAGCGGGCCCAGTAGACCTCCTTGCGGCGCGCGTCCGTGGCCACCACGAACGGCCCGCTGACGGCGCCCGCGTCGCGGGCGGCGCGGGCGATGCCGTCGAGGGTGCCGACGCCGTGCACGGGGATGCCGAGGGCGTGGCCGAGGGCGGCGGCGGTGGCCAGGCCCACGCGCAGGCCGGTGTAGGGGCCGGGGCCGACACCGACGGCGATCGCACCGAGGCGCTCCTTGGGGACGCCGGCCTCCCGCAGCACCGCCTCGATCGTGGGCAGCAGCAGCTCCCCGTGCCGTCGGGCGTCGATCTGGTCGGCGGACGCCAGGACCTCCCCGGTCGTCGTGTCGAGGACGGCGGCCGTGACGGCGGGCGTGGCGGTGTCGAACGCAAGCAGAAGCACGGTCCCAGGTTAGAGGGTCCGGCCGGAGGGGGTGGCGGGAGGAGCACCCGCCGCGGACCGGCTCTGCCCGCGGAGCGGCTGTGCCCGGACGGGAGCGGACGAAGGCGCGGCGAGGGGCTGCGCGGGCCAAGTCCGCGGAGCGGCTGTGCCCGGACGGGAGCGGACGAAGGCGCGGCGAGGGGCTGCGCGGGCCAAGTCCGCGGAGCGGCTCTGCCCGGACGGAGCGGACGAAGGCCAGGCGAGGGGCTGCGCGGGCCAAGTCCGCGGAGCGGCTGTGCCCGGACGGAGCGGACGAAGGCCAGGCGAGGGGCTGCGCGGGCCAAGTCCGCGGAGCGGCTGTGCCCGGACGGAGCGGACGAAGGCCAGGCGAGGGGCTGCGCGGGCCAAGTCCGCGGAGCGGCTGTGCCCGGACGGAGCGGACGAAGGCCGGGCGGGCCAAGTCCGCGGAGCGGCTCTGCCCGGACGGGAGCGGACGAAGGCCGGGCGGGCCAAGTCCGCGGAGCGGCTCTGCCCGGACGGGAGCGGACGAAGGCCGGGCGAGGGGCCGGGCGTCGCGGCGCCCGGCCCCTCCTGCCGCGCTTTCTCGGATCGCCCTGTGGCCCGGTGCCGCCCTGCCTTGGGCTGCGGTCAGGTGGAAGGATGAGAGGCTTAGGCCACTGCTGCTTGCCGCTCCGATGGAGGATTCCGTGGCGAAACTCGGTTCGGGCTCGGTCGTCACCGTGCTGACCGCCGGCGCACTCGCCGTCGTGGCCGTGCTCGCCGTGCAGGCCAAGAGCTCGGCGTCGACGACGACCGCCTCCGGTGCGGGCGCCAAGGCGCCCGGCGTCTCGGCGAGCAGCACGGCGGGGACCAAGGCGATCCCGGCGAAGCCCGTCGCGGTGCCGAAGGACTCCGGCACCGGCAAGCGCGTGGTGTACTCCGTGAGCCAGAAGCGGGTCTGGCTGGTCGACCCGGGCCAGTCGGGCCAGACGCGCACCTTCACCGTGCAGCCGGGCACGGTCGACCCGGCACCCGGCAGCTACGCGGTGACGAGCACCACCGCGGGCCCGACCCCCGGATCGGACGGCAAGCAGGTGAAGAACATCGTGCGGTTCACCACCCGCGAGGGCATCTTCATCGGGTTCAGCTCGGCGGTCGACGGCAGCACCCCGGTGCCGGACGCGAACAAGAAGACCGGCGGTATCCGCGAGACCGTCGCCGACGGCCAGGCCCTGTTCGACTTCGCGCCGTTCGACACCAAGGTCGTCGTCGTGGCGTGAGCCCGACGGGCACAACGGAAGCGGGCCCCTCACGCCGTCGGCGTGAGGGGCCCGTTCGTTCAGCAGGTGATCAGATCATCACCGGAAGTGGCGCCAGTTGTAGGACTCGATGTACGACAGCGACGGGCTGCCGACGCCGGTGACGTCGTCGTAGCCCTTCGTGGCGCTCAGCGAGGAGTCCTGGCCCAGGGTGCGGACCGAGACGACGAGGCCGTTGCTCGCGTCGACGCTGTTCGCGAAGTCGACGCGGGCGTCCGCCAGGCCGACCTTCGGGCCGAACGGGTGGTCCGTCACGTCGTGGAGCAGACCGTGGCGGGCGTAGATCGCCGGGTCGGCGAAGCCGAGCGGGAAGCCCTGCTCCTGCTGCGCCAGCGCCTGGATGGCCGTGAAGACCGGGGAGGCCAGGCTGGTGCCGCCGATGCGGTACTCGCCGTACTTGACCGTGCCGTTCGGCCAGGTCTGGGTCTGCCCGACCAGGAAGCCGGTGTTCGGGTCGGCGACAGCCGCCACGTCAGGAACGACGCGCATCGCGGACTTGTTGCCGTTGGCGTGCGCCAGCGCCGAGGAGACGATGCCGCGCTGGAACCACGGCTGCGCGACGCGCGCGCTGGTGCCGCCGCCCGCACCGCCGTGGAAGGCGCCGGGGAAGCCGGTCCAGCTCTTGCCGTCGGTGGAGAGCGCGGACTTGCCGGTGCCCCAGCCCGTCTCGAACTCGTAGTTGTTCTTCTTGCCGACGGCCAGCGAGGTGCCGCCCACCGCGGTGACCCACGGCAGGGAGGCCGGCATGTCGCTCTGCCTCGTACCGGTGTTGGCGACCTCGTCGCCGTTGTCACCGGAGGAGAAGTAGAAGCCGATGCCCTCGGCCGCGCCCTTCATGAACACGTTGTTGTAGACCGCGTCGTTCGCCGGGTCGCTCTGGTTCTCCGGGGAACCCCAGGAGTCGGAGACGAGGCTGGCGGTGTGGTGGTCCACGATGAAGCTGAGCGCGGAGATGAAGTCCGCGTCCTGGCAGGAGGCCGCGCCGACGTAGTGGATGTTCGCCGCCGGGGCGACCGCGTGGACCGCCTCGATGTCGAGCGTCTGCTCGCCGTACCAGCCCGACGCGCCACAGCCGTTGGGGTTGGCCTGGGACGGGTCACCGGTGTTGGTCCAGGTGGCCGCGTCGTACTGCTTGAACTGGCCCGCCTTGTACGCCGCGTCACCGTTGCGGTGGGCGTAGTTGCGGATGTCGCTGTTGATGGTCGGCGAGTCGTACGCGTCGACGATCGCGACCGTGACGCCCGCGCCGGTCTTGCCGCTGGCCGCGGCACCGTAGGCGGCGCGCAGCTGGTGGCCGTTGTAGCCCTTGACGACGTACGGCACGGTCTTGCCGTAGGCCTTGGGCAGGGACTTGGCCGCGTTCGAGCCGTAGTAGCTGGAGAACGGACCGGCGTTGACGAACGCGGCGCCGGGGCCGGGCAGCGTGTCGTCGTGCGTCATGATGGTCGGCTTGTTGCTGAGGCCGGACACGGCGACGACGCTCGCGGCGATGTCCGCCGGCACGACCGGCGAACCGGTCGGGGCGCGGTAGACGTGGCCGGAGACGGCGAAGTCGTGCAGCTTGACGCCGAAGGCCGACTGGACGGTGGCGGCGTCACCGGTGATGGCGACGTAGTTGCCGTCCGGGTCGACCGAGGTGCGGAAGCCGGCGCCCTTGAGCCAGGCGACGACCTTGTCGATCTGCGCCTTGGTGGCGCCGAACTGCTGCTTGACCTGAGCGGCGCTCAGGTAGTGGCCGTAGGCCGCGCTGGTCGGGTCGGAGACCGAGGCGGCGAACGACGCCAGACCCGCCTGGTCGCCCGACAGATAGACGCGCGCGGTGACGGCGTTGCCGGCCGCGGTCTGACCGCGGTCGACAGCAGCCGCGGTCCACGCCGGCTTGCCGCCTGCGACAACGTGGCCTGCAGGCGACGCAGCGATGGCGGGTGCTCCGGCCGCGACAGCGGCGGCGAGCAGCGGCAGTGTCGCCGCCAGTGCTACGCCGGCACGCCGATTGACTCCCCTGATGTGCATTAACGCCCCTCCCCGGGCCGCATGAACAGTGGGCTTCGCATTCCCCCTGTGGTGATAGGGGGAATCGAACCGGGGAATGAACCGTCGGTCAAGAGTGCGAGGTGGTGTGTTACTCAGCGGCGTGGTGACAGGCTGAAATTTTACGAAGCGCAACGGTTTCGGCACGAGTCGACAAATCCCTTTGCCGTGATTCCCTGCTCAAAAGGATTCTGACACCACGTCACTCAGGAGGATGCGAGACCGCCGCGACGGAGGCGTGGCAGGCGAGCAGCCGAGCCACCGTCACTTCGGGTGCCGGCGCCTCCTGCTGGGCGGCCGCCTCATGCCGGAACGGGACATCCCGGGCATCGGTGACGTGACGGACGGAAGGGGTCGTGCCGGGCATGCGATCTCCCCGAGGGGTGTCGTGTCGGCGCAGGGCAGGGCGGTGCCTGACCAGAAGTGCAGTCGGAACTGCAGCCATCTTCCCGACAGCGCGTCGGGAACACAACCGCCCACCGGCGGGCCTTCACCCCCTGGGAGGATGTCCCGGGCGCGGTTCAGGCGCGGGCGGCGGCAAGCGCGCCGAGGTCGACACCGGCCCAACGCGGGCCGATCCCGTCCAAAGTGACCGTGCGCTCGTCCGGGATGTCCGGGTTCAGGTCCTGCTCCAGCGAGAGGGACACCTCGTCGCCCAGCGCCCGGTCGATCCGCACCTCCAGCCGGGACTCCGAGAGCCCCTCGACCTTGCCCTCACCCCACTCGACGACGACGACCGACTCCGGCAGCGAGACGTCGAGGTCGAGGTCCTCCATCTGGTCCAGCCCGCCGCCCAGCCGGTAGGCGTCCACGTGGACCAGGGCCGGACCGCCGACCAGCGAGGGATGCACCCGGGCGATGACGAAGGTCGGTGAGGTGACCGCCCCCCGCACACCCAGGCCCTCGCCCAGACCCCGCGTCAGCGTCGTCTTGCCCGCGCCCAGCTCGCCGGAGAGCAGCACCAGGTCACCCGGGCGCAGCACGGTGGCGAGCGTGCGGCCGAGCTCCTGCATCGCGGCCGGGTCCGGGACGGTGAGGGTGGCGGCGTTGCCCATGGCGATCGGCGGTCCTTCCGTGGAGCGGGGTTCTGCGGTGGCGTTGCGGGGGGTGGATCAGTTGCGGGGTGCGGTGGCGTCGCGGGGTGTGGATCGGGCGTGCGGCTCAGCCGTGCCGCGGGTCGACGGGCTGGGCCAGCGCGTGGACGGGCGGCGGCAGGGCGGCGCCGCAGTACGCGGCGGCGCGCTCCAGCAGCCGCGCCAGCCGGGCGTTGACCACCTCCGGACGTTCCAGCATGAGCAGGTGCCCGGTGTCGGGCAGGATCTCCAGCTCGGCGTCGGGCAGCCGGGCGGCGATGGCCTCGCTGTGCGTGGGCGGGGTGAGCAGGTCCTGGTCCCCCGCGAGCACGAGCGTCGGCAGGTCCCGCAGGACGGCGAGCGCCTCGGTCTTGTCGTGGGCGGGGAAGGCCGGGAAGAACTCGGCCACCACGTCCACCGGCGTCGCTTCCAGCAGCTGCTGCGCGAAGCGGGCGCGGGCCGGGTCGACGTCGTCGGTGCCGAAGGAGAACCGGTGGTAGACGGCGGAGGTCAGCTCGCTGCTGAGGCGCCGGCCGCGCTCGACCAGACCCGCCTGACGGCCCAGTGCCTTGATGACCCCGGGGCCGACCCGGTGGAACACCTTGGCGCCGACGCCCGGCAGACCGAGGGTGACGTCCCGCCAGTTGCCCGCGGTGGTGCCGAGCAGCGCGACGCCGGCGACCCGCTCGGCGAACAGCTCCGGCCGCTGGTCGGCGAGCGCCATCACGGTCATGCCGCCCATCGAGTGCCCCACCAGCACCAGCGGGCCGGTGGGCGCGACTGCGTCGATGACGGCGCCGAGGTCGGCGCCGAGCTGGTCGATGGAGGCGGGCTCCCCGGCGAGGTAGCTGCGCGAGCGCTCGGACCGGCCGTGGCTGCGCTGGTCGTAGAAGACCAGCCGCAGGCCGTCCCGGAATGCCTCGCGCTGGAAGTGCCAGCTGTCCTGGTTCAGGCAGTACCCGTGCACGAACACGACGGTGAGCGGCGGCGTCGGCGCGGCCCCCAGCCACGTCCCGACCCCGGCCAGCACCCCGCCGAGCGGCCCCGGCTGCGGCTCGGCGGCTCCACCGCGGCGCCGCCCCAACCACCCGCGCAGCCGACGGGACCGGCCGGCACCCGGTGGCTCAACCGAGCCGCCCTGACCCCGCACCGCCCCCCGCACCGAAGGCGCGGCGAGTCCGTCGCCGGCCCGGGATTCACCCCGGCGTGCGGCCGCCCCGTCCCGCGCCGAAGGCGCGGCGCGGCCAGGCGCCTGCGGCGCGGCTGCGGCACCGGCCGGTGCCTGCGACACGGCGGAGCCGTCGGTTGCCGGCGTTCCACCCCGTGCGGCGGCCACGTCGCGCGCCGAAGGCGCGGCCCGGCCAGACCCCTGCGGCGCGGCCGCGGCGGCGTGCCCCGCACCGGCCGGTGCCTGCGGCACGGCGGAGCCGTCGGCTGTCCCGGCTTCACCCCGGTGTGCGGAGGCCACCTCGCGCGCCGAAGGCGCGAACGGCGGCGCGGCCGCGGCGGCGTGCCCCGCACCGGCTGACGCCTGCGGCGCGGCGGAGCCGTCGGTTGCCGGCGTTCCACCCCGTGCGGCGGCCACGTCGCGCGCGGAAGGCGCGGCGCGGCCAGGCGCCTGCGGCGCGGTGGCTTCCGATGCGCGGGCGGTGGCCTCGCGGGCGATGGCGGACTGGGTGCCGGCCCAGCCCGTGCCGTCGAGTTCGGCGTAGAGGTCGGTGCCGTCCGGGGCGGTGACGTGGAGGGGGGTGCCCCGCAGGGAGCCGAAGGCGGCGGCCGCGTCGAGTTCGGCCTCCGCGCGGCGGCGCATCTCGCGGCCGACGGAGAGGCGCTCGATGGCGACGCCCGCCGCCGCGCCCGCAGCGACCACGCCGAGGGAGACGCCGACGATGCCCGCGCGGCGCCAGCGCCCCGCGGCCACGTCGCCGACGACGGATCCGGCCGCGTCGCGGACCTGACGGACCACGTCGCCCGCTCCCGCGACAAGCCCGGAGCCGCCGCCCTCCTCGGCCATCAGTCGCTCGCGCCCAGATACCTGCGCGGAACGCGCGCGCCGATCCGGGTGACGATCTCGTACGAGATCGTCCCGGCCGCGCGGGCCCAGTCCTCGGCCGTCGGCTCGCCGCGGTCGCCAGGGCCGAACAGCACCGCGAGGTCCCCGACCTCGGCCGCGTCGCCGCCGAGGTCGACGATGAACTGGTCCATCGCGACGCGGCCGGCGACCGTGCGCCACTTGTCCGCGAGCCAGACCGGTCCGGTGCCGCTGGCGTGGCGCGGGATCCCGTCCGCGTAGCCGACCGGAACGAGCGCCAGCGTGGTCTCGCCGGGAGTGGTGTAGGTGTGGCCGTAGGAGACGCCGTGCCCGGCGGGGACCCGCTTGACGTTGGCGACCCGGGCCTGGAGCGTCATCACCGGCCGCAGGCCGAAGTCCGCGGGCGAGCCGACCTCCGGCACGGGCGAGAGCCCGTACTGGGCGAGCCCGGTACGGACCAGGTCGAAGTGCGACTCCGGGAGCGTGAGCGTCGCCGGGGAGTTGGCGATGTGCCGCACCTCCGGGCGCAGCCCGGCGGCCTCGGCGACGGCGAGGGCCTCGCGGAAGGCGTCCAGCTGGGCGGCGATGGAGGGGTGTCCCGGCTCGTCCGCGCAGGCGAAGTGCGACCAGACGCCGGTGACGGAGATCAGGCCGTCCGTCTCGGCGGCGCGCGCGGCGGCGACGAGCTCGGGCCAGTCGGCGGGCTGGGCGCCGTTGCGGCCGAGACCGGTGTCGGCCTTCAGCTGCACGCGGGCCGGACGGCCGGTGGCGCGCACCGCGTCCAGCAGGTGCGGCAGGGCCCACCGGCCGCTGACGGAGATGTCGAGGTCCTGCGCGACGGCGTCGCGCCAGGGGCTGCCGGGCGTCCACAGCCAGCACAGCACGCGGGCCTGCTCCGGCCCGATCCCGGCAGCACGCAGCGCGAGAGCCTCCTCCGGTGTGGCCGTGCCGAGCCACCGCACGCCCGCGGCAAGCGCCGCGCGGGCACACGGCACCGCGCCGTGGCCGTAGGCGTCCGCCTTCACCACGGACATGATCTGGGCCGACCCCGTGCGCCGGGTGCGCTCGCGCAGCGCGGCAAGGTTGCCGCGCAGCGCCGCCAGGTCGATCAGGGCTTCGGCTCGCTGTGCAGTGTCCATCGGGTGACAGTCTCCCAGAAGCACGAGGGCGCCCGTCCAAACGTGACGGGCGCCACAGCGTGCGCGTCGAACAGGGTGGCGCCGGTCGATCAGGTGCCGGGCTTGCGGCCGTAGACGTCGACCGGGGAGCCGAGTTTCAGCAGGTTCCAGGCGGTGGCGGCGTCGTGCATGGTCATGTTGACGCAGCCGTGCGAGCCCGGCGGGGTGGAGATCGGGATGAAGACCGCGTGCAGGGCCTCACCGCCGGAGAAGAACTGGCTGTACGGCATCTCGACGTTGTACAGCGTGGACCAGTGGTTGCGCTGGCGGCTGTAGATGTGGAACAGGCCGTCGCGGGTGACGTAGCCCGCGCGGCCGGTGCGGACCTTGACCGGGCCAAATATGATCTTGCTGCCGTCCTGGATCCAGAACCTCTGGTGGGTCAGGTCCACGCAGGCCACGCGGCCCACGTTGGTCAGGCAGTGCGTCGGTGACCAGCGCGCCTGCGTCACCGCGTCCGCCTGCCCCGCGCCTACGGCGCCCACCCCACCGAGCAACCCGGCCGTCGCCAGCGCGACGGCCGCCACCCGCGCCCTCAAACGCTTCAATTCGCTCCTGCTTTCCCGCCGATGGCGGATTCCAAAGTGACCTCCGTGATGAAGACCACTCTCATGAGCGAATGGTTGCAGCGCGCAGCCACTTGCACCACCAGAAGCGGCGAAGCCGCCCCAGGGGCGCGGGGTTCTGCGCGAGGAACCCGCCCGGGGCGGATGGCCCTGCTCGCCCGGGATCCGACCGACCTGGGTGGGTTGTCGCGCAGTTCCTCGCGCCCCTGGGGAGTTGCAACCGGCCCTATCGAGCCAAGGTCCGGCGCCAGGCCTCCGGGAGGGCGGCGGTGATGCCGCTCGCGGTGATGGGCGCGCCGGCGGCGGAGGCGAGGCGGCCGGCCAGGCCGTGCAGGTAGGCGGCGACCGAGGCGGCGTCGAAGGGGCGCAGGCCGCAGGCCAGGAGGGCGCCGGCCAGGCCGGAGAGGACGTCGCCGCTGCCGGCCGTGGCGAGCTGCGAGGTGCCGGTGGGGTTGATCCTGGCCGGGCCTGACGGTCCGGTGACGACGGTGGTGCTGCCCTTGAGCAGCACCGTGCAGCCGTAGCCGCGCGCGAGTTCGCGCGCGAAGCGGAGGCGTTCGCCCTCGACCTCCTCCCGGGTGGCGGTGACGCCGATCCCGGCGAGGAGGGCGACCGCCTCCCCCGCGTGCGGGGTCAGCAAAGTGTGCGCGGGGGCGGCGCCGCGGCGGGCCAGCAGCCGCAGGCCGTCCGCGTCGACGAGCAGGGGGACGCCGGCGTCCAGCGCCTCCTCGACGGCGCGTTCGGCCTCGGCGTCCTGGGAGAGCCCGGGGCCGACCACCCACGCCTGCACCCGCCCGGCGTCCTTCGGACCGCCCTCGCCGACCAGCGCCTCGGGGTGCGCGCGCACCACCTCGCGCGCCGCCGCGCCCGCGTACCGGACGGCGCCGACCCCGCCGTGCAGCGCCGCGCCCACGGCGAGCACCGCCGCCCCGGGGTAGCGGGCGGAACCCGCCGCGACACCGACGACCCCGCGCCGGTACTTGTCGCTCTCCACGCCGGGCACGGGCAACAGCGCCGCGACGTCCTCGCGCTGCAACGCCTCCACGACGTGCCCGCCGAGCGGTACGGGCCCCTCCCCCGACCACCGCCACCGCGCCGCGCCGGGGACGGCCGGGCGGACCGGCACCGCGCCGGAGGCGTCGGCGGGTGCGGCGGCGGCGCGCGCCACGACGCTCGCGCGGACCTCGGCCAGGCCGATGTCGACCAGCCGGACCACGCCCGCGCAGGACGCGCCCGGGTCGACCAGCAGGCCCGGCTTGTGGGTGCCGAAGGTGACCGTCACGTCCGCGCGGACCACCGCGCCGGGGACGGCGCCGGTGTCCGGGTCGACGCCGCTGGGCAGGTCCACCGCGACCACCGTCGACGACCCGGACTCCGCCGCGCGCACCCACGGCAGTGCCGCTTCCCGCAGCGGGCCGCGGCCGCCGATGCCGACGATGCCGTCCAGGACCAGGTCCGCGCCCTCCGCCTCCGCGAGATCGGACGTGACCCGGCCGCCCGCCGCGAGCAGTGCGGTGAGCCCGCCCTGATGGACGCGGTCCGGTGCGAGCAGCGCCGCCCGCACCCGCGCGCCCCGGCGCGCCAGCCGCGCGCCCGCGTACAGCGCGTCACCGCCGTTGTCGCCGCTGCCGGCCAGCACCAGCACCCGGCTCGCGTAGACGCGTCCGGGCGCCCCGTCACGCAGCAGCTGTGCGCACGTGGCCGCGAGGCCCGCCGCCGCGCGCTGCATCAGCGTGCCCTCGGGCAGACGGGCCATCAGCTCGCCCTCGGCCGCCCGGACCCACTCCACCGCATGTGCTCGACGCATGGCCTTCGGCCCCTCTCACCCCTCGGCGATCACCACCGCCGACGCTACGCCCGCGTCGTGGCTCAGCGAGAGATGCCACGTCCTCACGCCCAGCCGCGCCGCGCACGCCGCGACCGTGCCGCGCACGGTCAGCACCGGACGGCCGGTGGACTCGGTGCGGACCTCGGCGTCGGTCCACTCCAGGTTGCCGGGCGCGCCCAGGGCCTTGGCCACGGCCTCCTTCGCCGCGAAGCGGGCCGCGAGCGAGGCGATGCCGCGGCGTTCACCGCTGGGCAGCAGCAGCTCGTCCGCCGTGAAGAGGCGGTCGGCCATCGCGGGAGTGCGCTGCAGCGCCTCCTCGAAGCGGCTGATCTCCGCGACGTCGATGCCGACTCCGATGATCATCAAGGGCTCCCGGAAGAACAGAAGGGTGCGGGCGCGGGGCGCGGGCGGGCCCCCCCCCCTGAGCGGTGGGCCCAGGGGCGGGGTACACGACCCGCCCCCACATTGGCCGGGTGGGGGGGGGGGGCCCCACGGGGGCCCGTGGCGGGGGCCGCGCGCCGGC
>NZ_JBGCCA010000050.1:0-62741 GCF_041261265.1 Streptacidiphilus sp. MAP12-33
CGTCCCCGTGAGGACCGTCCGTCCTTCGGTGACCGTGGCCCGCGCCGTGACGACCGTGGCGGTGACCGCCCCTCCTACGGTGACCGTGGCCCGCGCCGTGACGACCGTGGCGGCGACCGTCCCTCCTACGGCGATCGTGGCCCGCGTCGCGATGACCGTGGCGGCGACCGTCCCTCCTACGGCGATCGTGGCCCGCGTCGCGATGACCGTGGCGGCGACCGTCCCTCCTACGGCGATCGTGGCCCGCGTCGCGATGACCGCCCCTCGTTCGGTGACCGTGGCCCGCGCCGTGACGACCGTCCGTCGTTCGGTGACCGTGGCCCGCGTCGTGACGACCGGCCCTCTTACGGTGACCGCGACCGCGGTGGTGACCGTGGTGGCTTCCGTCCCCGTGAGGACCGTCCGTCCTTCGGTGACCGTGGCCCGCGTCGCGATGACCGTGGCGGTGACCGTCCCTCCTTCGGTGACCGTCCCTCCTTCGGTGACCGTGGCCCGCGTCGCGATGACCGTCCGTCCTTCGGTGACCGTGGCCCGCGTCGCGATGACCGTGGCGGCGACCGCCCCTCCTACGGTGACCGTGGCCCGCGCCGTGACGACCGTGGCGGCGACCGCCCGTCCTACGGTGACCGTGGCCCGCGTCGTGAGGACCGTCCGTCGTTCGGTGACCGTGGCCCCCGTCGTGACGACCGTCCGTCGTTCGGTGACCGTGGCCCCCGTCGTGACGACCGTGGCGGCGACCGCCCCTCGTACGGTGACCGTGGCCCCCGTCGCGACGACCGTGGCGGCGACCGCCCCTCCTACGGTGACCGTGGCCCGCGTCGCGACGACCGGCCCGCCTACGCCGACCGTGACCGCGGCGAGCGCAGCGCCCCCGTGCGGCGCCTCGCGATCGACGAGGACGTCACCGGGCAGGAGATCGACGGCGATGTGCGTCAGGAGTTGATGACGCTCCCCAAGACCCTCGCCGACGACGTGGCGAAGCACCTCGTCATGGTGGCGCGTCTGATCGATGCGGAGCCCGAGGAGGCCTACGCGTACTCCCGGGTCGCGCTGCGGCTCGCGTCCCGCGTGGCCGCCGTTCGTGAGGCGGCGGGCTTCGCGTCCTACGCGACCGAGCGGTACTCCGAGGCGCTGACCGAGTTCCGTGCCGCGCGGCGGATGACGGGCTCCGCGGACCTGTGGCCGGTCATGGCCGACTGCGAGCGCGGTCTCGGCCGTCCGGAGCGTGCGCTGGAGATGGCGGGCGCGCCGGAGGTCAAGCAGCTCGACAAGGCCGGCCAGGTGGAGATGCGCCTGGTCGCCGCCGGTGCCCGCAAGGACATGGGGCAGCTCGAGGCCGCCGTGGTGACCCTGGAGTCGCCGGAGCTGGCGTCGCACTCGGTGCAGCCGTGGACCGCGCGCCTGCGGTACGCCTACGCGGACGCGCTGCTCGAGGTCGGCCGCGAGGAGGACGCCCGCGAGTGGTTCGCCAAGGCTGTCGAGGTGGACCAGAACGGCACCACCGACGCGGCCGAGCGTCTGGCCAAGCTCGACGGGATCGAGTTCGTCGACGCTCTGGACGAGGACTCGGACGACGACACCGACGGCGGCGACATCGCCGGTGACCTCCCCCGCGACGCCGCCGACGCGGAAGCCGCCGAGGACGAGGCCGAGGCAGCCGCGTTCGCCGAGGACGAGGACGACGAGGACGACGAGCCGCAGGACGGCATCGGCAACGCGCTCGACGCCGACGAGGTGGCCGCCGAGGGCGAGGGCATGTTCGACGGTGGCGACGGCGAGGACTACTACGAGGACGACGAGGACGAGGACGAGGAGGAGGGCTACGGCCCGAACTCCCCGTCTGGCGACCGTCGCTGACGTGTAGTAGCAGCTCGGACGAGAAGGGCCCGGCCCGGTGCGGATACCGCACCGAGCCGGGCCCTTCGTCGTGTCGGGCCGTCAGCGGGCTCAGCCCAGGCGCAGGTTGCGCAGGACCAGGCCGGTGGCCGGCTTCGGGCCGAAAGACGTGGACTTCCGAGGCATCGTGACGCCCTGTTCGGCCAGGCGCCGCACAACGCCTTCCTCGACCGGATTGAGCAGCACGGCGGTTCCGCCCGAGCGCACGGCCTCGCGGACCGCCGCGGCGGTGTCGTGAAGGTAGCCGATGTGCTCAGGGTCGTCCGGGACGCGCCAGACGCGCTCCAGCAGCAGCGCGTGCAGGACGGTGGCGTCGAGCCGCCGGTACTCCTCCGGCAGGTCGTCGGGGACGGCGGCGGCGAGCGCCGCCTCGTGGGGGCCGGTGACCAAGTGGTAGCCGCCGTCGCCGGCGAGCAGGAAGGCGTTCCCGGCGCCTCCCCGGCCCCGACCTTGGCCCCGGCCCCGACCTTGGCCCTGGCTCGGACCTTGGCCCTGGCCCCGGCTCGGTGACCGCTTTTCCGCCGCCAGCGCCTTCAGCGCGGGCTCCGCCGCGTCGCCGAGGTCCGTGACGCGCCAGCCGTCCGCCTCCGCGCTGTGCAGTCGCTCCACCGCCTCGCGCAGCGGCAGCCGGTGCAGGACGCGGTGGATCGCACGGACCCGCAGGGGGTACTCGGCGGTGTCGACAAGCAGCACCATGCCCCGGTCCCAGGGGCTGCGGGCCAGGTGACGGTGTTCGTGCTGAAGCCGCAGGTACATCGCCCAGCGGTGGTGTCCGTCGGCGATCAGGGCGCGGCAGGTGGCGAGGTCGGCGGAGACGGCGGACAGGTCGTCGGCCGCGGAGACCGCCCAGAGGCGGTGGCGGGTGCCGTCGCTGGTCGTGGTCTCCAGCAGCGGCTCGCCGCTCGCGGCACGCTCGACGACGTCCGCGGCCCGTCCGTCGCCGCGGTAGGTGAGCAGCAGTGGCTCCAGGTTGGCCTTGGTGGTGCGCATCAGGCCGACGCGGTCCGCGACGGGGCGCGGCATCACGTCCTCGTGTGGCAGCACCATGCCGGCCTGGGCGTCGCTGACCGCGAGGGCGCCGATCAGGCCGCGCTGGAGCAGGGCGCCGTCGGCGGGCGAGGTGAGCTGCTCGTAGACGTAGAGGGCGGGTTCGGGGTCGGGGCGCAGCACGCCCTGCCGCTGCCAGTCGTCCAGCAGCGAGGCGGCGTGCCGGTAGCCGGCCTCGGCGGTGGGGTCGGGGCGGGGCAGGATCAGCCGGACGACGTTGTGCGGGTCGCTGTCCTCCAGCCGGGTGCGCCCGTCCGGGTCGACGACGTCGTATGGCGGCGAGGTGACCGCTCCCAGCGAGCTGACGCGCCCGGGGTCGTAGCGCAGGCCGCGGAAGGGAGCCAGGGAAAGGCCGCAGGCGGCCACCTTCCCGGCGTCGCCGTAGCGGGGTTCACTCGCGTCGTCAGCACTGACTCGTCTCACTCTGGGCATGTTAATCCGATGTATGTGGTTGTTGATCGTTGTTGTGGTGGAACTGGTCATGCGCAGGCTCAAAAGGAGGTCGAAGCCGGATGACGGAACAGGGGCGGCCGGGCGGCGGGGTCTACGACTGGTTCCGGCGTGGGATGGCGCTGTTGGCGCAGGGGAACGCGGGTGCGGCCGTGCAGTTGCTCAGCCGGGCGGTGGAGGAGGAGCCGCAGTCGCGGGCAATCCGGGAGGCGCTGGCCAGGGCGCAGTTCGAGACGCGCGCGTACGCGGCCGCGCTGGACAACTTCCGCACGGTGGCGCTGGCGGACCCGTCCGACGACTACGCCCAGTTCGGCTGGGGGCTGGCGGCGGCCCGGCTCGGGGACTTCGAGGCGTCGGCGGAGCATCTGGCCCTGGCGGTGGCGATGCGACCCTCCTCCGAGCCCTATCGGGCGGCGCTGCGGCAGACCCGGGCCACGTTGAAGGCGAGAGCGGGTGGGTTCGGTACGGTCGGGGGTGACCAGCGGCGGCACGACGAGGTGCCCGCCGGGTCGCAGCCCACCGACGCGCACGGTTCCGACGCGCACGGTTCCGACACGCACGCCTCCGGCGCACGCGCCTCCGGCGCACGCGCCTCCGACGCACGCGCCTCCGACGCGTCGCGCGTCGAGCCGCCGCTCGCCGACCCGCAAGGAGATCCGTCCGATGGCCATTGAGCAATCGCAGCAGCAGCCCCTCCACCTCGACTACGACACGGCTCTGCTGGACCTGGACGGCGTTGTCTACGCCGGTCCCGCCGCGATTCCGCACGCCGTGGAGAGCCTGGACGCGGCACGCGCCGCTGGCATGCACCTGGCCTACGTCACGAACAACGCCTCCCGCACGCCCGAGGCCGTCGCCGCGCACCTGAGCGAGCTCGGCGTCCCGGCCGCGCCCGCCGACGTCATCACCTCGGCGCAGGCCGCGGCCCGGCTGCTGGCCGAGAAGGTGCCGCCGGGCTCGCCGGTGCTGGTGATCGGCGGGGAGGGGCTGCGCGCGGCGGTCCGCGAGCGCGGGCTGGTGCCGGTGGCCTCGCTGGACGAGGGACCGCTGGCGGTGGTCCAGGGCTACGACCCGACCGTCGGCTGGGCGCAGCTGGCCGAGGCCTCCTACGCGGTCCAGCGCGGCCTGCCGTGGGTGGCCTCGAACACGGACCTGACGATCCCGACGGCGCGCGGCACGGCGCCCGGCAACGGCACGCTGGTGGCCGCGGTGCGCACGGCGACGGGCGTCGAGCCGGAGGTCGCCGGGAAGCCGCTGCCGCCGATGCACCGGGAGACGGTGATCCGCACCGGGGCGAAGCGCCCGCTGGTGGTCGGGGACCGCCTGGACACCGACATCGAGGGTGCGTTCAACGGCGGGGTCGACAGTCTGCTGGTCTTCACCGGCGTGACCCGCCCCGAGGAGCTGCCGCAGGCGGAGGCCAAGTACCGCCCCACCTACCTCGCCGCCGACCTGCGCGGACTGCTGGCGGTCCCCCCGGCGCTGGAGCCGCTCGGCGGCGGCGCGTTCCGCTGCGGCGGCTGGACGGCCGCCCCGCGCGAGGACGGCCGCCTGGGCGTCACCGAGGACACGCGCGCGGACGGCGGCACCGACCCCTACGCGGGCCTGCGCGCGCTGTGCGCGGCGACGTGGGCTGCGGCGGATGCGGGCCGACCGGTCCCGGAGTGGCGGAAGGCGTTGGCCGAGCTCGGCCTGTGAGCGGGAGCGCCGCTGTGGGAGCTAGAGCAGGCTGCGCAGCTTCAGCAGATCGAGGATGCTCGCCTCCAGCTTCACCCGACCGGAGCCCCAGGCCTTCGCGAAGTTCAGTCGGCCGTCGACGAGGGAGACGAGGTCGTCCCCGGCGAGGACCAGGCGGATCTGCGCCTTCTGCGCCGGCTTGCCGGGGGCCTCGGTGAGGTCCTGGATGTGACCGCCGCGCAACTGCCCGGCGAAGGTCAGGTCCAGGTCCGTGATCCAGCAGCTGAGCGAGCGGTCGAGCTGGGCCGCGGCGCGGGCGTTCCCGGTGGCCTTGCCGAGGTTCTCGCTGAAGGTGGTCAGTGCTTCTCGGCATTCGAGCGCGGTGGCCATAACGAGGGCGGACTCCTCTGGGATGCCTGCGGGACGGGCTGGTGGCGACGGTGGGACCGACGGTACCGCAGCGCCACGGCCTCACGGGCGCGGCGAAGACGGTAGCGTCGGACCTCAGGCGAGCTCTGGAGGGACGTGTGGACGAGGGCGAGGGCGGGATGCGCGAGACGGTGCGTGACTACGTGAAGGTCGCCACGACGGTCGCCGTGGGCGTGGTCGAGGAGTTGCACAAGCGGCTGCCGCCGCAGGTGCGGGACCTCGCGGACGGGGTGGTGGAGCGCGCCGTCAGCGAGGGCGAGAAGGCGTGGCACCGGATCGGCGACGGCATCGTGCAGGCGGGCGTGGTGCTGGAGTACCTCGAACGCCAGCTCCGCCAGGTCCAGGGCACCCCGCCGTCGGCTTCGGGCCCCTCGGCTGCCTCGTCGGCTGCGCCGAGCCGCGCGGAGGAGGCCTTCCCGCGCCCCGAGTCCCGTCCCCGCCCGGTCCGCGTCGTGGTCGACGCCGAGGACACGGCGCCGTCGTCGGCGCAGACCGCCGACGCGGCCGCCGCCCGCCGCGCGGCGGCGGTCCCCGCGATGCGCGACCGCGCCGCAGCGGCGGCGAAGTCGGCTGCGCCGCGCAAGGCGGCCAAGGCTGCGCCCTCGCCGTCGGAGCAGGCGGCTGACGCGGTCGAGTCCGCGGCGCGCCCGGCTGCGGGGAAGAAGTCGGCTGCGCCGCGCAAGGCGGTCAAGGCTGCGCCGTCATCGTCCGAGCAGGTAGCTGAAGCTGAGGTACGGACCGCCACTCCTGCGCCGAAGGCGGGCGCGAAGCGGGCTGCGGCGAAGAAGTCGGCTGCGCCGCGCAGGGCGGCCAAGGCTGCGCCCTCGCCGTCGGAGCAGGCGGCTGACGCGGTCGAGTCCGCGGCGCGCCCGGCTGCGGCGAAGAAGGCGGCGCCCAAGAAGGCAGCGGCAACGAAGAAGGCCGTGGCGGCCGAGAAGCAGCCTGCGGCGAAGAAGGCCGCTACCAAGAAGGCGCCCGCCAGGAAGCCCGCGGTCGCCTCGGGGGCTGGCGATGAGTGACGCGGCCTGGCCTCCCGTCCGGAGGCCCCTCGGCCCCGCCGGGCCGTTGCCCGGCCCGCCGCGGGCGCCGGACGACGTGGCCGCGCCGCCTGTCGCCGCTGCCGTCGCCGTGCCCGCGCCCGGTCCGGGCGTTGCGTTTCCCGGCCGCGTCAGCGCGACCGCCGCCGCTCAGGGCGTGGCCCCCACTCCCGCAGCCCCCGGGGTTGTCGAAACCGGCCATGCCGGTGTCGACGCCGCGCTCGCGCGGTTGGCGAGTGCGGGGGACGTGCCGGCCGAGGCGCGGGCGGAGGTGTACGGGGAGGTGCACGACCTGCTCCGGGATACGCTCGCGGGGTTGGACGAGCGGCCCGCGGGGCCGCCCAACCCGGCGCACATGAACCGCTGAGCCCGGCGCACATGAACCGCCCAATCCGGCGCACATGAACCGCCCAATCCGGCGCACATGAACCGCTGAGCCGGAACCGAACCGTTGAGCAGGAGCTGAACCGTACGTGGCAGTCGCACGCCGCCGTCTGGACGCCGAACTGGTCCGCCGGAACCTCGCCCGCTCGCGTGAGCACGCGAGCGAGCTGATCGCCGCCGGGCGGGTGACCGTCGGGGGGACGGTGGCGACCAAGCCCGCCACGCAGGTGGAGACCGCTGCTGCCGTGGTGGTGGCGAAGGACGACAACGATCCCGACTACGTCTCCCGGGGCGGGCACAAGCTCGCGGGCGCGCTCGCCGCGTTCGTGCCGGAGGGGCTGGCCGTCGAGGGGCGGCGCTGCCTGGACGCGGGCGCGTCGACCGGCGGGTTCACCGACGTGCTGCTGCGCGCCGGGGTGACCCAGGTCCTCGCCGTGGACGTCGGCTACGGCCAGCTGGCCTGGTCGCTTCAGAGCGACGACCGGGTCGTGGTGATGGACCGTACGAACGTGCGCGAGCTGACGCTGGAGCAGATCGGCGGCGCGCCGGTGGACCTGGTCGTCTCGGACCTGTCCTTCATCCCGCTCGGGCTGGTGCTGCCCGCCCTCGCGGCCGTGACCGCGCCCGAGGGTGACCTGGTGCTGATGGTGAAGCCGCAGTTCGAGGTGGGCAAGGAGCGCCTCGGCAACGGCGGTGTGGTGCGCAGTCCGCAGCTGCGCCAGGAGATGATTGAGAAGGTCGCAGGTCAGGGCGCGGAGCAGGGGCTCGGGGTGCGGGCGGTGACGGCGAGCCCGCTGCCGGGGCCGTCGGGGAACGTGGAGTACTTCCTGTGGTTCCGGCGGGACGCCCCGCCGCTGGACCCGGCCGACGCGGCCCGCGCCGTAGCGGAGGGACCCAAGTAGCGAGCGCAGTGGCCGGCTCAGTCGCCGGCTCAGTGGCCGGCGGAGTGTCGGGCGGAGTCCGCGGCGTCCGAAATCAGACCCGGCGACGGGGAGTCCAGCGGGTAGGGTCGAAGCACAGCGCCGAAGGAGGCCCATGCCAGACCAGCTGCCGGACCAGTCCGTCGACGGCCTCGAGCGCCTCGACAGTCTCGACCGCTTCGACCGGACGGTGTTCCTGCTCGCGCACACCGGGCGCGAAGCCGCGCTCAAGAGCGTCGAGTGTCTGGTCGAGGGCCTGCTGAAGGCCTCGATCGGTATCCGCGTGCTGGCCACCGAGGCGCCCGACATGGGCTACCCGGAGGGCGTGGAGGTGGTTCAGTCGGGGCCCGCAGCCGGTGAGGGCTGCGAGCTGATCCTGGTGCTGGGCGGGGACGGGACGCTGCTGCGCGGGGCCGAGCTGGCGCGCGAGTTCGGGGTGCCGATGCTCGGGGTGAACCTGGGCCGGGTCGGCTTCCTGGCCGAGGCCGAGCGGGACGACCTGCAGAAGGTCGTCGACCGCGTGGTGGCCCAGGACTACGAGGTCGAGCAGCGGATGACGATCGACGTGGTGGTCCGTGAGGACGGCCGGGTGGTGCACACGGACTGGGCGCTCAACGAGGCCAGCGTCGAGAAGCAGGCCCGCGAGCGGATGCTGGAGCTGATCATGGGCGTGGACGGGCGCCCGGTCTCCTCCTTCGGCTGTGACGGCGTCGTCTGCGCGACGCCGACCGGGTCCACCGCCTACGCGTTCTCCGCGGGCGGGCCGGTGGTCTGGCCGGAGGTGGAGGCGCTGCTGATGGTGCCGATCTCCGCGCACGCGCTCTTCGCCCGCCCCCTGGTCACCTCGCCCGACAGCGTGCTGGAGGTGCAGGTCCAGCCGGGCACCTCGCACGGGGTGCTCTGGTGCGACGGGCGCCGGACGTACGAGCTGCCGCCGGGGGCGCGGATCGAGGTGCGGCGCGGGCACAACCCGGTGCTGCTGGCCCGGCTGCACCGGGCGCCGTTCTCCAAGCGGCTGGTGACCAAGTTCCAGCTGCCGGTCACGGGCTGGCGCGGCAACGCCGAGTAGGGGCGACACGGAGTAGGGGCGACACGGAGTAGGGGCGACGCGGAGTGAGCACACCGCTCCCTCCGTACTCGTACTGACGCTCGAAGCGCGCGCGGATGGGTGGCTCGTCGCGAGAAGGGCCCGGACCCCCGTATCGTCAGGTGCGTGCTGGAGGAGATGCGGATACGAGCCCTTGGCGTGATCGACGACGCGGTTGTCGAACTCGCACCTGGGTTCAACGTCGTCACCGGTGAGACCGGGGCGGGCAAGACCATGGTGGTGACCAGCCTCGGCCTGCTGCTCGGCGGGCGGGCGGACGCGGGTCTGGTGCGCAACGGCGCCGAACGGGCCGTCGTCGAGGGGCGGGTGGACCTGCCTGCCGGCTCGACCGTCGCGGAGCGGGCGCTGGAGGCGGGAGCCGAGCTGGACGAGGGTCAGCTGCTGCTGTCCCGCACGGTGTCGGCCGAGGGGCGCTCGCGCGCCCACGTCGGTGGGCGCTCGGTGCCCGTGAGCCTGCTGCAGACGCTCGGCGAGGACCTGATCGCCGTGCACGGGCAGAGCGACCAGCAGCGCCTGTTGCAGCCGGCCCGGCAGCGCGGCGCCCTGGACCGCTACGCCGGCGGCACCGTCGCCGGGCCGCTGGCCGAGTACCAGGCTGCCTACCGGCGACTGCGCGAGGTCACGGCGACGCTGGACGAGCTGACCACACGGGCGCGCGAGCGGGCCCAGGAGGCCGACCTGCTGCGTTTCGGCCTGGACGAGGTCGCCGCTGCAGAGCCGCTGCCGGGCGAGGACGAGGAGCTGGCGCAGGAGTCGGAGCGCCTCGGGCACGCCGACGCGCTCTCCTCGGCCGCGACGATCGCCCACGGCGCGCTGGCCGGCGACCCGGCCGACCCGGACGTGGTCGACGCGGGGCTGCTGGTGGCGCAGGCCAAGCGAGCCCTGGACGCGGTCCGGTCCCACGACGAGCGCCTCGGCGCGCTGGCGGACCAGGTGGGCGAGGTGTCCTACCTGCTTGCCGACATCGCCCAGGAGCTGGCCGGCTACGCCGAGGACCTGGACGCGGACCCGGCGCGCCTGGCCGCCGTCGAGGAGCGCCGCGCGGTGCTGGCGCACCTGGTGCGCAAGTACGGTGTCCCGGCCGACGGGCTGGAGGGCCTCGCGGCCGTCCTCGCCTGGAACGAGCAGGCGGGGCAGCGCCTGTCGGAGCTGGACGGCGACGACGAGCGGATCAGTGCTCTCGAAGAGGAGCAGCAGTCGCTGACGGAAACGGTGTCCGCGCTCGCCGAGCAGCTGAGCGCCGCCCGTCACGATGCCGCCGAGACCTTCGCCGAGGCGGTCACCCGTGAGCTCACCGAGCTGGCCATGCCCCACGCACGGGTGAGTTTCGGGATCACCCGATCGGCGGATTTCGGCCTCTACGGCGTCGACGAGGTCGAGGTGCTGCTCGCCCCGCACCCGGGTGCCGCGCCGCGCCCGATCGCCAAGGGCGCCTCCGGTGGCGAGCTCTCCCGGGTCATGCTGGCCGTCGAGGTGGTCTTCGCCGGCGCGGACCCGGTGCCGACCTACCTCTTCGACGAGGTCGACGCGGGAGTCGGTGGCAAGGCCGCCGTCGAGATCGGCCGTCGGCTGGCCCGGCTCGCCCGCAGCGCGCAGGTCGTCGTGGTGACGCACCTGCCGCAGGTGGCGGCCTTCGCCGACCGGCACCTGGTGGTGGAGAAGACCGTCGACGGCACCGTCACCCGCTCGGGCGTCAAGACGCTGACGGACGAGGAGCGGGTGCGCGAGCTGTCACGGATGCTGGCCGGCCTGGAGGACTCCGAGCTGGGCCGCGCCCACGCCGAGGAGCTGCTCGCCGCCGCCCGCCAGGGCGCCGGCCGACCCTGACCGCGGCCGACAACGAGCGAAAGCCAACGAGCCGAAGACAACGAGCCGAAGACTGCGACGACCGAAAGAAGCGACGCCGACCGTGACGCCCAACGCCGCGCAGACCACACCCGCCGGGACCAGCGAGGAGCTCCGCGCCGTGCTCGTGCTGGCCGGCACGACCGGCGGCATCGGCGCGCACGTGCGCTCCCTCGCGGCGGGCCTGTCCGCGCACGGCGTCGACGTCACCGTGTGCGGACCGGCCGAGACGGACAAGCTGTTCGGTTTCTCCGGCGCCGGGGCGAGGTTCCACGCCGTGGAGATCACCCCGACGCCCGGTCCGCGCACCGATGCCGCGGCCGTGGGCGAGCTGCGGCGCGCCTTCGCACGCGCCTCCCTCGTCCACGCCCACGGGCTGCGCGCCGCCCTGCTGTCGGACCTGGCGCTGCGCACCGCCCGCACCCACGAAGCGCCGCCGCTGGTGGTCACCTCCCACACCGCGAACCTCGCCACCGGCATGGAACGGCGGCTGCTGCGCCTGATGGAGCGCCGGGTCGCCCGCGCGGCGGACCTGGTGCTGGGCGCCTCCTCGGACCTGGTCGCCCGGGCCCGTGACCTGGGCGCCACCGACGCCCGCCTCGGCCCGGTCGTCGCCCCGCCGCTGCCCCAGGCCGTCGCCGACCGGGAGCAGACGCGGCACGGCCTGCTCAGCGAGAAGTCGCGCCGCAACGCGGCCAAGGACGCACCGGAGCGCCCGATCGTCCTGGCGATCGGCCGGCTCACCGCGCAGAAGAACTTCCAGCTGCTGCTGGACGCCGCCTCCGGCTGGCGCGCCGGGGACGACCACCCGTTGCTGGTGATCGCGGGGGTCGGCGCGGAGGAGGCGGCCCTCAAGGCCCGCATCAAGGCCGAGCGCCTCCCGGCACGGCTCCTCGGCTACCGCGAGGACGTCGCCGAGCTGCTCGCCGCGGCCGACGTCGTCGTCATCTCCTCCCGCTGGGAGGCCCGCCCGCTGGTCGCCCAGGAAGCCCTGCGGGCCGGTGTCCCCGTCGTCGCCACGGCGGTGGGCGGCCTGCCGGAACTCCTCGGCGACGCGGCCGTGCTGGTCCCTCCGGGTGACGCGACGGCCCTGGCGGCCGCGGTGTCCGCGCTGCTCGCCGACCCCGCGCGTCGCGCGGAGCTGGCCGCTGCCGGCCCGTTGCAGACCGAGACCTGGCCCACGGAGGCCGACACGGTCGCCCAGGTGCTGAGCGTCTACGACGAGCTCGTCTCGGAGCGGTGAGGGCGTCGCGCCGCTAGCGTGGACGGCATGGACTGGACGCTTGAAGTCGTCGTGCTGCCCGTCTCCGACGTGGACCGGGCCAAGGCCTTCTACAGCGGGCAACTGGGCTGGAACGTGGACGTGGACCGGCGCATGAGCGAGACGATGCGCGTCGTCCAGCTCACGCCTCCCGGCTCCGGCTGCTCCGTCACCGTCGGCGAGGGCCTCACCGAGGTCCCGCCCGGCAGCTACCAGGGGCTCCAGCTCTGCGTCGCCGACATCGACGCGGCACGCGCCCAGCTGGTCGCCTCCGGCGTGACGGTGGACGGGGTCTTCCACTTCGGCCCGAAAGGCCGCGAGGAGGGCCACGGCGGGCCCTGGAACGCGTTCCTGGCCTTCTCCGACCCCGACGGCAACGGCTGGGTCGTCCAGGAGCGCCCGAAGGAGCGATAGCCCCTTCAGGGGCGCGGGAAACCACCGGCGTGCGGATGGCACTGCGCGCCCCGGACCATCCGCTCGTCGGAAGGGGTACCCTCCCGGCCGAAGGCTGGGGGAGGAGCCGCATGTCGGCAGAGCCCCGCGCCCCTGGGTAGTGCAGCCGCCCCTATGCCTGGATCAGGAGCGTGATCGTCCCGTCCGCTCCGCGCTGGACAGCGACCCGCTCCAGCGTGTCCACGCTGACGGTCGCGCCGTAGGCGGCCGTCGCCGCGCCGATGCCGACGACGCGCATGCCCGCCGCCAGGCCCGCCGCGACCCCCGCGGGGGAGTCCTCGAAGACGACGCACTCGCCCGGCGCGAAGCCGAGCTCCGCGGCGCCCTTGAGGAAGCCCTCCGGGTCGGGCTTGCTCGCGCTGACGTCCTCCGCCGTCACCCGCACGTCCGGCATCCGCAGGCCCGCCGCGCTCATCCGCGCCGTCGCCAGTGCGACGTCCGCCGAGGTGACGAGGGCGTGCGGGGCGTCGGCGATCGCCGCGAGGAACGCGGGCGCGCCGGGGATCGGGACGATGCCCTCGACGTCCGCCGTCTCGTCGGCGAGCATCTGCGCGTTGTCGGCGAGGTTCTCCGCCGGCGGGCGGTGGGGCAGCAGGATGGCCATGGACTCGTGGCCCTGGCGGCCGTGGACGACCTCCTCGACGCGCTTCATCGCCAGCCCGTGGCGCGCGGCCCACCGGCCCCAGACGCGCACCACGACCGCGCCGGAGTCGACCAGCGTTCCGTCCATGTCGAGCAGCAGGGCACGGGCGTCGAGGGTTATGGACGGCGGCTGGGCCACGGTGGTCTCCCGGGATGGACGGCGACAGATTATGTCCCGCCATTCTACAAAATCCCGTCGCGGCTACGCTCGGCAGGTCGCCGGAACGAGGGGGAGCCATGGGGATCGACGTCGAGGTGCCGGTGCCGCCGTTCGCGGATCCGGAGCAGGCCCGTCTCTTCCAGCGGCTGCTCCTGCTCTACCTGCGGGACCTCAAGGGCGCCGGCGAGGCGGTCGGCAAGCAGCAGTTCGTGCTGGCCGGAGTGGTCGGGCTGCACGCGCCCGAGCTGCACGCGCCCGAGCCGCGGCGCGGTACACCCGGCCGGCCACGCTGTGGATCCTGCGCGACCCCGTACCCGTGCCGGACGACGCTGGCCGTGGCGGTGGGGGCGGGGCTGCCGATCGGCTGGCGCGATCCGGTGCAGGTCGCCCGCGTGCTCGCGGACGCCGGGCACGAGCCCCGCCGCGGCGGCGAGGTCACGCCCGGCCGTGTGCTGTGGGCCGACGGCTGGGGCGCGGTCCGCCAGGACGACGGGAGCTGGGAGGTCGGCATCCCGCTCGACCGTGGCGAGTACGCCACCGAGCGCGTCGAGGACGACGCCGCGATGGCGGCGCGTCTGGCCGCCACCGCCGGGACCCCCGCGCCCTTCCCCTACGGGTGGGTCGAGGACGAGGACGAGGCCGCGTCCATGGGGCCAGCGGCGGCGAGGGCGATCGCCGCCTGGGACGGGCACGTCGCCCTGCCCTACCTCGAGGAGCACCGCCGCCGCGGCGCACCGCGGGCCTGAAGCGGCGGCCTCGCGCCTCACATGCCGGGCAGCCCGCCCACCGCGGTCAGCCGCAGCGCGGTGTCGATCAGCGGCACGTGGCTGAACGCCTGCGGGAAGTTGCCCACCTGGCGCTGGAGCCGCGGGTCCCACTCCTCCGCCAGCAGGCCGAGGTCGTTGCGGATGGCGAGCAGCTTGTCGAACAGCTCCCGTGCCTCGCCGACCCGGCCGATCATCGCCAGGTCGTCCGCCAGCCAGAACGAGCAGGCCAGGAATGCGCCCTCGTCGCCGGGGAGGCCGTCGCCGCCCTCCTCCTCGCCGTTGGTGCGGTAGCGCAGCACGAAGCCGTCGGGGGTGAGCAGCTCGCGCTGGATCGCCTCGATCGTGCCGATGACGCGCTTGTCGTCCGGCGGCAGGAAGCCGACCTGGGGGATCACCAGCAGCGAGGCGTCCAGCTCCTGCGAGCCGTAGGACTGGGTGAAGGTGTTGCGCTCCGCGTCGTAGCCGAACTCGCACACGTCCGCGTGGATGGTGTCGCGCAGCTCGCGCCAGCGCTCCAGCGGGCCCTCGTGCGGGGTCTGCTCGATCATCCGGATGGTGCGGTCGACCGCGACCCAGGCCATGACCTTGGAGTGCACGAAGTGGCGGCGCGGTCCGCGCACCTCCCAGATGCCCTCGTCCGGCTTGTTCCAGTGCTGCTCCAGCCAGGAGATCAGGCGCAGCTGCAGCATGTGGGCGTGGTCGTTGCGGGCCAGACCCGTCATGTGGGCCAGGTGCAGCGCCTCCACGACCTCGCCGTAGACGTCCAGCTGCAGCTGGTCGGCGGCGCCGTTGCCGATCCGGACCGGGGCCGAGCCCTCGTAGCCGGGCAGCCAGTCCAGGGTGGTCTCGCTCAGCTCCCGCTCGCCCGCGATGCCGTACATGATCTGGAGGTTCTCCGGGTCGCCCGCCACCGCGCGCAGCAACCACTCGCGCCAGGCGCGGGCCTCGTCGCGGTAGCCCGTGCGCAGCAGCGACGACAGGGTGATGGTGGCGTCGCGCAGCCAGGTGAAGCGGTAGTCCCAGTTGCGCACGCCGCCGATGTCCTCGGGCAGCGAGGTGGTGGGCGCGGCGACGATGCCGCCGGTGGGCGCGTAGGTCAGCGCCTTGAGCGTGATCAGCGAGCGGACCACGGCCTCCCGGTAGGGGCCCTGGTAGGTGCACTGGGCCACCCAGTCGCGCCAGAACTCCTCGGTGAAGCCCAGCGCCTCCTCCGCGTCCGGCTGGTCCGGGGCGCCCAGGTGCGAGGGCTGCCAGGTGAGCGCGAAGGAGATCCGCTCGCCCGCCGCGACGGTGAAGTCGGCGTAGGTGGTGAGGTTGCGGCCGTAGGTCTCCGCCGCGCCGTCCAGCCAGACCGAGTCGGGGCCGGCCACGGCGACCGTCCGGGTCTGTCCGCCGTCCACGTCGACCCGGTGCACCCACGGCACCACACGCCCGTAGGAGAAGCGCATGCGCACGGCGGAGCGCATCCGCACCGAGCCGCTGACGCCCTCGACGATGCGGATCATCTGCGGGACCGCGCCGCGTTCCGGCAGTCCGCGCGGCGGCATGAAGTCGATCACCCGCACGGTGCCGCCGGGGGTGTCCCACTCCTGCTCCAGGATCAGCGAGTCGCCGCGGTAGCGGCGTCGCGTCGACGGCGGGGCGGGCGCGGCGGCGGTCGGCGGCAGCACCTTGAAGGAGCCGCTGTCGTCGAACGACACGGCCTGGAACAGCGACGCGTCGAACGAGCCCGCGTCGAAGGACCGGGGGTCTTGAGTGTGCGCAGTCTCCGTCGCGCTCCCGTCCTCCTCGGACGTCGGCATCGCCTCGGCCGGGCCGATGCGCCAGAAGCCGTGCTCGTCCGTGCCGAGCAGGCCGGCGAAGACGGCGGGGGAGTCGAAGCGGGGCAGACACAGCCAGTCGACGGCGCCGTCCCTGCTGACCAGGGCGGCGGTCTGCATGTCGCCGACGAGCGCGTAGTCCTCGATGCGGGCGGCCACGTGGTTCTCCAGTTCGCGATGAAGGACTGCGGTGGCGGTCGGGGGGAGGAACGTGCCCTGTGACCGCCGGGGCTCCCGAGCAGACGGTGTCCGTGCAGAATACTTCGGATCACACGCGCCCCGGGAGCGTTCCACAACCCGGGCGTGCCGATTCGTCCCGATCCGTCCCCTCGACTGTGCGGTTGTGCGGACTGTGCGGTGTGCGTGCGGCGTGCGCGTCCGACGATCCGGGACACCCCTTGTGGCTCGCTAGGCGCCGCCTCGTGTTCACGTTCGGCGCGCCCGCACGACATGCTCCGAGCGCAGGTGGGCGAGGGCACTGATACCCTGGTATTCCGTGGATTGGTACTGAGTCCGCCCGCGAGGGCTCGGCTCAGGGACCCCTTCGATCCACCACTGCGGCACCCCACGACAAGCTCGGCGGTTGGTGCGGGTGTTGTAGACGCGACCACGGGAGCCCCCTCTTGGCACAGCCCCATTCCGGTAAGGCCGGCACGACGACCAAGCACCTCTTCGTCACCGGGGGCGTCGCCTCCTCGCTCGGCAAGGGGCTGACGGCCTCCAGCCTCGGGGCCCTGCTCAAGGCCCGGGGCCTGCGGGTCACGATGCAGAAGCTCGACCCCTATCTCAACGTCGACCCCGGCACGATGAACCCGTTCCAGCACGGCGAGGTCTTCGTGACCGACGACGGCGCCGAGACGGACCTCGACATCGGCCACTACGAGCGCTTCCTCGACACCAACCTGCACGGCAGCGCGAACGTCACCACGGGCCAGATCTACTCGACCGTCATCGCCAAGGAGCGCCGCGGCGAGTACCTGGGCGACACCGTCCAGGTCATCCCGCACATCACCAACGAGATCAAGTCCCGGATCCGCCGCATGGCGACCGACGACGTCGACGTGGTGATCACCGAGGTCGGCGGCACCGTCGGCGACATCGAGTCGCTGCCGTTCCTGGAGGCCGTCCGCCAGGTCCGCCACGAGGTCGGCCGGGACAACGTCTTCTTCGTCCACGTCTCGCTGCTGCCCTACATCGGCCCCTCCGGCGAGCTGAAGACCAAGCCGACCCAGCACTCGGTCGCCGCCCTGCGCAACATCGGCATCCAGCCCGACGCGATCGTGCTGCGCGCCGACCGCGAGGTCCCGGCCGCGATCAAGCGCAAGATCTCGCTGATGTGCGACGTCGACGAGGAGGCCGTGGTCGCCGCGATCGACGCCCCCTCGATCTACGACATCCCCAAGGTCCTGCACACCGAGGGCTTGGACGCCTACGTGGTGCGCCGCCTGAACCTGCCCTGGCGCGACGTGGACTGGACCCAGTGGGACGACCTGCTGCGCCGTGTCCACGAGCCCAAGCGCACGGTGAGGATCGCGCTGGTCGGCAAGTACATCGACCTGCCGGACGCCTACCTGTCCGTCACCGAGGCGCTGCGTCACGGCGGTTTCGCCAACCACGCCAAGGTCGAGATCAAGTGGGTCACCTCGGTCGACTGCGAGACCCCCGAGGGCGCGCGCGAGCAACTGCGTGACGTGGACGCGATCTGCATCCCCGGCGGCTTCGGCGAGCGCGGTGTGGACGGCAAGGTCGGCGCCATCACCTACGCCCGCGAGAGCGGCACGCCGCTGCTGGGCCTGTGCCTGGGCCTTCAGTGCGTGGTCATCGAGGCCGCGCGCAGCCTGGCCGGCCTGACCGAGGCCAACTCCACCGAGTTCGACGCGGCCGCCAAGCACCCGGTCATCTCGACCATGGCCGAGCAGCTGGAGATCGTCGACGGCAAGGGCGACCTGGGCGGCACCATGCGCCTTGGCCTGTACCCGGCCAAGCTCGCCGAGGGCTCCATCGTCCGCGAGGTCTACGGCGGCGAGCAGTACGTCGAGGAGCGCCACCGTCACCGCTACGAGGTCAACAACTCCTACCGCGCGGACCTGGAGAAGACCGGCCTGCAGTTCTCCGGCCTGTCCCCCAAGGGCGACCTGGTCGAGTACGTCGAGTACCCGCGCGAGACCCACCCCTACCTGGTCGCGACCCAGGCCCACCCGGAGCTGAAGTCGCGCCCGACCCGCCCGCACCCGCTCTTCGCGGGCCTGGTCGCCGCGGCGATCAAGGTCCAGGACGGCGCCGGCGCGTGAGCGAGCCCACGGTGCAGGGGGAACTGAGGGACACGCCCGACTCCTGGGAGGTCCGCGCCGAGCGGACCTCCTTCGAGGGCAAGGTCTGGGACATCGTCTCCGACGACGTCGTCATGCCGGACGGCCGCGCGGCCACGCGCGACTACATGAAGCACCCGGGCGCGGTCGGGGTGCTCGCCCTGGACGGTCAGGGCCGGGTGCTGCTGGTGCGCCAGTACCGGCACCCGGTCCGGCACCGCCTGTGGGAGCTCCCCGCCGGCCTGCTCGACGTCCCCGGAGAGAACCCGCTCCACGGCGCGCAGCGCGAGCTGTGGGAGGAGGCGCACCACAAGGCGGGGGACTGGCGGGTGCTGGTCGACGTCTACCCCACCTCGGGCGGCTCCGACGAGGCGATCCGCGTCTTCCTGGCGCGGGACCTCTCCGAGGCGGAGGGCGAGAAGTTCGCCGCGGACGGCGAGGAGCTGGACATGCAGGTGCAGTGGTTCCCGCTGGACGACGTCGTGCGCGGCGCGCTGGCGGGCGAACTGCACAACGGCGCGCTCATCGCCGCGGCGATGGCGCTCCGCGCGGCCCTGGCCGAGGACGCGCTCGACACCCTCCGCCCCGCCGACGCGCCGTGGCCGGCGAGGCCGTTCTAGCGACGGCTGTTCGCTCCCGGAGGTAGTTGCACCTACCTCCGGGGCGCGGGGCTGCCTGGCTTGTCACCTGCATAATCTCCGCGCCCCTGACGGCTCTCGTGTGCCGAGTGGATTACGCTGCGTCAGAAGATCGGTCCTGACGACGGGAGCGGCGCTCGTGGCATCGGCACAGACGGACTCTGCGGCGCGTGCCGCGACGTTCGTGGGGCGGCGGAACGAGCTCGCGCGGTTGCGCGAGGAGGCCGGGCGGGCCCGGGTCCTCGCCGTCGCCGGGAGGCCGGGCTCGGGGCGGACGACGCTGGCGCTGCGGCTGCTGGAGGATCCCGCGGTCACCGCGGAGCGGCCCGTGCACCGGCTCTCCCTCGCCACGCCCGGTCCCGCCAGGCGCCTGCTCGACCTGCTCGGCCTGCCGCGTCCCGCGGCCCTCACCGCCGAGGACGCCGAGAAGGCCGCGCTGGAGACCGTACGGGCCCACCTCGCCACCGAGGCCGTCGTCCTGCTCATCGACGACATCCCCGCCGAGAACGCGAGCGCGAGCGTCGAGGCCCTGCTGCCCGCCCACCCGGACGCGCTCACCGTCGCCGTCACCCACGGTCCGCTGGCCGGGGTGGCCGACGTGCGCCCGTGCGTGCTCGGCGGGCTCGACTACACCGCCGCCCGCGAGCTGCTCGCGGGCCTCGCCGGGGACACCAGGGTCGTCGTCGACCCCGCCGCCGCGCAGGCGCTCGCCGAGGCCGTGGCCTGCCATGTCGGCGCGTTGCGGCTGCTGGGCGGGTGGCTGGCGGCGCGGCCGCGGGCCTCGGTGAGCGACGCGCTGAACGCGCTGCGGGCCGTCCCGGCCGTGCCGCCCCCGGCTCCGTCGCCGGAGGCCGCCGTGAACCTCGTGGGCAGCACCATCGACGGCAAGCCCGTGCCGCCGATGCCCGCCTATCCGCCGCACGCCGCGCCCCCGTCCCCGCCGCCGCCCCCGCGCGGCGCGCAACGCACCGAGGACCCGCTGCGGCGCGCGTTCGGCCTGGTGCACCAGGAGCTCGGCGCGAACGCGCGCCAGCTGTTGCGGTACGCGACGCTCGTGCCCGGCGCGGTGCTGGACGAGCGCGGGGCCGCCGCTCTCGTCGGATGCCCGACGGGCTCGGCCGCGACGCTGCTGGCGTCGCTGGCCACGCAGCAGCTGCTGCGGGAGGAGCCCGGCGGGCGTTACCGGCTCCCGGCCGGCCTCGGCCCGATGCTGGTCGGACTGCGGGAGGCGAGCGACAAGCCCGCCGCCGTGGAACTGGCGCGGGCCCGCTGGCTGGAGCGGCAGGTGCGGCTGCTCACCTCGTGCCTGGTCAGGCTCGCCCCCGAGCAGGCGCCCCCGGACCCGGAGGTGCCACCGGCCGCGTTGCGGTTCCGCTCGCCCGCCGAGGCCTTCGCCTGGCTCGACGCCGCCCTGCCGGAGCTGCTGCTCGCCGTCCCCGACGCCGAGGCGGCCGGAGGGCTGGACGGGCTGGTGACCCGGCTCGCGACGGCCCTGGTGCGGGTGCTGCCGCTGTGGGGCGCGGCGACCGGCCGTGACGTCGCCACCGAGCTGTACACGCTGCACAGCACGGTGCAGCAGCTGGCCCGCCGGTCCGGGCAGCCGCGGCGCGAGGCGGCCGCGCTGGTCAATCTCGGTGATCTGCACGCGGCGGCGGGGGAGCACACCCGTGCGATCGAGCGTTACCGGGGCGCGCTCGTGCCCGCCCGCGCCGCCGAGGACCACGTCGCGGTCGGACGGATCCTGGAGGCCACGGCGGGGGCCTACCGCGCCTCGGGTGATCTGGTCCGGGCGGTGGACTTCTACGGCCGGGCGCTCACATCGCGCCGCAACCGCGGCGAGCGCGCGGACGAGGCGCGCCTGCTGGCCCGGCTCGCGGCCGTGCACTGCACCCAGGGGCGGCACGCCGACGCGCTGCGGGAGTACCGGGCGGCGGTGGCGCTGCACCGCAAGCTGGACGACGAGGCGGGCGCGGTCGGCGCGATTCTCGGCGCGGCCCGGGTGCAGGAGCTCGCGGGCAACACCGAGGCGGCGCTGCGTACGCAGAGGGAGGCGCTGGAGGCGGCCCGGCGGCTCTCGCCGCGCCTTGTGGCCCTGGTGCTGCTGAGACTGGCGGACACCCTGGAGCGGGCCGGCGACCCGGCGGGCGCGCGGGTCCAGCGGGACCAGGCGGCCGGGCTGGCGACCGGCCCCGGAACGGGCCGGGAAACCGCCCCCGGAACAGACCCTCGGATGGCACAACGTCCTGGTTTCGAATGAATGTCCTGATTGTGA
Source organism: Streptacidiphilus sp. MAP12-33 (assembly GCF_041261265.1). Taxonomy (NCBI): domain Bacteria; kingdom Bacillati; phylum Actinomycetota; class Actinomycetes; order Kitasatosporales; family Streptomycetaceae; genus Streptacidiphilus; species Streptacidiphilus sp. MAP12-33. Next base: position 21,116 of record NZ_JBGCCA010000050.1, read on the forward strand.
TTTTTCTGGCGATCTGCAGGCCATCTGCCAGCGCAAGCCTACGAAACTGCCAACCGATCCTGAGGTTTTGAACACTTTGGAAGGCTTCCGCATCGCCTGGGCTTCATTACACTCGTAGATGCCGCGCTTAGCAGTGTCGCTGCGCGTGGCTTCCGCCTGCCATCCCGCCGGCGGGAGGAAACCCCATGTGCAAGGGACGTGTTCGTCGTGAAGGTCGGCATCCCCCGCGAGGTCAAGAACCACGAGTACCGCGTGGCCATCACGCCTTCTGGCGTGCATGAGCTGGTCCGTAACGGGCACGAGGTGTTCATCGAGAACAACGCCGGTGTCGGCTCCTCGATCCCGAACGAGGAGTACGTCGCCGCCGGCGCGACGATCCTCGAGACCGCTGACGAGGTCTGGGCCACGGCCGACCTCCTGCTGAAGGTCAAGGAGCCCATCGCCGAGGAGTACCACCGCCTCCGCAAGGGCCAGCTGCTCTTCACCTACCTCCACCTCGCCGCCGACCGCGCCGGCACCGACGCGCTGCTGGCCTCCGGCACCACCGCGATCGCGTACGAGACGGTCCAGCTGGGCAACGGTGCCCTGCCGCTGCTCGCCCCGATGTCCGAGGTGGCCGGTCGCCTGGCCCCGCAGGTCGGCTCCTACCACCTGATGCGTCCGACCGGCGGTCGTGGTGTCCTCCCCGGTGGCGTGCCCGGCACCCACCCGGCCAAGGCCGTCGTCATCGGCGGTGGCGTCTCCGGCTGGCACGCGGCCACCATCGCCATCGGCATGGGCTACGACGTGACCCTGCTCGACCGCGACATCAACAAGCTGCGTGAGGCCGACAAGATCTTCGGCAACAAGATCAAGGCCATCGCCTCCAACTCCTTCGAGCTGGAGAAGGCCGTCCTCGAGGCCGACCTGGTCATCGGCGCGGTCCTCATCCCGGGCGCCAAGGCCCCGAAGCTGGTCACCAACGAGCTGGTCTCCCGCATGAAGCCGGGCTCCGTGCTCGTCGACATCGCCATCGACCAGGGCGGCTGCTTCGAGGACTCGCACCCGACCACCCACGCCGAGCCGACCTTCAAGGTCCACAACTCGGTCTTCTACTGCGTGGCCAACATGCCGGGTGCGGTGCCGAACACCTCCACCTACGCGCTGACCAACGCGACCCTGCCCTACATCCTCGAGCTGGCCAACCGCGGCTGGCAGGAGGCCTGCCGCCGCGACGCCGCGCTGGCCAAGGGCCTGAACGTGCACGAGGGCCAGATCACCTACGCCGCGGTCGCCGAGGCCTTCGGCCTGCCGCACGTCGAGCTGACCGACGTCCTCGCCTGAGCGACGACTGCCTGAACAGGCTCAGAAGGGCGCCGCACACCGTGCGGCGCCCTTCTGGCGTTGTGTCAACTTCACACCCCGTCGATTCACCCTCGGCAGAGGAGTGAACGGAGGTGACCGGCGGTGTCCCCGCAGGCCGAACAGCGGTTTCGCACAGTGCGACGACGCAGTGATCGACAATTGTCATATCGACATGTTGGTTAGTGCATCACCGGTGTGCTGGTTGACGCTACTGTGTGGTTGCTAGGCTGCAGTGCGGTAAATGCCGCCCAGTGGAGGGGGCAGAGCCCCGAAGCCCGGTCACGACGGCGGTCGCCAAGGAGGTAGGACGACTTGTGAATGAGTCGACAATTGCTCCCGGGAGTGGCGGCCCGCGCACTTTTGACGCACGTCACCAGCAGCCCGGCTACCCGAGCCTGGAGTACCCGATTTCCGATCACGAGGCGCTGCGCTACGCGAGCGCGCTGGACGCCCCCGTCGAGCCTGGCCTGGTCCAGACCGAGATGGCGGACGGTCAGTTCTACGACCCTGATGCCGAATACGAGCCGGACCCGGAGTACGCCGCCACGCTTGCTCCCGACGCCGCGCGCCAGCGCCGCGAGCGCGTCGGTCCCACGGGACGCCCGCTGCCGTACTTCCCGATCCCCTCGCCGCTGGGCGAGCACGGGCCGGCGCGCATCATCGCGATGTGCAACCAGAAGGGCGGGGTCGGCAAGACCACCTCGACCATCAACCTGGGTGCCGCGCTCGCGGAGTACGGGCGCCGGGTGCTGCTGGTCGACTTCGACCCGCAGGGCGCGCTCTCGGTCGGCCTCGGCGTCAACCCGATGGAGCTGGACCTCACCGTCTACAACCTGCTCATGGAGCGGGGCCTGACGGCCGATGAGGTGCTGCTGAAGACGGCTGTGCCGGGCATGGACCTGCTCCCCAGCAACATCGACCTGTCGGCCGCCGAGGTGCAGCTGGTCAGCGAGGTGGCCCGGGAGTCGGCGCTGGCCCGCGCGCTCAAGCCGTTGATGAACGACTACGACTACGTCATCATCGACTGCCAGCCGTCCCTCGGCCTGCTCACGGTCAACGCGCTGACGGCCGCTCACAGCGTCATCGTGCCGCTGGAGTGCGAGTTCTTCGCGCTGCGCGGGGTCGCGCTGCTGACGGAGACCATCGAGAAGGTCTGCGAGCGGCTCAACCCCGACCTGCGCCTGGACGGCATCCTCGCGACGATGTACGACTCGCGCACGGTCCACAGCCGCGAGGTGCTGGCCCGCGTCGTCGAGGCGTTCGGCGAGCACGTCTTCCACACCGTCATCGGCCGTACGGTGCGCTTCCCGGAGACCACGGTCGCCGGTGAGCCGATCACCACCTACGCGTCCAACTCGGTCGGCGCCGCCGCCTACCGCCAGCTCGCCAGGGAGGTGCTCGCCCGGTGCCACGTCGAGTGAGTCTCCCGGGGGCGGACGAACTGTTCCGGACCACCGGGGGGACCACACTCACGCCCGTGCCGCGTGCGCCGGACCAGGCCGCGTCCGTGGGCGCGGCGAAGCCGCCGTCGGCGGCCCCGGTGCCCACCGCGTCCGACCAGGGCCGTCCGGCCGATCCGGGCGGCGAGCACGGCGCGGTCGCCGCGCCGAGCGCGACCCCGCACGTGCCTCCGGCCCGCGGCGACGTCCAGCGGGGCGAGGTGCAGCCAGGTGCGGACGCCTCCGCCCGGCCCGTCTCCGCCGCCACCAGGGCCGCCCAGGCGGCCTCCGAGGCGGTCTCCCAGCCGGCCGCGGCCCGGCGCAAGCCGCGGGCCGCCCGGGGCCGTCCCACCGGGCGGGAGCGGCACGAGGAGAAGATCACCGTCTACGTCTCCGCCGAGGAGCTGTTCGACCTCGAGCACGCCCGGCTGGCGCTGCGCGGCGAGTACGGCCTGGCGGTCGACCGCGGCCGGATCGTGCGCGAGGCGGTGGCCGTGGTCCTGGCCGACCTGGAGCAGCGCGGCGAGGCCAGCATCCTGGTCCGGCGGCTGCGCGGGCGCTAAGGCCGGTCCGGCGGCCTCCGGCCGCGCGGCGCTCGCCCGCCGGGCGGGGGACAGGGCACGATAGGGCGCGATGACCACCCTGCCCGACCCCTCGCCCGCAGCACCGGACGCGGCACCGGACGCCGTGGAGCCCTCCGCCGAGGAGCCCACCGGCGGCTTCCTGGTGCGCCTGGACAACTTCGAGGGTCCGTTCGACCTGCTGCTGAGCCTGATCGCCAAGCACAAGCTCGACGTCACCGAGGTCTCGCTGTCCAAGGTGACGGACGAGTTCATCGCCCACATCCGGGCGATGGGCCCCGACTGGGACCTCGACCTGGCCAGCGAGTTCCTCGTCGTCGCCGCGACCCTCCTCGACCTGAAGGCGGCCCGGCTGCTGCCGGCCGCCGAGATCGAGGACGAGGAGGACCTGGCCTTGCTGGAGGCTCGCGACCTGCTCTTCGCCCGCCTGCTGCAGTACCGCGCGTACAAGCGCGTCGCCGAGATCCTCGCCCAGCGCTGGGAGGAGGAGCGGCTGCGCCACCCCCGCACGGTCGGCCTGGAGCCGCAGCACGCGGAGCTGCTGCCGGAGGTGGTCATCTCCATCGGCCTGGACGCCTTCGCGAAGCTGGCCGCCAAGGCGATGGAGCCGAAGCCGAAGCCGGTCGTCTACGTGGACCACATCCACACCCCGAGGGTGTCGGTGCGGGAGCAGGCCGAGCTCGTCGTGGCGCTGCTGCGCGAGCACGGCGAGGTCAGCTTCGGGCGGCTGGCGCAGGACGCCCCGGACGTGCTCACCGTGGTGGCGCGCTTTCTCGCGCTGCTCGAGCTGTACCGGGAGAAGCTGCTCGCCTTCGACCAGCCGCAGGCGCTGGGCGAGTTGCTCGTCCGCTGGGTCGCCGAGGGCGAGGTCGAGGTGGCGGCGGACCTCGGCGACGAGTTCGACGCGTCGGCCCCGGCGGAGGAGCCGGAGAACGGCAAGGGCACCAAGGGCAAGGAGCGCCACCCATGACGGACGACCCCACCCCCCGCCGCCGCCTCGGCCTTCCCGGCCAGGCTCGTCCGGGCGAGCATCTGGAAACGGTCTTCCGCGACGAGCTCCCCCCGAAGGACGACGACGCGCCGCTGCCCGGCTACCCGCTCACCCGGCAGCAGGCGGCGGCGGTCGACGAGTGGTCGGCGGGTGAGTGGGTCGAGCCCCTCGCCCGCGAACCCGAGCCCCTCGCCCGCGAACCCGAGCCCCTCGCCCGCGAACCCGAGCCCCTTCCGGCGCCTGCGGCGAGCGCCGCCGCGCCGGCACCGAACGAGCCGCAGGGCTGCCGTCCGCCGGAGGCCCTGACACCCCCGGCGGAGCCGGTGGTCGAGGTGCCGGTTGCGGCGCTCACGGCTCCGGTCGAGCCGCCCGCCCCGGCGGACGTGCCGGCGGTGCCGGCGGCGCGGGGTGGGGGGCGGCGGGCGGCGGCCCCCGTCGCCGGCGACGGCGAGGAGGCGGACATCCTCGCGGGGATCCCGCTGAAGGCCGCGCTCGAAGCCGTGCTCATGGTCGTGGACGAGCCCACCACCGCCGCACGGCTCGCGGAGCTGCTGGAGCGGCCCAGGAAGCTCGTCGCCGCCGCCCTCGCCGAGCTGGCGCAGGAGTACGACGACCAGCAGCGCGGATTCGAGCTCCGCTTCGTCGCCGGGGGCTGGCGTTTCTACACCCGCGCCGTCTGCGCGCCCGTCGTGGACCGGTTCGTGCTGGACGGCCAGCAGGCCCGGCTGACCCAGGCCGCGCTGGAGACGCTGGCCGTGATCGCGTACCGCCAGCCGGTCTCGCGCTCGCGCGTCTCCGCCGTCCGTGGTGTGAACTGTGACGGCGTGATGCGTACCCTGGTACAGAGAGGTCTGGTCGAGGAGTCCGGCACGGAGCCGGAGACTGGGGCTTACCTGTACCGGACCACTCACTACTTCCTGGAACGGATGGGGCTGCGCGGCCTGGACGAGCTGCCGGAGCTGGCCCCGTTCCTCCCCGAGGCCGACGACGTGGAGGCGGACTCGCAGGAGGGGTCTGCGATCGCCGACGCGGTCGCGGCAGCAGATTGACAGGCAGCCGCCTGACAGACGACGGACGACGAACAGACCGGGCAGCGGGTTTTTGATGCGTAGCGGTAACAGCAGGAACAGCAGCGGCGGCGGTGCCCGCAAGGGCGGCCAGGGTGGCGGCCAGGGCGGAGCCCGCGGTGGCCAGCAGGGCGCCCGCCGCGGCGGTGGCGCGGGCAAGGGGACGCCGCGCCCCGAGGAGCGCCGCTACGACCGTCCGGAGTTCGGCGGCGGCCCCGACGCGCAACCGCAGCCGTGGAAGCGCGGCTCCGGCTCCGGCCAGGGCGGCGGCCCGCGCAAGACCGCGCCCTCGCGGCCGCGCGAGCTCCAGGCGCGTGTCGAGGACGCCGTCCGCGCGCGGCACGACCGGCCGTCCAAGCCGAACGCGCAGAGCGAGCTCGAGGGCGAGCGCCTGCAGAAGGTGCTGGCCCGGGCGGGCATGGGCAGCCGCCGTGCCTGCGAGGAGCTGGTCGAGCAGGGCCGCGTCATGGTCAACGGCGAGGTCGTGCGCGAGCAGGGCAAGCGCGTGGACCCGGACAAGGACAAGATCGAGGTCGACGGCCTGACCGTCGCGACCCAGAACTACCTCTTCTTCGCGCTGAACAAGCCGGCCGGCGTGGTCGCCACCATGGAGGACCCGGACGGCCGCCAGTGCCTGGGCGACTACGTGACCAACCGCGAGACGCGGCTGTTCCACGTCGGCCGCCTGGACACCGAGACCGAGGGCATCATCCTGCTCACCAACCACGGTGAGCTGGCCCACCGCCTCACCCACCCGAAGTACGGCGTCAAGAAGACCTACCTCGCCGCCATCCAGGGCCCGATCCCGCGCGACCTCGGCAAGCAGCTGAAGCAGGGCATCGAGCTGGAGGACGGCTGGGCCAGCGCGGACGACTTCAAGGTCATCCAGAACGTCGGCAAGAACTACCTGGTCGAGGTGACCCTCCACGAGGGCCGCAAGCACATCGTGCGCCGCATGCTGGCCGAGGCCGGCTTCCCGGTGGAGAAGCTGGTCCGCACCCAGTTCGGCCCGATCGCGCTGGGCGACCAGAAGTCCGGCTGGCTGCGCCGGCTGACCAACCCGGAGGTCGGGCAGCTGATGAAGTCCGTCGGGCTGTGACGAGATGACCCAGGTGGTGTCCGGTCGGGGCCGGCTCACGCCCGAGCGCGAGGCGGAGCTGTACGAGCACGTCATCGAGCTGGTGCGGGAGCACGGCTACGACTCGCTGACGATGGACGCGGTCGCCGCCCGGGCCCACGTCAGCAAGGCCACCCTGTACCGGCAGTGGCAGGGCAAGCCGCAACTGGTCGCCTCGGCGATGCGGCACACCAAGCCGCTGCCGTACGACGGGATCGACACCGGCACCCTGCGCGGCGACCTGTTCGCCCTCGCGGACGCCGGGGTCGACCTGGAGCACGACACCGTCTTCATGAGCGCGGTCATGCACGCCGTGCAGTTCAACGAGGACCTCGGCGCCGCGCTGCGCACCATGCTCGTCGAGCCGATGCTGCGGGTGCTGCAGCAGGTGCTCGACCGGGCCGTCGAGCGCGGCGAGGTGCGCGCGGACGCGGCGGCGGGGGAGTTCCTGGCCCACGCGCTGGTGGGCGCACTGCCCGGCCGCAAGATCGTCGAGGACCGCTTCGCGGACCCGGAGTACATGAAGCGCTACGTCGACGCGGTGGTCCTTCCGGCGCTGCTGAACAGCTGAACCGGACGGCTGACGGCTGAGACGCCCGTCACACGCGCCCATCGAAACGAAATCGTTTCGATGGGCGTATTCTTCTTTCGGAAGAGTACGAAACCGTTTCGTTCGGAGCGTTCGCATGTCCCAAGCACAGACAACCCTCGCGGCCGAGCGGACCGGTGCGCAGCCCGCCGGAACGCACGGCGGCCGCCGCTGGTGGGCGCTGGCCGTCATCGCCCTCGCGCAGCTGATGGTGGTGCTCGACGGCACCATCGTGAACATCGCGCTGCCCTCCGCCCAGCAGGACCTCGGCTTCTCCAACGCCGACCGGCAGTGGGTGGTCACCGCCTACGCGCTGGCCTTCGGCTCGCTGCTGCTGCTCGGCGGACGCCTCGCCGACCTCTTCGGCCGCAAGGCCGTCTTCCTGGTCGGCGTCGGCGGCTTCGCGGCCGCCTCCGCGCTCGCCGGATCCGCCGGGGACTTCTCCGTCCTGGTCACCGGCCGCGCTCTGCAGGGCCTGTTCGGCGCGCTGCTCGCGCCCGCCGCGCTGTCCATCCTCAACACGACCTTCACCGACGCCAAGGAGCGGGCCAAGGCCTTCGGCATCTACGGCGCCATCGCCGGTGCGGGCGGCGGTATCGGCCTGCTGCTCGGCGGTCTGCTGACGGAGCACCTGAACTGGCGCTGGACCCTCTTCGTCAACCTCTTCTTCGCGGCCCTCGCGCTCGCCGGCGGTGCCACCTTCCTGCGCAACGGCGCCCGCGCCGACCGCCCCAAGCTGGACCTGCCCGGCACCGTGCTGGTCTCCGGCGGTCTCTTCGGCCTGGTCTACGGCTTCTCCAACGCCGAGAGCCACAGCTGGGGCTCCCCGCAGACATGGGGCTTCCTGGTCGCGGGCGGCCTGTTGCTGGCGGTCTTCACCTGGTGGCAGACCCGCGCCGCGCACCCGCTGCTGCCGCTGCGCGTGCTGACCGACCGCAACCGCGGCGCGTCCTTCCTCGCCTCCGGCATCACCAGCGCGGGCATGTTCGGCGTCTTCCTCTTCCTGACCTACTACCTCCAGGAGACGCTCCACTACAGCCCGGTGCAGACCGGCCTCGGCTTCCTGCCGATGATCGGCGCGCTGATGGTCTCCGCGCAGCTGGCCACGCTCGTGCTGCTGCCCCGGATCGGCCCCAAGCCGCTGGTCCCGTTCGGCATGGCGCTGGCCGCCGTCGCCATGGTCTGGTTCACCAACCTGGGCCTGCACAGCTCCTACGCCTCCGCGGTGCTGCCGCCGCTGGTCATCATGGGTTTGGGCCTCGGCCTGATCATGCCCACCGCGATGAGCCTGGCCACCGACCGGATCGACGAGCGGGACGCGGGCGTCGCCTCCGCGGCCGTCAACACCACCCAGCAGATCGGCGGCTCCATCGGCACCGCCCTGCTGAACACCCTCGCCACCAGCGCGGGCACCGGCTACATGGCCGGGAGGACGCCGACTCCGGTCAACCTGGCCGACGCCCAGCTCCACAGCTACGCCACCGCCTACTGGTGGTCGGCCGGGTTCTTCGTCGTGGGCCTGGTCCTCTCGGCGGTCCTGTACCGCCGCGGGAAGATCGCCCAGGACGCGAACGCGCCCGTCGCGGTCCACATGTGACGGTGCTTCATGTGGGCGTGACGGGCGCGTCGGTCTGACGGCGCTCAGGGTGCCAGGTCAGGCGGCTGGATCAGGCGGCCGCCTGCTGCGCCTGCTGGATCAGCAGGTGGGCCTCCTTGACCAGGCGGTCCGCGGTGCGGTCGTCGATCCGGTGGTGGCCGGTGGCCGCACCGTCCAGGACCGTGGCGATCTGCCTGGCGAGCGCGTCGCGCTCGTTGCCCAGCGTGGTGAGCGTGGCCTCGTCGGCCAGGTAGGTGGCGTCACCCGCCGAGGTGGAGGAGACCCCCTTGTTCGACAGCGTCAGCGTCGCCGCCGCGAAGGCGCCCACGCCCGCGTCGATCTGCTTGTAGGCGGCGGCCAGCTGCGCGTACTGGTGCTCGCTGGCGCGCAGCGTGCCGTGCAGGGCCTTGCCGTCCAGGAAACCGGTGAGCACCACGCCGTCGCCGCGGTAGTCGCTGCGCAGGCCGGTCAGCGCCAGCAGCGTCGGCCGGATGTCGGTGTGGTCGGACCAGACCTTGTTCGTGACGCCCAGGTGCTTCACGCCCGGACCGGCCAGGCCCAGCCAGGTGGTGTTGATGTCGGACGAGAAGTCGCCGTGGTTCCACGCGTAGGCGGGACCGAGCGCCACACAGGCCGAGTTGCAGTTCGCCGCGGCGCCGTAGACGTAGTAGTTCGGGTCGGCGAACGAGGTGAACGTCGGCGTGCGGGCCGCGTCACCGGTGACCATGTGGAGCAGCTTCATCTCCGTCTGGTCGGCCAGGTACTTGTTGACCGTGTCGGTCTTGCCGGAGATCGGATTGACCGCCGTGACCTTGGCCCAGGCCTGCTCCAGGGAGCGGGTCGCCGGGTCCGTCTGGGACGGGTCGCCGGTGACGTAGAAGTTCGGCGCGGAGTCCGCGTGCAGCTTGAACGGCGTGGTCACGCCCTGCTGGGTGGCCAGCAGGCCGTTGGCGTTCGCGTTGATCTCGCCGACCTGCGCGTAGGTGCAGGGCACCGTGACGCCGTCGCAGTTCGCGGGGGTCGGCGCGCCGCCGACGAAGTGGTCGTTCTCGTCGGAGGTCACCACGAAGTCGGTGTTCTTCGTGGTGATGCCGTCCTTGGCGAGCCGGGAGAAGAAGGCCGCGAAGGCGTTGTCGTAGGTCTTCAGCTGCGCCACGTACCCGGCCTCGCCCGGACCGAACGCGCCGTAGGGGGCCGCGTGGCGGTCGTGCGCGTCGGAGATGTACGCGAAGGTGACCGGCACGCCGGACTCCTGCATCTGCGCGACGTAGCCGAGGGAGTTGGCGGCGCTCATGCCGTCGAAGCCGGGGAAGCCCGGGTTGCCGGCGCTGTCGGTGATCGGCGTGCCGTCGGTCGACCTGACGACGCCCGTGCTGGAGATCGCCGGGTCCACCGCCTTGGCGCCGAACAGCGCCTGGTAGCCCTTGTAGCCGCCCGGCTCGTCGGGCAGCAGGTCGGGGGAGGCGTTCGCGCCCGCGCCCTTGCACAGCGCCGAGTTCTTCGCGCAGTGCAGGCCGATGCCGACGTAGTCGGTGGTCGCCTTGTTCGGGTCGGCCTTGGCCTCGGCGGCCTGCGGCGAGTTGGCGCCGAAGACCTTGTTGATGTCCACGGTGGTGTTCTCCAGCACCGTGTTGGCCACCGACACCGCGCCGTAGTCGCAGCCCGCGCGAGTGTAGGAGACCCACGGCGCGGGGGTGTTCTTGCCCTGCGGCGTCACCATCGTGTAGCTGGAGTCGCTCGGGGTGGGCACCGAGGAGTCGGCCACGCCGTCGGTCCAGTAGGCGAAGCTGGCCGCGCTGTTGGTGCTGCCGTCCGGGTTGTAGTACCGGTACGAGTTCGCCACGGCCTGACCGTGCCGGTCGCCGTACAGGCCGGTCAGCGACGTGAGGATGTCGTTGCCGGTGTGGGCGATCAGCGGCGTGTGGTGGTTGGTGTCCACCACGCCGTTGGAGGTCAGGAAGTTGAGCAGGTGCGGCATCTGCTCCAGGTCGGACGGGACGTTCGGGTTGTCCCGGGTGAAGTGCACGTTGTCGAACTGCAGGTAGATCACGTGCTTGAGGCCGGGATTGTTCGAGTCCAGCCGACAGCTCGCGGAATGGTGCTGCGCGGCGGGCTGCGTCGCCGCCGTGGCGGGCAGCGCCGCGGCGCCCCCGATACCCAGCCCGGCGGCCACCGCCAGGGCCACAACCTTGCTCGTGCGCATCCTGCTCCCTCGTAGTCGTCTCGTGTCCATGACGCGCGTAGAACGTGAGGCATCACACTGGCACGCGAGGGGGCGGAACGAAAGAGGGCCGACAGGTACACCACATGTCCCGCATGTGAATTGACGGGAAATCAGCCCGCCGCGAGAAAGGGGCTCAGCTCCAGACGGCGAGCGTGGCCCACAGGCCCTCCGCGTCGCGCCGGGCCTCCAGCATCCCGACCACGGCGGCCCGGTTCACCGGCCCGTAGACGTGCGGATACGTGCCGCCGTCCTTCGCGTCCTCCCACCGCACCGGCGCGTCGAGCAGCGCCTCGTCGAGCAGCAGCACCATCAGCGGCCCGCGCGCGTTCGCGAAGCGGGCGTTCGCCACCGACAGCGCCTGCTCCTCGTCGGCGGAGCAGTGGATGAAGCCCTCCAGTGCCAGCGAGGCCGTGGTGTAGGGGCGGTCCGGATGTTCCAGCCAGGCGTCGAGCGGCGTCAGATGGAAGAGCATGTCCTGTTTGTACCCCAGTCGGGGCCGGTCGAGTAGTGCGGTGTCACGTGGGTGTGCCGGAACCCTGCGCGGGCGGGTGCCGCGTGATGAACTATGTGCCATGGCACACGATGCAGACCACGGTTCTGAGAACGTCACGAGCCCGGCGGACCGGATCGCCCGCGCGCGGACCGCCGCCCGCGCCGCCGGACTCGACGCCCTGCTCATCACCCCCGGCGCCGACCTGCGCTACCTCACCGGCTACGAGGCCCTCCCGCTGGAACGCCTCACCTGTCTCGCCGTCCCCGCCGAGGGTGCGCCCTTCCTCGTCGTCCCGCTGCTGGAGAAGCCCGCCGCCGAGGCCTCGCCCGTCGGCGCGCTCGACCTGGAGATCGTCTCCTGGCGCGAGACCGAGGACCCCTACGCCCTCGTCGCCTCCCGCCTGCCGCGAGGCCTCGCCCGCGTCGGCCTGGACAACCACATGTTCGCCGAGAAGGTCCTCGCCTTCCGCTCCTCCCTGCCCGGCGTCGAGCAGGCCCTGGCAGGCGGCGTCCTGGGCGAGCTCCGGATGCGCAAGAGCGCGGCGGAGGTGGCCGCGCTGCTGGAGGCCGCCGAGGCCATCGACAAGGTCCACTCCGCGATGGAGGAGTGGCTGCGCCCCGGCCGCACCGAGGCCGAGGTCGGCCGCGACATCGCCGACGCGATCATCGCCTCCGGCCACGCCCGCGTCGACTTCGTCATCGTCGCCTCCGGCCCGAACGGCGCCTCCCCGCACGCGGAGGTCTCCGACCGGGTCATCGAGGCCGGAGAGCCCGTCGTCGTCGACATCGGCGGCACCATGCCGTCCGGCTACTGCTCCGACTCCACCCGCAACTACTGCGTCGGCCGCCCGCCCGCGCGCTACGAGGCCCTCTACGAGGTGCTGCTGCACGCGCAGAAGGAGCAGTGCGACGCGGTCGCCCCCGGCATCACCGCCGAGCAACTGGACGCGGTGGGCCGCGACCTGATCGCCAAGGCGGGATACGGGGACTACTTCATCCACCGCACCGGCCACGGCATCGGCCTGGAGACCCACGAGGAGCCGTACATCGTCTCCGGCAGCCCGCTGGCCCTCGAGCCCGGGATGGCCTTCTCCATCGAGCCCGGCATCTACCTCCCCGGCGAGTTCGGCGCCCGCATCGAGGACATCGCCGTCTGCACCCCCGACGGCGGCGAGCGCCTGAACCTCACCAGCCGCGAGCTCAGGATTCTGGCCGGCTGAAGGTGCACCATCCAGGGGCGCGGGGCTCGGCCGATATGCGGAGTCGCCGCGAGGGCGCGAGGCGGAGCCGCACATCGGCAGAGCCTCGCGCCCCTGAGCCGAGGGGTTCCACCCCTCGGACACAGGTTTCCGCTGCGTGTCCGTCCCGTTACCGTGGCGATCGTCGGCATCGCCGACCGGATCGGACTGCGCCCCGACCCGGTCGGCTGTTCGGCCGTCGCGACGCCCGCAGGCGACTTCAGCCAGAATGTCCATCGAAGGCCCACCGCACCCCGAGGACGTACCCCGCATGCGCACCGCCGTCGTGATCGGCACCGGACTGATCGGCACCTCCGCCGCCCTCGCGCTCAGCGCCCGGGGGATGACCGTCCACCTGCGGGACGCGGACCCGGACGCGGCCCGCACCGCCGCGTCCCTCGGGGCCGGCACCACCGAGCCGCCGACCGGCCAGGTCGACCTGGCGATCATCGCGGTCCCACCCGCGCTCGTCGGGCGGGTCCTCGCCGAGGTCCAGGCCGAGGGCCTGGCCCGCGCCTACACCGACGTCGCCAGCGTCAAGGACGGCCCCCGCCAGGACGTGCTCGCGCTGGGTTGCGACACCACCAGCTACGTCGGCAGCCACCCCATGGCCGGCGCCGAGCGCAGCGGCCCCCTCGCTGCCCGGCCCGACCTCTTCGAGGGCCGCACCTGGGTGCTCACGCCCCTGCCCGACACCTCGACGGACACCCTCAACACCGCCCTCGAACTCGTCGCTCTCTGCGGGGCCGTCCCCGTGCTGATGGACGCCGCCGCCCACGACCGCGCCGTCGCGCTCGTCTCCCACACACCGCAGGTCGTCGCGTCCCTGATCGCCGCGCGGCTCGAGCACGCCGCCGAGAACGCGGTGCGCCTCGCCGGGCCCGGCATCCGCGACACCACCCGCATCGCGGGCTCGAACCCGGCGATGTGGGTGGAGATCCTCAGCGCCAACGCGGGCGCCGTCGCCGACACCCTCGACGACCTCGCCGCCGACCTCACCACCGCCGTCGCCGGGCTGCGCGCGCTGCAGGCCGCCGACGAGGACAAGCGCGGCGAGGGCGCCGTCACCGTCGAGGACGTGCTGCGGCGCGGCAACGCCGGACGGGCCCGGATCCCCGGCAAGCACGGCGCGCCGCCCACCCGCTACGAGGAGCTCGCCGTCCTCATCGGCGACCAGCCGGGCGAGCTCGCCCGCCTCTTCGCCGACGCGGGCAGCGCCGGGGTCAACATCGAGGACGTCGCCATCGAGCACTCCACCGGGCAGCAGGCCGGTCTGGTCAAGATCAGCGTCGCGCCCACGACCATACCGACTCTCTCCGCGGCCCTGCGCGAGCGCGGCTGGCACCTGCGCTAGGCGGCCGGCACCCGCGCCGGGCGGGCCCTGAGCGGCCCCGGCGCGGGCCGCAGGCCGGAAGCGGCCGGACGGGTGGTCGCGGACGGTAACCTTGACGTGGACCCCTGCCCCCGCGTTCCGAAGGAAGCCGCCCCGTGGACAACTCCTCTGCCCCGGTCGTCGTCGTGCTCGACGGCCCCGCCGGCACCGGAAAGTCGACCGTCTCGCGGGAGATCGCCGCACGCCTCGGCCTGAGCTTCCTGGACACCGGCGCCATGTACCGGGCCGTGACCTACTGGATGCTGGCCAACGAGGTCGACGTCGACGACTCCGACGCGGTGGCGGTCGCCTCCGACAAGCCCGCCGTCGTCTCCGGCACCGACGCCGAGGGCCCGACCATCACCGTCGACGGCGTCGACGTCTCCGGGCCGATCCGCGAGCAGGCCGTCACCGCGGCCGTCAGCGCCGTGAGCGCGGTGCCCGAGGTCCGCAGCCGGATGGTCGAGCTCCAGCGAGCCTCCGCGGTCGCCGCGCCGCGCGGCATCGTCGCCGAGGGCCGGGACATGGGCACCGTCGTCTTCCCGCAGGCCGACCTGAAGGTCTTCCTGACCGCCTCCGCCGAGACCCGGGCCGCCCGGCGCGCCGCGCAGCTCGGGATCACCGACACCGACGAGATAGCGGCCATCCTGGTGGACATCAACCGCCGCGACGCCGCCGACTCCGGTCGCGCCACCGCGCCGCTGCGCAAGGCCGACGACGCCGTCGAGGTCGACACCAGCGAGATGAGTCCCGAGCAGGTCATCACGCACATCATCGGGCTGGTGCGCGACCGCGCCGCCGCCCGGCTGGGCTGAGCGTCGCCGGCCGACGCCGCCCCCCATGCCACACGACAGCCGAAGACGAGAGTTGGCACCGCGCACATGAGTAACGAGAACGCCGGGCACGTGGCCGGGCACGGCGAGCTGGACGCCGCCGAGTACGCCGAGTTCATGGAGCTCGCCGCCGAGGAGGGCTTCGACCTCGACGAGGTCGGCAGCCTCGACGACGAGCACCTGCCGATGCCCGTGCTCGCCGTCGTCGGCCGCCCGAACGTCGGCAAGTCCACCCTGGTCAACCGCATCATCGGCCGCCGTGAGGCGGTCGTCGAGGACCGCCCCGGCGTCACCCGCGACCGCGTCAGCTACGACGCCAACTGGAACGGGCGCCGGTTCAAGGTCGTCGACACCGGCGGCTGGGAGATCGACGCGCTGGGCCTGGAGGGCCTGGTCGCCCAGCAGGCCGAGCAGGGCATCGAGGCCGCCGACGCGGTCCTGTTCGTCGTCGACGCCGTCGTCGGCGCGACCGACACCGACGACGCCCTGGTCAAGCTGATCCGCCGCTCCGGCAAGCCGGTCGTGCTGTGCGCCAACAAGGTCGACGGTCCCTCCGCCGAGGCCGACGCGGCCGCGCTGTGGAACCTCGGCCTCGGCGAGCCCTGGCCCGTCTCCGCCCTGCACGGCCGCGGCTCCGGCGACATGCTCGACGCCGTCCTGGAGGCGCTGCCGGAGGCCCCCAAGCAGGAGTTCGGCACCCTCACCGTCGGCGGCCCGCGCCGTGTCGCGCTGATCGGCCGCCCGAACGTCGGCAAGTCCAGCCTGCTGAACAAGGTCGCCGGCGAGGACCGCGTCGTCGTCAACGAGCTCGCGGGCACCACCCGCGACCCGGTCGACGAGATGATCACGCTCGGCGGCAAGACCTGGAAGTTCATCGACACCGCCGGTATCCGCCGCCGCGTCCACCAGACCGCGGGCGCGGACTTCTACGCCTCGCTGCGGACCGCGGCCGCGCTGGAGAAGGCGGAGGTCGCCGTCGTCCTCGTCGACGCCAGCGAGACCCTCACCGAGCAGGACACCCGCATCATCTCCATGGCCGTGGACGCCGGGCGCGCGGTCGTCATCGCCTACAACAAGTGGGACCGCCTCGACGAGGAGCGCCGCTACTACCTGGAGCGCGAGATCGAGCAGGACCTGGTCCAGGTCCAGTGGGCGCCCCGGGTCAACGTCTCCGCCCGTACCGGCCGTCACATGGAGAGGCTGGTCCCGGCGATCGAGGCCGCCCTGGAGGGCTGGGAGACCCGCGTCCCCACCGCCCGCCTGAACGCGTTCCTCGGCGAGCTGGTCGCCGCCCACCCGCACCCCGTGCGCGGCGGCAAGCAGCCCCGCATCCTCTTCGGCACCCAGGCCGGCACGAAGCCCCCGCGCTTCGTCCTGTTCGCCTCGGGATTCATCGAGGCGGGCTACCGGCGCTTCATCGAGCGCCGCCTGCGCGAGGAGTTCGGCTTCGTCGGCACCCCGATCTCCATCTCGGTCCGCGTGCGCGAGAAGCGCTCGAAGAAGAAGTAGCGGCCCTTACGCGGACCCGGGCGGCAGCGAGAGTCGGCTGCGGTGCCGCCCGGCGGTCTGCGGCGCGCTGGGCGAGGCGAAGTCGGCGAAGTAGGGGAGCTTGAAGTTCTCCTCCCCGGTGCGGTCGCCCGGCAACGAACGGAAGAGCCGCCGGAACTCCGCGTAGAGCGCGTCGTAGATCGGCGTGTCCCGCTCGGCGTTGCGCTCGAACGCGGGACGCATGGCCGGAATGGCGCTGGTCGCCGGCCAGGCGAAGCGGGGCGTGGTGGGGGTGGGGTACGTCTCGAAGGCTTGCACGCCATGGCCAACGAGAGGCGACCTACAAAGATGCGGGTGCACTCCCCAGGGCGCGGGGCTGTGACACGCGCGGCTCCTCCGCGCGGGCGTGACCGGGCCGCGCCCCCTGCCTGGGCGTGACCGGGCCGCGTACGCTCCCGCAGGTGGTGGCACCATCCAGGGGCGCGGGGAACTGCGCGACAAGCCACTGATGAGCAGATGGTCCTCAACGCGCAGGGCCATCCGCACAGGGTGGTTTCCCGCGCAGTTCCCCGCGCCCCTGGATGGTGCCACGTGCCCTTCGTCCAAAGGCTCAGGTTCCCGCGAGCGGCAGGGTCGCGCCCAGCAGCAGGCCCTTGCGGGAGGCGTTGTCCAGAGCGTGCCGGAGCAGGTCCTCGCGGGGCTGGCGCCCGACGCTGCCGTGCGGCGCGGCGTACATGATGACCTCGGCCTGCTGCGAAGCGGCACTGCGCCAGGCGTCCGTCACCTGCAACGGCGCATGCGCCTGCCACCAGGCGTTCGTGCCGCCGCCCGGCACGGGCTGGAGAACGGCGTGGAGCTGGCCCATGGCCATCAGCACCGACCAGCCGCGCAACTGGGCGGGCGGCTGTTCGACCTCGACGATCGGCTGGAAGCCGTGCTCCAGCAGCAGTTCCACGAACGTGTCCTCGCCCACCGACGTGCCGGGCCGGCCGACCGGCCCCGTCGGCTCGACGACGAGCGCGGCACGCGGCACGCCCTGACACAGCACCAGGCCGCAGGTCACGCCGAGGACCGCGGGGGCGACCTGCCCGCCCGCGGGGCTCGGCACGCTGTCCGGGACGTGCAGCTCCGGCGCGGGCGCGACCGGCGCCGCCACGCCGGGCGTCATCGACGCGCTGATGGTCCGGACCGCGCCCTGCAACTGCTCCTCGGAGACCTCGACCACCTGGGAGGGGATGCACCGGGCGTGGGCGAAGGCCAGGACCGCCGTCTCCTCGCCGACGAACAGCACCGTCGCCGTCGGCTCCTGCGTCACGTCGCCGGGAGCGCGGCAGGAGGTGCAGTCGTAGCGGTCGGGTGCGGTGCCGCCGCCGAGCAGGCGATCGGCCTCGTCGTCACCGATCTCGGCACGGACCTCGTCGCTGACGTCGATCATGCGCTGCACGAATGACTCCTCGAATCGCGGGGGCCGGAGCGCGACTGCCCGGCCGTGATGACAAACGCACGGATGTGCCCGGGGTCACGGTTCAGGTGTTCCGAGCACGGGAAAGAAGTGCGATTCGGTCACGCGCGGGCAACCGGGGGTGACCCTCTGTCTACCGTGTGGGGCACCTCACGCGGACTCAGAGCCCGTTTTCTGTGACTCAGGTCACGAAACCGCTCCGTTGACGCTTCGACAAAAGTCCCAAACCGGACATCCGGTGTCGATTTCCAAGATTTTTACTTCCGGTAACCGCAGCCTGAGCTGCGACTTCGCTTCGGCGGTTGAGTCTCGCCCCCCGGCTTTCCTACGGTCGTTGACGTCGGTGCAACGAGCACCACCCGGGTTCGCCCGCCAATGCACAGCCCTGCGGCGCAACGTCGCGCAGCACGAGGCAGTGCCCGCCGCCGCTCAGGACAGGTCGGCGGCGAGTGGCGGGGCGAGGGTGCGGACGCGCAGAGCGCGAAAGCCGCCCACCCGGGACTGTCGAAAGGCTTTTCATGAAGTTCCGCGTTCGTACCGCTGCCATCACCGCCACCCTCATCGCGGCCCCGGTCGCCGGTCTGCTCACCGCGACCGCCGCCTCCGCCGCGTCGGTCTCCACCTGGGACGCGGTCGCGCAGTGCGAGTCGGGCGGCAACTGGTCCATCAACACCGGCAACGGCTACTACGGCGGTCTGCAGTTCGACGCCAGCACCTGGGCGGCCTACGGCGGCACCCAGTACGCGTCCACCGCCGACCAGGCCACCCAGGGTCAGCAGATCTCCATCGCGGAGAAGGTCCTGGCCAACCAGGGTCCGGGCGCCTGGCCCGTCTGTGGCCCGCAGGCCGGTCTGAGCCAGGGTGGCGCGGCGGCCTCCGTCGACACCTCCTCCTCGAACTCCTCCTCGTCGAGCAGCTCGTCCTCGGACAACAGCGCGTCGGCCTCGCAGGACACCTCCAGCTCCACCCAGCAGAGCGCCCCGGCCCAGGCTCCGGCGCAGACCCCCGCCCCGGCGCAGACCCCCGCCCCGGCGCAGAGCTCCGGCTCCTCCTCGGGCAGCTACACCGTCCAGTCCGGTGACACCCTGAGCGCCATCGCGGCCGCCCACGGCACCAACTGGCAGTCCCTGTACGCCGCCAACAAGGCCGTCATCGGTGGCGACGCGAACCTGATCCTCCCGGGCCAGGTCCTGAACCTCGGCTGAGGCAGCACGCTCCCGGTTGTCCGACGACAGCAGCGCGACCCACCGCCCCGTCCGGGCGGTGGGTCGCGCTGCTGTCGTGCGTTCGGGTGAGTCCACGGCGTGGCGATTGATACGACAATCGGACTGCTGAGAGAGGCGACGTAGCGTCAGCTTCCATGGGCATAGCTCGAAGACGAGTCCTCGCCGGCGGGGCCACCGCCGCGGCCATGCTGCTGTGCGTGCTGCCGATGGTCTCTGATGCCGCGTCCGCGCAGGCCCCGGTCTCGATCTGGGACCAGCTCGCGATGTGCGAGAGCAGCGGCCGCTGGCACATCGACACCGGCAACGGCTTCTACGGCGGCCTGCAGATCTCCCTGGAGACCTGGCGCGAGGCCGGCGGCACCCGCTACGCCTCCCGTCCCGACCTGGCCACCAAGGCCGAGCAGATCGCGGTGGCAGAGGTCATCCTCGCCTGGCAGGGCTGGGACGCCTGGCCCAGCTGCTCCCGCGACCTCGGCCTCTACGGCCGCCCACCGGTCGGCGTCACCCACAGCCCGACCCCGAAGCCGTCGCCCACGCCGACCGTGAGGCCGAGCGTGAAGCCGACACCGACCGTCAGGCCGACGGTGAGGCCGTCGCCGAGCGTGAAGCCGTCGCCGAGTGTGAAGCCGTCGCCGAGCCCGACCTCGACGCATCGGCCCGCCCCCATTCCCACGCCGACCGTCAGGCCGACGGTGAGGCCGACTCCGACGTCGAGTGTGAGGCCGTCGCCGAGCCCGACGTCGACGCATCGGCCCGCCCCCATCTCCACGCCGACCGTCAGGCCGACGGTGAGGCCGACTCCGACGTCGAGCGTGAAGCCGTCGCCGAGCCCGTCGCCGACGCATCGGCCGACCTCCGTGCCCTCGCCCGTGCCGACCCCCGCCCCGACGCGGCCTCCCGCGCCCGCGCCGACGCCGACCCCTACCCTGCCGGTCACCGTCCCCGCCACCTACGTGGTGCGGCCCGGCGACCAGCTCGTGTCGATCGCGCGGCGGTTCCACCTCCCCGGTGGGTGGCCTGCGCTGTACGCGCGCAACCGCGCGCTCATCGGGCCGAGCCCCGACGACCTCGCCGCCGGGATGGTCCTCAGGCTCCGCTGAGATCCCGCTCCCGCGCGGCGACCAGATCGCCGCGCCGGAGCTCGTAGGCGAGGTCCCAGACCGCCCCGTCCGGGAGGGTCTGCTCGGCGAGGACCACCGTGCGGCCGGCCCGGACCAGCTCGGCGAGCGTCGCGTGGACGCGCGCGGTGACCTCCTCCGCCAGACCCAGGGCGAACTCGTCCAGGAGCAGCAGGCGGGCCGGGGAGGTGAGCACCCGGGCGAGGGCGACCATCCGCTGCTCGCCCCCGGAGAGCGTGCCGGCGGTGCGCGGCAGCAGGCGTGCGAGCTCGGGGAAGAGGGCGATCCCGGCGTCGGTCCCGCCGCCGAGGCGGCCCGTGACGGCGAGGTTCTCCGCGACGCTGAGGGAGGGGAACACGGCCTGCTCGGAGGGGAGGAGCGCGACACCGAGACGTGAGCGCCGATACGTGTCGAGAGCAGTGATCTCGCGCGCGTGCACCGCTCCGCCGTGCCAGAGCACCCGTCCGGCGGTCAGCGGCACCACGCCCGCCATCGCGTGCAGCGCGCTGCTGCGCCCACTGCCGTTCCGCCCGAGCAGCACCGTCATCGCCCCCGCCGGGATCGGCAGGTCCACTCCGTGCAGCGCCTCCAGCGGCCCGTACCGCACCCGGGCGCCGCGCAGCTCGATCTCAAGCGCCATGGCCACCCCGCCCGACCGGCGCCACCCCGTCACCCGCGCCCCCGTCACCTGCCGTCCCGTCGCCCGCCGTTCCGCCACCCGCCGTCCCGCCCCCCAGGCGTCCGCCCCGGAACTGGGCCCGCCCGGCACGCATCACGTGCACGCCGCTCGCCAGCTCGTCCACCAGCTCCCGGTCGTGCTCCACCAGCAGCAGCGCCAGCCCGCCGTTCGCCAGTGAGCGCAGCAGCTCCACCAGCAGCGCCGTCTCCCGCCGGTCCAGGCCCGCGGCCGGTTCGTCCAGCAGCAGCACCGTCGGCGCCATCGCCAGCGCCCGGCCCAGTTCGACCAGGCGCAGCGTGCCCGTCGGCAGTTCCGCCGCCGGGTGGTCGCGCAGGGCCGTCAGCCCCAGCAGGCGCAGCACCGCCTCCGTCTCCTCGGCGGGTGCGACCGTCGCCCGCCCCGACGCCGCCTGCTCCGCGCCGAGCCGGATGTTGTCCGCGACGGTCAGCCCGGGGAAGACGGCAAGCTGCTGGAAGGTACGCGCCAGCCCCAGCCGGGCGCGGGCGTGCTCGGGCAGGAGGGTGATGTCCCGGCCGCCCAGCAGCACCTGGCCCGCGTCCGGGCGGCCCGCGCCGCTGAGGCAGTCGAACAGGGTGGACTTCCCGGCCCCGTTCGGCCCGGTCAGCGCGGTGATCCGGCCTGGCGGCACGGCCAGGGTCACCCCGTCGACGGCGGTGACGCCCGCGAACCTCCGCGTCACGTTCCGCGCGGTCAGCCGCTCGCCCCCGAGCCTCCCGACCCCGGCTCCCGCGCCCGGCACGGCGACCGCCGGCCCCGTCGGCGCGGGCAGCCGCACCCGCCCGGCCAGGCGCCGCCCGAGCGGCGTCAGCCGCAGGTCCTCGATGCCCGGCGGCGACACCGACGCGGCGTCGCGCGTGCGGGCCGGCCGCCGGGCCAGCCCGGCGAGGCCGCCGGGCGGCATCCGGCCCAGCAGCAGCGCCAGCGCGCCCACCGCCGCCGTGGAGACCCCGGCGACCGTCCCGGTGTCCAGACCGACGAGCAGCGCCGCCGCCAGTACCGCACCGAGCGCGCTGTCCGCGCCGAACACGACGACCGCCGCGAACCAGATCAGACCGAGGACCGGATCGAAGCCGTTGGGGTCGAAGGCCTGCCCGCCCAGCCCGAGCAGTCCGCCGCCCAGCGCGGCCAGCGCCGCGCCGACGACGAAGGCCAGCAGCTTCAGCCGCGGCACGTCCACCCCGGCCGCCGCCGCGCCCGCCTCGTGGTCGCGCATCGCGCCGAGCGCCCGCCCGATCCGGCCCCGCCGCAGCGCCCGCACCAGCAGCAGCGCCGCCGCCAGCAGGGCCAGCTCCACGCCGTAGAAGAACCGGTCCTCGCCCAGCAGCCCGGTCCGGTCCAGTACGACCCCGGCCGTGGCCGCAGGCTGCTGGAACACCAGTCGGCTGATCGCCGTGCCCACCGCGAACGTCGTCAGTGCCAGTGCCAGCCCCCGCCGCCGGATCGCGGGCCACCCCACCAGCAGGCCCAGCGGCGCCGCGAGGACCACCGCCACCGCCAGCGCCACCAGCGGCGGGAGGGGCGGCAGTCCGAGTACGCGCCCGCCGCCCGCCAGCACCCCGGTGAACAGCGCGCCGAGGCCCGCGTAACCGGCCTGTCCGAGCGAGACCTGCCCGCCGTAGCCGGTCACCACCACGATCGAGAGCAGCACCAGCGCCAGCGCCGGAACCTGCAACGCCGCCCGCAGGTCGTCGGCGCGGAACGCGAACGGCAGGAGCAGCAGCGCCGCGCCGCCGATCCGCGCCGCGAACGCCCGGGGCGACGCCTCCGTCGCCGCCATGATCGGCGGCCCGGTCAGCACGGCCTGGTAGGCCCGCCGTTCCCCTCCGGCGAGCCGTAGTCGCGGCAGCAGCAGGACGGCCGCCAGCAGCGCCAGCACGAACAGGTTCGCCTCGACGGCCTGCAGCAGCGACTGGGTCCAGCCGCCCGGGTGGAACTGCGTCAGCTCGCTCTGCAGCACCCCGAGCGCCAGCGCCGCCGCGACCGCGCCCGCGACGCTGCGCAGCCCGGCGATCACCGCGACCGCCATCGTCTCCATGACCAGCAGCGGCAGCCCGTACGGGTCCAGGCGCAGCCCAGGTGCCAGCACGGCGCCGGTCAGCCCGGCCGTGAACGCGCCGAACGCCCAACCGACCGAGGAGACCCGGTCCGCGTCCACCCCGGACAGCTCCGCCAGGCGCCGGTTGTCGACGACGGCCCGCACCTGGGTCCCGAACGGCGTCCAGCGCCCCACCGCGGCGACCGCCGCACCCAGCACGGCCACCACCGCCAGCACCGCCCACGGTGAGGACGGCAGCAGGCTCGGCGCGTCACCGAGCGGGGTGGGCCCCCACAGCAGGAACGCCGCGCCGATCAGCAGCACGAACACGCCCAGGCACGCCACCAGGTTCTCCACCGGCCCGGCGCCCCGGCGCTGGAGGCGCCGGAAGACCGCCGCGTCCAGTGTCCACCCGATGGCGGGGGCGAAGACCAGCAGGCAGGCGGGGACGGCGACGGCGCGGGGCCAGTCCCACACCACGATCGTCTGCCGCAGCGCATAGGCGGTGATCATGGCGATGGCGCCCTGGGCCAGGTTCAGTACGCCGGTGGCCCGGTAGCAGACCACCAGTCCGATCCCGGACAGTGACGCGGCCGCCCCGACGGTCAGTCCGGCCTGGGCCAGGTCCAGCGGCAGCGAGGACATTCACGCCCCCGGCGCCGCGGGCGTGTCCGGCCCGGCCGCCGGATCCGCCGGATCCGCCGGGGCCGTCGGGGTCTCGGGGGATTCCGGGGCCCGCGGGGCCTCCGTCGGCGTGCAGAGCGGGCAGGGCCGCAGTCCGCGTTCCTGGGCGCCCGCCGGGGTCACCGGCAGTGCGTCGCCGCGTCCCTCGACCAGCAGGCAGCCGGCCCGGTGGTAGGTGCGGCCGTTCGGCAGGAAGCAGAACCGCCCCGGCGCCGCGGCGGCCGCGCCCTCGCCCGTGCCGCCCGTTCCGCCGGCGCCGGTGCCCGACCGTCCCGCCTCCTCGACCAGCAGCTCGTACAGCAGCCGCAGTTGCCGTCGGGTCTCCTCGTCCCCGGCGGCGCGTTCGCGCTCGTCCTGCTCGCCGGGGCGGGCCAGCAGCACCGCGCCCGCGACGATCAGCGCCGCGCCGGGGATCGTCGCCGAGGCCAGGTAGGGCAGCTGCCGTTCGGCGTAACGCTCGCCGGAGACGCCGTACCACCCGAGCACGCACAGCAGCGCCCCGGCCGCCCCGGCCACCAGCCCCGCACGGCCGCGCAGCCCACCGAGGCCGCGCGGACCGCGTCCCCCGAACGGCGGCAGCTTCATGGTCACCTCTCCCGAATGGTCACGTTCCCTCATCAATACCCGCCCGAGAGGGTTCCTGACGATCCCCGCGGCGCTAGCTTGGTGAACCGAATCTGATGGCAAGTCAGATTTTCTGGAATCGTGACAGGGCGGTGACCGAACATGGAACGTGCGTCCCTGGTCCTGCGAGCGGCGGCCGGCTCAGCCGTGCTGCTGCTCGCGGCGGCCTGCAGCAGCGGTACCTCCAACACCCCGCCGGGCTCCCCGTCGAGTGCCCCCACCACGGCGGCACCGACGGCGGCGGCGACCACCCCCGCGGCGTCCCCCGCCGCCGCCACGTGCGGCACCGGCGCTCCGCCGACCGTCAGCGGCACCGGCCCCGCCGACACCGCCGGCGCCGCCGCGAAGATCGCCACCGACTACAGCCAGTTCTTCGACCCCGCCACCTCGCTCAACGACAAGATGCCGCTGCTGGAGAACGCCCAGAAGCTGGCCCAGGCCATGCAGGGCTTCGCGGGCAACCCGCAGGCGGCCGTGACCACCGTCGCCGTCACCGCGGTCGACTTCACCGGCGCCACCACCGCCGACACCACCTACAACGTCTGCCTCTCCGGCGCCGTCGCCCTCAAGGACAGCAAGGGCAAGGCGGTCCTCAACGGCGGCGTGTGGCAGGTCACCGACACCACCCTGTGCGGACTGCTGAAACTCCAGGCCGGTGCCTCGCCGATCCCCGGCTGCGACTGACAGGATGGTGGGGTGAGGCGCCCTCGGCACCGCGTCGAGCGCGCGAGGACGGCCCGGCCCGTCCTCGCGCTGCTGACGTGCGCGAGCCTGCTCGCGCTGAGCGCCGGCTGCGGCAGCCGGCTGCCGCTGAAGGACTTCGAGGCCACGCCCTCCGGCGCCCCCGCACCGGGCGCCGCCCTGCCACCGATCCCGATCGGCATCGTCACCTCGGTCTCCAGCCCGATCGGCGGCGACACCTTCACCGGCCCCCTCTACGGCGCCCAGGCCTTCTTCAAGGCGCTGAACGCCCAAGGGGGCGTCGGCGGCCGCCAGGTCAAGGTCTTCACCTGCGACGACAGCGGCGCCGGCATCGGCAACCAGGCCTGCGTGCACCAGCTGATCGACTCCGACCACGTCGTCGCCCTCGTGGCCGGCAGCGTGCTGGACTACGCGGGCGCCGGCTACGTCAGCTCCCAGGGCGTGCCCGACATCGGCGGCATCACCATCGGCACCGAGTACGACCAGTACCCGCACCTCTACGCGATCTACGGCAGCGACGAGCCCCGCACCGGCAAGTCGGTCGGCTGGAACGGCACGCTCTACCAGACCACCGAGGTCTACCGGTACTTCAAGACCAAGCTCGGGCTCACCAAGGCCGTCGTGGTCTCCTACAACCAGGCGGACTCCGCCCGCTACGCCGCCCAGCTGGTCCAAGGCCTCAAGGCCGAGGGCTACGACGTGCTGAGCGAGACCGTCGACTTCGCCCTGCCGAACTTCGGCTCCGTCGCCGCCGGCATGAAGGCCGACGGCGCGCAGCTGCTGCTCGACGCCATGGACACCCGCGGCAACGCCGGCCTGTGCCAGGCGATGGCCTCGGCCGGGGTCACCGTCACCGCCAAGGTCACCAACGAGCAGAACTTCTCCGAGCAGGTCCGCTCCGACTACGCGCAGACGCCCGGGTGCCTGAGCGCCCTGTGGGTCACCACCGACGCCCGCAACTACGAGGACACCGCCCAGTACCCGGCCGTGGCCGCCTTCCGTGCGGCGATGCAGAAGTACTACCCGGACCGGCAGGCGCAGTTGTCGGAGTGGGAGCTGCTCGGCTGGGCCGGGGCCCAGTGGTTCACCGACGCCGCCTCCTCCTGCGGCGCCGAGGTGACCCGCTCCTGCGTCGACGCGTTCATGCGGAACGGGAAGCCCTACACCGCCCACGACCTGATCACGCCGTCCTCCTTCGTGCCGATGCCGAACCCGCCGACGGGCCCCCAGCGCGCCTGCCTGAACGTCGCCCGCTGGGAGAACTCGGCCGAGGGCGGCAAGGGTGGCTGGGTCACCCAGGTGCCCGACATGAACACCAACTGCTTCGAGGTGCCCGCGCTGCCCTACCGGCCGTAGCCCGTCGCCGCGTTCCCGTTCGTGTTCCCGTTCGAGTTCTCGTTCCCGTTCGTGTTTCCGTTCGCGCGGGTGCGCGGGGCCACCGCGTCGTTGGAGCCGCGCGGGAAGCCGCGCCCCGAGTCGAGGATCTTGCGGATCGCCGCAGGCAGCGTCGAGGGGTCGGGGCCGACGCCGATCAGCTGCGTGGAGAGCGTCATCGGCTGCGAGCTGACCGCGCGCAGCAGGATCCTCCCCTTCACCCCAGGGGTGTCCACGCCGCCCCACGGCGCCTTCAGCACGTAGACGGCGGTGCTGTGCGGGCCCAGGGTCGCCGGGCCGGAGAGCACCTTCCAGTAGTCCGAGATGGTCGCCCCCGTGCTGGTGGCGAAGTGCGGGCTGACGGCGGAGCCGCTGGTGTTCGTCACCGTCACCCGCACCCGCGTCAGCAGGTCCACCAGTGCCAGGTCGCCCTTGCCCGCCGTGCCGGTCATCGTGGTGACGTTCATCCGCAGCGGCGGGGGCGTCAGCATCGCGCCCGCGATGGCCAGCACCGTCGGCGCCAGCAGCAGCGGCACCAGAGCCGTGCGCACGCTGCGCCGGGCCAGCGGCCCGTAGCGCGGGTGCCAGGCGAGGTCGAAGTCGGCGGCGGAGACCGTTGCCGCGGCCATCACCCACAACGGCACGGTCAGGTCGAAGTAGTCCTGCTGCGAGCGGGTCGACAGGTAGAAGACCAGCCACGGCATCACCGTGACGGCTGGGCCGAGCCGGCGCGGGAAGAGCACCAGCAGCACCATCATCGCCAGGCCCAGCAACTGCCCCGCGACGCTGTACAGGTGCAGGTTCCCCGAGCCGGAGGTCAAGAACGAGGAGATGCCGACCAGGCCCTGCCCCGCCGGGATCGCCTGCTGGGTGATCGGGGTCAGCACCCCCTCCAGCCAGGCCCGCGGGTCCTGGAGCACGAACGGCAGGTTGATGACGGCGAAGACGCCCGCGCTGATCGCGGCGTAGCGCGTCACCACGGCCGCCGCCTGGCGGACGGGCAGCTCCCCGCGCCGGATCATGAACATCCCGATCAGCAGGAACGGGGCCAGGAACCAGGACAGCTGGTGCAGGCAGCAGGCGATGCCGAGGCAGACCGCCTGGGTGACCCCGATCCAGCCGAGCCGTCCGCCGCGCCCGGTCCGGTGCCAGTAGGCGACCGTGATCAGCAGGAACGGCAGCTCCATGCAGCCCGGGTAGCCCATCTGCGCGTAGTTCGGCAGCCAGCCGAAGCCGAAGCAGACGATCACCGCGACCGGCCGCCAGGCCACCGGCAGCAGTACGAACATCACCACCGACGCCAGCAGCAGCATCGCCGTCGCCGCCAGTCCGGCCGGCGGGTGGCTCAGGTGCAGCCCCATCGGCAGCGCGGTGAAGACCGGCCCGAGCGGCGGGTAGTCAAGACCCGTCGCAGCGCCGCCGTTCATCAGCGGTGTCGTGCCGACCTGGAACATGCTGAAGATCTGCGGCCACTGCGTGCCGTAGATGTGTCCGCCGTGCAGCAGCGTCCGCGCTGCCATGTGGATGAGCGAGCCCTCGTCCGTGCCGTAGTAGACGTGGCTGGACGGCACACCCGGCACCGGCGGCTTGGCGGCGGTCACCACGTAGAAGCGGTTCAGGCACTGCAGCGCCGCCACGGCGAGCATGAACAGGTCCACCAGCGTCATGCTGCGCCGGGTCCGCACGCTCAGCGCCAGCACCGCGATCACCAGGATCGCGCCGAAGTACAGGATCACCGCGAACGCGTGGACCTGCTGGTTGACGATGGTGCGGTTCCAGATGTCCCGCGCCCCGATCAGCATCGAGGCGCAGGCCAGCACCGTCAGCATCCGGTTGACCTGGGCGGGCGGCATGCGCAGCAGCTCCGGCGCGCTGTGCCCGGACAGCAGCCAGCTGACCGCGCGGCGCGTCCGGGCGCCGGGCGGTCTCGCCCCCGAGGGTGCCGGGCTGTCGTCGGGCTCGTCGTCTTCCGGGGCGGCGGGGTCTCGTGACATCACAGGTGGCACGCCCGCATGGTGACACGCAGTCAGCAGCGTGGTCCCGACGTCGCCTCCTGCGCCTTTCCCCCGTCCGGCGGCCCTTCGCTCCGCGCTGACCTGCGTGTTCCCCGGGCGGGGTGGCCCGGTCGGGCGGCACCGGACTTCACCCGATCGGGTGAGCCGGGCGCCGGTCCCGGTCAGGCGTCGCGGCTGCCGTCCAGGATGGTGCGAGCCACCAGCTCCGGGTCGTCGTTCATCGGCACGTGCCCGCAGCCCGGCAGCGGCACCACCCGCGCCTTGGGCATCCGCTGCCGTGCCCGGTCCGCCTGACGCGGCAGCAGCAGCCGGTCCTTGGTGCCCCAGCCGATGGTGACGGGCACGTCGGTGACGTCCTCGGAGACGTTCACGTGCCGGCCGGCGCGGAGCGTCTCCGCGAAGCCGGTGGCGTCGCGCAGCGCCCTGGTCTCGGCGGCGGCCTCGGCCGGGCCGCGCAGCGAGGGCCTGGCGTAGATGCTGCCGACGAGCAGCGCGCGGGTGACGGGCTTCGCGGCCAGGCGGCGCACGGCCGGGGCGGGCAGCGCCTTGGCGCCCGCGCGCATGGAGAGCAGCACGCCGAAGGCGTAGGCCTGCTCGGGCCGGTTCCAGAACCCGGCGGGGGAGAGCGCGGTCACCGACCGGGCCAGCCCGCGCCGTCCCATCTCCAGGGCGAGCAGTCCGCCGAGGGAGTTGCCCGCCACGTGCGGCCGCTCCATCCCGAGCGCCGCGCAGAGCCCGCCGAGCCCGGGCACGACGGAGTCCAGGTCGTAGGCCGAGCCCGGCGGCAGCGGCGCCGAGGCGCCGAAGCCGGGCAGGTCCACGGCGACCACGTCGTGCTCCGCGGCGAGCGTGTCCAGTACCGGCCCCCAGGCCTGCCAGTGGTGGCCGATACCGTGCAGCAGCAGCAGCGGAGTGCCGCTGCCGCGCCGCTCGTACCGCACGGTCACGGTGCGCGGTCCGGCGGGGGTGTCGTGCTGGTACGAGACATCGGCGGGCATGACGGCACTCCCTGGGCGCGACGACCGGCTCTGGCGGTCTTACTAGACCTGATGTCAGTAAGAATTACCGGAGAGTAGCCTCGCCGACAAGGGGGCCGACGCAGCGGGAGTGCTTCTCAGGGCGCAGCGCAAGTGCTTCTCAGGGCGCGGCGGGGGAGTAGATCAGCAGGTACGCGCCGTACAGGCCGGAGCAGAGTGTTCCCGCGATCAGCGCCGCCACCAGCGTCGCCCGGGTGCGGACCCGGACCAGTCCCGCCGCGACCGGGATCAGCAGCGGGAAGGCGGGCAGCAGGAACCGGGCCCGGGAGCCGAAGTAGGCCGTGTCGCCGCACGAGATGGCCATGATGACCATGCTGAACACCACGAAGCCGAGCGGCTGCCGCTGCGCGATCGAGGTGAGGAACAGCACCCCCGCCGCGACCAGGATGCCTGCCACCACCGGATAGTAGAGCCCGACCGGCTGTGCGGTGGTGAACAGCAGTTTGAAGTCGTGCGCGGTGGACGCGCCGAAGTCGAACGACGAGTGCCACAGCGCCTGGATCCGGAAGTAGGCGTCCCAGGTGTGCAGGCGCCAGCCGGTCCAGGCCACGAAGCCGACCCAGCCGAGCGGCGCCAGGACGATCGCCGTCAGCGGACGCCACAGCTCCGGCTCGCGGGCCGGCGTCACCGCCCGCAGATCGGCGCCGTCGAACCAGGGCAGCCGGTCGAGCCGCGACAGCCGGCCGGGGAGCGCGTCCGGGGCCCGCCGCTCGCGCAGCCGCACCCAGATCTCCATCGCGCCCGCCGCCATCACCGCCGCCGCCACGGCCACGCCCGTCGGTCGGGTCAGGCCCGCCAGGACCGACAGCACGCCGGCCGCCACCCAGCGGCGGGTGACCACCGCGTACAGGGTCCAGGCCGCCATCATCGTGAACGCCGACTCGCTGTACCCGGCCGTCTCCACCGCCGCGGCCGGGGCGATGCCCCACAGCACCACGGCCATCGTGGCGACCCTGTCGCCGTAGCGGGCGTTGACCGCCATGAAGATGCCCAGCGCCGCGCCGACCGCGCACAGCGAGGCCGTCAGCAGGCTGGCCGCGCCCCACGGCACGAACGGCAGCAGGGTGTGCACCGTCCGGATCATCCACGGGAAGACCGGGAAGAAGGCCAGGTTCGTGGTTTGGAGCGCCGCACCCGGCAGCCACGGCCGTATCGCGTGGTCGTAGCCGTGCATGGCCACGTCGAGATACCAGGCCGCGTCCCAGTGCACCGCGAGCCGGTGCAGCGCGTAGCCCGGGGTGCCCGGGCTGAGCAGCATCATCAGCGACAGGCCGACCGCGCGCACGACGATGAAGAGCAGCAGGGCCGGCTCCGCGAGGCGCCAGGCCACGGCCAGGGCGGCGCGGCGCTCCGCCGGTATCAGGTGGATCCGGTCCAGCAGGCGGATCGGAAGGCGACGGACCGGCGCCATCGGCTCGGGGTCCTCCCCTGGGGGTTCCTCGTGCACGGGCGCGCTGGTCGGAGCGGTCACGGTGTCCTCGGGGATTCGGTGGATCGGCGAGTGTCCGCCACAAGATCAGGCCGGCTCGGAGGCCAGCGTGGCACCCCACTATGTACGGATTATGTGTACAGCTCGGAAAATTGAGGTGAGATCCGGGTCGGAACGTTCTTTGAACCTCGGCTACCCCTCCCCGCCTGGGGTTTCTCGGCGCGCTGTGGAGCGTCCGGCGTGGCGCGCGCCCCCTGTCCGGCGCTGCGCCCCCTCGTTCTGTCCGGTGTCGACCCCGGCGTCTCATCCGCGTGTCTTCGCCTACTTAGTCCGATTTACACCCTAGTGTGCGCGGCATGAGTGACATAGCCGGCGTTGTCGCCGGGGGGAGGCCCAAGCCCAGGGCCGCGATACAGGCGGTTCGGTTCACGCGGATGTGCGTGGCCGAAGCCCGGCCGGTGGTCCAGATCGTCTTTCTCATGCGGTTCGTCACCGGACTGCTGTTCCAGCTCGTCGCCCTGCGCCGGGCGCCTGGCGGCACCGTCGACCCCGTGCGGCTGGTGCTCGGCCCCGCCGCCTGGGTGCTCGCGGTACTCGCCGTCTACCTCGTCAACGGCGTCATGGACGTCGCCGAGGACCGCGCCAACGGCTCGAAGCGGCCGATCGCCACCGGCGCCCTGCCGGTGCGCCTGGCCGCGGCGGTCGTCGTGCTGCTCGGTGCCCTGGCTCTGGCCCTCGGCTCCGCCGTCCCCACGCTGGACCGCTGTGTGGCCGGGATGCTGCTCCTCGGCTACCTCTACTCCGGGCCGCCGCTGCCCGCGAAGCGGACCACGCTCACCGCCGCCGCCACCGTCGTCGGGATGGGGCTGCTCACCTACCTCGGCGGCGCCCTCAGTGTCGGCGGGTCCGTCAGCCCCGGCCTGCTGCTCTTCGGCGGGGCCATGTCAGCCTGGATGGGCTGCGTCGGCGCCGTCTCCAAGGACCTGAGCGACATCCGCGGTGACGCCGTCGGCGGCCGTCGCACCCTCGCCGTCGTCCACGGCGAACGGGCCGCCCGCCGCACCACCGCCGCCGGCGCGCTGGCCGTCGGCGCCGTCGCCGTGACCGCCTCGGCGCTGTGGGCCCGGCTCTGCCTGGCCGGCACCCTGCCGCTGGCGGCCGGCGCCGTCTGGGTCGCCCTGCGCTGTCGCCGTCCCGACGTCGGCCGCGCGCCGTACCGGGCGTTCATGATCACCCAGTACGCCGCGCACGCCGCGATGCTCTCCGCCCTCCTGGCGGAGCTGCTGTTCCGCTGAGCGCGTGCCTGGTCGCGCTCCTGCGGCCGGCGTCTCGGGCCCTGTCCTCCTGTGGCTTGCCGTTCGCGTGCTGCCGTCCGGTGTCCTGTCCTCCTGGGGTCGGTCCCTGTGTAGCGGCCTTGGCCTGGACTGGCCTGGACTGGACTGGTCCAGTCCACCGCCGGCGGGTGGTCCCGGGCCGCCCGACCGGCGGCCAACGGCCCTGACAGGTCCGCTGATCGGGCAGTTTTCCCAGGCAGTCGGGGGGCCGACCGGTGGTCTGGCCACCCTGCTGATCGGCTGCCCGTAGGATCGACCCGCACAAGAGGGATCCGGCGGGAAGGGGCGGACGGATGGCGGGGGTCCACTCGGCCGCGCAGCGGTTCGAGGGCGAGCGCGCCGCGGTCATCGCGGCCTACGCGCAGGGCCTCGCCGAAGCCGACAGCCCCCTGCTGCGACCGGGCCGCTGGACGCGGGTCCGCCGCCAGGCGGAGGCCATCCTGCGCGAGTGCGCCGCCGGACTGCGCGACGAGCCCGTCACCGTCTCCGACGCCGACCTGGTCACCCTGGAACTGATGGGCGCGCGCCGCGCCATCGACGGCGTCCCGCTGCGCGAGTCGCTGCGCGCCGCCCGCGTCCTCTGGCTCGCCACCGCCCCCGCCCTGCGCCGCGCGGTGGCCGACCTGCCGCCCCCCGACGCAGAGGACCTGCTCCGCACCGCGGCCGAGGTCTTCCGCCGCAGTGCCTGCACCCGCATCTACGTCGGCGCGGCGGGCTACGGCGACGCCGAACTGCGCGAGCTGCTGAGTGAGGCCAAGCCGCCCGCCGCCGACGGCGGGCCAGCCGCGGTCCCGCCGCAGCGCACCCGCGACACCCGCATGCCGGCCGGCGGCGCGCACCACCGCATCGCCCGCGAGCTCGGCATCCCCGAGTCCGCCGTCCGCAGCACCCTCCGCGCCGCCCTCCGCCGCGCGGGCGAGGCGGAACGCAAGGCCGACTGATGCCCGAACCGACGTCCCCCGAGGCAACCTTGACGGTGCAGTCCGCGCCCGCCGACCCGGCCGCCCCCAACACCTCGGCCGCCACCCCGCCCGCCACCTCGGCGCAGCGCGACGCTGCCGCCGCGTCGGTTCCGCGCGGCGCAGGCGCCGTGCCGAGCGCGTCGGCCGCGCTGCTCGCCCTGCTAGCGCGGGGGCTGCGGCGGGCGGCGCCCGCGCTCGCGGCGTACGCGGCCGTACGGGCGCTCGGTGTGCTCGCCGTGGTCGGGTGGGCGCGCGGGCACCACATCGCGCCGATCACCCGGCTCGGCACCCTGTGGGACGCCGGCTGGTACGCCCGCATCGCCGACCACGGCTACGCCGTCGCCGACGGACTGATCGGCGCGCACGGCATCCCGTACTCGCCCCGCGCCTTCTTCCCGCTGTACCCCTGGCTCGGCCATCTCGCCTCGCGTCTCACCGGCCTCGGCACCGCCGGTGGCCTGGTGCTCGTCGCCTGGTCCGCGTCGCTTCTCGCCGCCTGGGGGATCTTCGCGATCGCCGACCGGCTCTGGGGCCCCCGCGTCGGCCGGATCGCGGCCGTGCTCTGGGGCGTCCTGCCGCTCGCCGCCGTCGAGAGCTACGGCTACTCCGAACCGCTCTTCACCGCGCTCTGCGCGTGGAGCCTCTACGCCCTGCTGCGCCGCCGGTGGCTCACGGCGGGAGTGCTCTGCGTCCTCGCCGGTCTCACCCGCCCCAGCGCCACCGCGCTGATCGCCGCCGTGGCCGTCGCCGCCGTCGTGGAACTGCGACGCGACGTCACCGCGCGGCGCCCGCGCCGGTCCTGGCGTCCCCTCGTGGCGGCGCTGCTCGCCCCGCTCGGGTGGCTCGGCTACCTCGCCTACACCGCGTGGGCCGTCGGCTCCCCGACCGCCTACTTCCACATCCAGGCGGCCTGGGACACCGGCGTCGACTTCGGGTGGACGATAGTGCGCTGGTACGGGAACGAGGCCACCAAGCTCTTCGCCTTCGGCCACGAGGCCCAGCGGCACGCCCTCGGCCGCCTGCCGATGGCGCTCACCGGGCTGGCCTACCTCGGCCTGCTGATCGCCTCGCTGCGCTCCTGGCGGCGACGCGACGCACGACGCCAGCCCCTGCCCGTGCTGGTCTTCGCCGCCGGGCTGTTCCTCGTCGACTTCGCCAACGCCTCGCCACAGCCGCCGATCGCCCGGTTCCTGCTGCCGGCGTTCCCGCTGCTCTACCCCGCCGCCCACTGGCTCGCCGACCGGCCCCGGCTCGCCCGCCCGCTGCTGGTCGCCGCCGCCGTCGGCTCCGCCTGCTACGGCGTCGCCCTCACCTTCCACGGCGGCGCGCCCTCCTGACGCGCCGCCGTGTCGGGCCCGGGACGTCCTGACGGTCCCGTCAGTCCCATCAGTCCTGTCCGTCCCGTCAGTCGGCGAAGACCTCGCCGCGCTCGGCCTTCTCCACCAGCAGCGCCGGCGGCTCGAACCGCGGCCCGTAGGTGGCCGCGAGCTCACGGGCGCGGGCGACGAAGCCCGGCAGACCGCCCTCGTAGCCGTTGACGTACTGCAGCACGCCACCGGTCCAGCCCGGGAAGCCGATGCCGAGGATCGAGCCGATGTTCGCGTCCGCGACGGACGTCAGCACGCCCTCCTCCAGGCAGTGCACCGTGTCCACCGCCTCCGCGAACAGCATCCGCTCCTGCATGTCGACGAACGGGACCTCACGGCCGTCCGCCGTGCCGAAGTGCTCCCGCAGTCCAGGCCACAGCCCGGCCCGCTTGCCGTCCACGTACTCGTAGAAGCCCGCGCCACCGCTGCGCCCCGGACGCTCGAACTCGTCCAGCATCCGGTCCAGCACCGTGTCGGCCGGGTGCGGCGTCCAGGTACCGCCGCCCGCCTCGATCGCCTTGCGGGTCTCGTTGCGGATCTTGCGCGGCAGCGTCAGCGTCAGCTCGTCCATCAGCGACAGCACCTTGGCCGGGTAGCCGGCCTGCGCGGCCGCCTGCTCGACCGAGGCCGGGTCGACGCCCTCGCCGACCATCGCCACGCCCTCGTTGATGAACTGCCCGATCACCCGCGAGGTGAAGAAGCCGCGCGAGTCGTTGACCACGATCGGCGTCTTGTTGATCTGCCGCACCAGGTCGAAGGCGCGCGCCAGCGCCTCGTCCCCGGTCCGCTCGCCCTTGATGATCTCGACCAGCGGCATCTTGTCCACCGGCGAGAAGAAGTGCAGCCCGATGAAGTCCTCCTGCCGCTTCACCCCCTCCGCGAGCAGCGTGATGGGGAGCGTGGAGGTGTTCGAGCAGAGCAGCGCGTCCGGCGCCACGACGTCCTGGATCTCCGCGAACACCTGGTGCTTCAGCTCGGTGCTCTCGAAGACCGCCTCGATGACGGCGTCGCACCCGGCCAGGTCGGCCACGTCCGCGGTCGGCGTGATCAGGGCGAGCAGCGCGTCCCGCTTGGCCTCGGTCGTGCGGCCGCGCGACAGCGCCTTGTCCAGCAGGCCCGCCGAGTACGCCTTGCCGCGCTCGGCCGCCTCAGCGGTCATGTCCTTCAGGACCACCTCGATCCCGGCCCTGGCACAGGAGTACGCGATGCCCGCGCCCATCATGCCCGCGCCCAGCACCGCCACCTTGGTCACCTTGCGGGCGGGGACGGAGGAGGGGCGGTTGGCGCCGGAGTTGACGGCCTGCAGGTCGAAGAAGAACGCCTGGATCATGTTCTTCGCCGTCTGGCCGCACGCCAGCTCGGTGAAGTAGCGCGCCTCGATCACGAACGCCGTGTCGACGTCCACCTGCGCCGACTCGACCGCCGTCGCCAGGATGTTGCGCGGCGCCGGGTAGGGCGCGCCGTTCAGCTGCTTCTTCAGGTTCGCCGGGAACGCGGGCAGGTTGGCCGCGAACGCCGGGTGGCTCGGGGTGCCGCCAGGGATCTTGTAGCCCTTGACGTCCCACGGCTGCTGCGCCGTCTCGTTCGCGTCGACGAAGGCGCGCGCCTTGGCCAGCAGTTCGTCGCGGTCGGCGGCGAGCTCGTGCACCAGACCTGCCGCGAGCGCCTGCGCCGGCCGGTGCTGCGTGCCCTGGAGCAGCACCTTCAGCAGCGCGTCGGTGATGCCCAGCAGTCGCACCGTGCGCACCACGCCACCGCCGCCCGGCAGCAGACCCAGCGTCACCTCCGGCAGCCCGATCTTCACGGCCGGGCTGTCCAGCGCCACCCGGTGGTGGCAGGCCAGCGCGATCTCCAGGCCGCCGCCCAGCGCAGCGCCGTTGATCGCGGCGACCACCGGCACGCCGAGCGTCTCCAGCGCCCGCAGGTCGCGCTTGAGCGCGAGGGAGCCCTCGAAGAACTCCTCGGCGTTCTCGGGCCGCACCTGGCTCAGCAGCCGCAGGTCGCCACCGGCGAAGAAGGTCTTCTTGGCGGAGGTCACGATCACGCCGCGCAGGTCCCCCGCCTCACGCAGCGCCTTCAGGCGCACCACGGTGGCGGCGAGGTCGGCGCGGAACGCCTCGGTCATGGTGTTGACGGACTGGGTCGGGTCGTCCAGCACGAGCGTGACGACGCCGTCGCCGTCCTGCTCCCAGCGGATGGTGGTGGGGGTTTCCTCGGTCTGAGCGTGCTGAGGGTCTTGGGCGGTGGTCATCTCTGCGTCTCCAGCGGGCGTGCGGTCGTGGTCGGGGAGGGCGGGCGAGGAGGAGCCGGTCACGTCCGGGCTCACAGCCGCTCGACGATCGTCGCGATGCCCATGCCGCCGCCCACGCACAGCGTGATCAGGCCACGGCGCAGGTCACGACGCTCCAGCTCGTCCAGGACCGTGCCGAGCAGCATCGCGCCCGTCGCCCCCAGCGGGTGGCCGAGCGCGATCGCGCCGCCGTTGACGTTCACCTGCGCGTGGTCGAAGCCCATCTCGCGGATGTAGCGCAGCGCCACCGCCGCGAAGGCCTCGTTGATCTCGACCAGGTCGATGTCGGCGGCGGTCAGCCCCGCCTTCGCCAGCGCCTTGCGGCTGGCCGGCGCCGGACCGGTCAGCATGATCGTCGGGTCGGCGCCGGAGACCGCCGCCGAGACGATCCGCGCCCGCGGCGTCATCCCATAGCGCTCGCCGACCTCCTTGCTGCCGATCGCGACGAGGGACGCGCCGTCGACGATGCCGGAGGAGTTGCCCGCGTGGTGGACGTGGTCGATCTTCTCCACCCAGTGGTACTTCTGCAGCGCGACCGCGTCGAAGCCACCGAGCTCGCCGATCGTGGCGAAGGAGGACGGGAGCTTGGCGAGCGATTCCACCGTCGTGCCCGGACGCACGAACTCGTCCCGGTCCAGGACGACCAGGCCGTTGCGGTCCCGCACCGGCACGACCGAGCGCTCGAAGCGCCCCTCCTTGATCGCCTCCGCGGCCCGCGCCTGCGACTCGGCCGCGAACGCGTCCACGTCGGTGCGGGAGAGGCCCTCGACGGTCGCGATCAGGTCGGCGCCGACGCCCTGCGGCACGAACCCGGTCTCGTAGCTGGTCATCGGGTCCATCGCCCAGGCGCCACCGTCGCTGCCCATCTTCACGCGCGACATGGACTCCACGCCGCCCGCCAGGATCAGGTCCTCCCAGCCCGAGCGGACCTTGGCCGCGGCCAGGTTCACGGCCTCCAGGCCGGAGGCGCAGAACCGGTTCTCCTGCACCCCCGCCACGGTGTCCGGCAGCCCTGCCGCGATCGCGGCGACCTTGGCGATGTCGGAGCCCTGGTCCCCGATCGGGCTGACCACGCCCAGCACGACATCGTCGATCGCCGCCGGGTCGAGGTCGGGGAAGCGTCGCCGCATCTCGTGGATCAGGCCGACGACGAGGTCGATCGGCTTGGTCCCGTGCAGCGAGCCGGAGGCCTTGCCCCGGCCGCGCGGGGTGCGGATCGCGTCGTAGACGAATGCTTCGGTGGTCACGCTGGCTGCCTGCTTTCGGTTCGGGTGCGGGATCAGGAGTCCGTGGTGTGCGCGGTGCGCGCGCTTTTCGGGGTGCCCGCGTTTTCCGCGTTGATCAGGGTGTTCGCATTGTTCGCGCTGATCGGGGTGTTCGCGCTGTTCTCGATATTCGAGTTGTTCGGGGTGCCCGCGTTGTTCGGGCTGCTCGGCGCACCCGGCTCGCCGGGCGCGCCCAGGTTGCCCGGGGTGCTCGCGGCGAGGGACGGGACGTCCCAGTCCGCGGCCACGGCCGCACGGTCGGTGTCCGGGAGCGCCGGCGGGCGCGGCGCCGGGTTCGGGGTCGCCGAGAAGCGCGGGGCGGGGCTCGGCTGGAGCAGCCCGTGGTGCTCGGCGTAGCTCGCGCGTGCCCGCAGATGGGGGTGGTCCGCGGCCTCGTGCAGCGTCAGCACCGGAGAGACACAGGCGTCCGTACCCTCGAACACCCCGGTCCACTCCGCCTGTGTACGGCTCGCGAAGCGTGCGGCGATCAGCTCGCGCAGCTCGCCCCAGCGGGCCAGGTTCCGCTGGCCCGGCGCGTCCGGCGGCAGATCGAGCAGCTTGACGAATTCCGCGAAGAACTGGGGCTCCAGCGCGCCGACGGCCATGTGGCGGCGGTCGGCGGTCTCGTAGACCGCGTAGAAGGGCGCGCCGCCGTCGATGATGTTGACCCCGCGCCGGTCGTGCCAGCGCCCGCCCGCCATGAACCCCCACAGGACGGAGGTCAGGTGCGCCGCCCCGTCCACGATCGCCGCGTCCACCACCTGCCCGGCGCCGGTCGCCCGGGCGTGGTGCAGAGCGGCCAGCAGGCCGACCACGAGGTAGAGCGAGCCGCCCGCGTAGTCGCCGAGCAGGTTGACCGGGATGGCCGGCGGGCCGTCCGCGGCGCCGACGAGTCCGAGCACACCCGCCGTCGCGATGTAGGCGATGTCGTGGCCCGCCGCCTGGGCGAGCGGCCCCTCCTGCCCCCAGCCGGTCATCCGCCCGTAGACGAGCGTCGGGTTGCGGGCCAGGCACGCATCGGGCCCGACCCCGAGCCGCTCGGCGACACCCGGCCGGAAGCCCTCGATCAGCAGGTCGGCGCGCGCCGCCAGGTCCAGTGCCCTGGCGACGCCCTCGGGCGTCTTGAGGTCCAGCACGACGCTGCGCTTGCCACGGTTGGTCACGTCCAGCGCGGGATCCCCGCTGAGCACCGACCCGCCCGGCCGGTCCACCCGCACCACGTCCGCCCCGAGATCCGCCAGCAACATCGCCGCGAACGGCCCCGGCCCGAGCCCGGCGATCTCCAGCACCCGCACCCCGGCGAGCGGTCCCGCCCCGGAGGTGCCGGCGGCGGTCGCGGCGTCGGTCCGGGCGGTGGTGGCGTCGCGGGTCCGGGCAGTGGTGGCGTCGCCGGTTCGGGCGGAGGTGCCGGCGGCGGTCCCGGACGTGCTCCCGGATGCGGCTGCGCTCTCGGACATCGGGCCTCCCGGCGTGGCCATGGCGAGTGTGACACGGATGCTGTCACAGTCCCGATGCTATGGAGTTGACTCGCCAGTAACAAGGGGGTCCGGCGAGATGCCCCCGGCCGAACCCCCGTCCGGACCCGCACCGAAGCCCCGCCCGGCCCCGCGCCGCCCCCTCGCGTTTGGCCTTCCGCGCCGCGCCTCACTTCTCGCGCAGGTCCACCACCCGACGGATCTTGCCGACCGAGCGCTCAAGCGTCTCCGGGTCCACGACCGTCACCTCGACGCTGATCCCGACGCCGTCCTTGACCCCGCGCGCGATCTCCACCCCGGCCGCCTCCCGCTCGGCGGCACTGGTGCCCGGCCTGGCCTCCACCTCGACCGCCATGCGATCCAGCCGCCCGCTGCGCGTCAACCGCAACTGGAAGTGCGGCGCCACGGCCGGCGTCCGCAGCACGATCTCCTCGATCTGGGTCGGGAACACGTTCACGCCGCGCAGGATGATCATGTCGTCGCAGCGGCCGGTCACCTTCTCCATCCGCCGGAACGCCGGGCGCGCGGTGCCCGGCAGCAGCCGGGTCAGGTCCCTGGTCCGGTAGCGGATCACCGGCATCGCCTGCTTGGTCAGCGAGGTGAAGACCAGTTCCCCACTCTCCCCGGCCGCCATCAGCTCGTCCGTGACCGGATCCACCACCTCGGGGTAGAAGTGGTCCTCCCAGATGTGCAGCCCGTCCTTCGTCTCCACGCACTCCTGCGCCACGCCCGGACCGATCACCTCCGACAGCCCGTAGATGTCGACGGCGTGGATGTCGAGGCGGTCCTCGATCTCCCGGCGCATCGCCTCCGTCCACGGCTCCGCG
Source organism: Streptacidiphilus sp. MAP12-33 (assembly GCF_041261265.1). NCBI lineage: Bacteria > Bacillati > Actinomycetota > Actinomycetes > Kitasatosporales > Streptomycetaceae > Streptacidiphilus > Streptacidiphilus sp. MAP12-33. The sequence goes on from NZ_JBGCCA010000050.1 coordinate 61,414, forward strand.
CCGAAGATGCCGATCCGCAGCGAGGTGGAGCGCGGGTCGATCCCCTGCTTCTCGAACTCGTCCAGCAGGGTCAGCATGTACGACGGGGTGACCATGATGATCTCAGGCTTGAAGTCCTGGATGATCTGCACCTGCCGTGCGGTCATCCCGCCCGAGGCCGGGATCACCGTGCACCCGGCCCGCTCCGCGCCGTAGTGCGCCCCGAGCCCGCCCGTGAACAGGCCGTAGCCGTAGCTGACGTGCACTTTGTGCCCGGGCCGCCCGCCTGCGGCCCGGATCGAGCGCGCCACGACGTCCGCCCACATGTCGAGGTCGTCCTCGGTGTACCCGACCACTGTCGGCCGCCCTGTCGTCCCGCTGGACGCGTGGATCCGGCGCACCTGGTCCATCGGCACGGCGAACATCCCGAACGGGTAGCACTCCCGCAGGTCCGCCTTGGTGGTGAACGGGAACCGTTCGAGATCGGCCAGGCTGCGGCAGTCGTCCGGGCGCACACCGGCGGCGTCGAACTTTCGCCGGTACAGCTCGACGTTGTCGTACGCGTGGTGGAGCGTCCAGCGCAGCGCCGTGAGCTGGTGCGCGCGCAGTTCCTCCGGCGAGAGGCGCTCACCGGCGTCCAGCAGATCGGCCGAGGGGGAGGGGACGGCGTCGGGCACGGTGCTACTCCTGCCTGGATGTCCTGCCGGATGACCTGCCTGGATGGCTTCGCCAACCGAATGTTCGGTCGATGGTCCATCGGGGCAGGGGTGGTGTCAAGGAGGTGCCCGGATGCCGGGCGCCCGGCCGCGTACGGCATCCGGTCGCGCGAATTGAAGAAACGTTGAACCCCTGCGATGGTGGCTGGGGGGCTTCCGGGAGAGAGTCCGAGGAGGTCGCGGTGGACCAGAACGATCAGCTGCTGCTCAAGCGGGTCACCGACGCGCGCGCCGCCCTCGCCGAGGCGGCCGCCTCGCAGAACCCGTTCGGGCTCTCCCAGGCCCTGGACGAACTGGAGGAGGCCCTCCGCCAGGCCCGCGAGAGCGGAATCGAGGTACCCCAGGACCCGGCGGCGGGCGGGGAGCCGCAGGCGGGGAAAGCCGGCTGATCAGGCGCCACCTTAATTCGAACAAAATGACTAACTCGTTCGTGGAAGGGAAATGGCCCAGGTGGGCCATGGTGGAGGAGAGGGCGGAGGCGCCAGAATTGTCGTATGGACGCCTTGATGTTCGGGGGCGGGTGTGAGGGTGGAGAGGTGTCCATGGGTGGGGGTTTTCCCTCGCTTGGGGATGCTTTTCTGGCCGACCCGTTGACCCCGGTTTCTTCTCGCCAGTCTCCCTCTTCTCTTTCCT
>NZ_JBGCCA010000051.1:0-61157 GCF_041261265.1 Streptacidiphilus sp. MAP12-33
CGCTCGGCAGCCAGCCGAGGCGAGGGACGAGACAGCGTGCGGCCTGGCAGGCGCGGCCCGGGCCTGAGCCGGGACACCCGCCCGCGTGGGCGGGCATACGGGCACGCGGGGCCTTCGGCCCGGCGGGGCACGTCGGCGCAGCCGCGCGTGAGGCGGCTGCGAGGCGGCCCTGCGCGCTGCCGCGCCTCACGCCCCGCCGCGCCAGCGGAGGACTGCCAGGGCCGCGGCCACCTCCGGGACGCCCTCGCCCAGCGGGCGTGGGAGCAGGGCCTCGGCACGGGAGAGGCGGCGCAGGAGCGTGTTGCGGTGGATCCAGAGGCGGTCAGCGGCGTGCGAGGCGTTGCACTGGCAGGCGATGAACATCCGTACCGCGTCGACGAGTTCGGTCTCGGCCAGGGCGAGTCCGCCGAGGACCCTGCGGACGAAGCGGTCCGCCGCCTCGGGGTCGGCCGTCAGCAGGGCGACCAGTTCGACCTCGTCGTGGGTGGCCACCTGGTGGGGTGAGTCGAGGCGGGCGAGCATCCGCTGCACGGTCAGCGCGTCCAGATGGCTGCGGCGGAAGCCGTCGACGCCCGCGCCCGTCGAGCCGACGGCGACGCGGACGCCGGGGTACGCGTCGGCGCCCGCGCGCAGCGGTTCCGGGTCGGGGCGGCCGTGCGCCCAGACCCAGCGGGTGGCGACCCCGGCCTGGACGGTGAGCGGGCGCGGGTCGCCCGTGGCGCCGGCGAGCAGCTCCGCGGCGCGGTCCAGCGCGCCGAGGCCCGTCTCGGGGGTGTCGCTCCACACCACCGCCGCGGTGTGCTCACCGGTGAGGCGGTAGCCGAGACGCTGCTCGGCGCGGGCGCGGGTGATGGGCGCGCCGTCCAGCAGCAGGGTGGCGGTCTCCAGCCGTTCCGCGTTGCTGCCGCGGGTGAGCTCCTCACGTTCCCGGGCGATCTGCTCGGCGGTGGCGGCGATGGTGTCCTCGACGAACGCGGAAATGGAACGGCTGGAGATGTCCAGCAGTTCGCGCAGTTCCTCGCGGTCGGCGGTGAGGCCGAGGCAGATGTCGGTCCACAACCGCAGCGCCGCCATCTGACCGGAGCGGTAGGAGTCCAGGACGGAGTGGTCCAGGCCTCGCCGGACCAGGTCGCGGGCGATGAGCACCTGCGGCTCGGACACGTTGGCCGCGACCCGCTCGCCCGGGGCCTGGACGTTGGCGGCGGCCCAGAAGAGCAGGTTCGAGCGGTTGGCCCGGCGGGTGGCGGAGGCGAGCACCGGGTCGTCGGCGATCTCCTTGCGGTGCGAGCCGGAGAGCGTGGCCTCGTCGATCTGCTCCAGCCACTCCTCGGGCGCCCGCACGGAGAACTCCGCACCCTGGCGGATCAGCTCGCGTACGCGCGGCGACGGCGGTTCCCACGACATGCCGCCACCCTATCCAGCTGGTGCACTGTGCTGCTCGGCAGGGCGATCCCGGTGCATCCTGCCTATAGGCCCACGTCCGTCCAGCCGCGACGATGTGATCCACCCTGGAGCCCTCAGCGAGCACGGGAGCCGCCCGATGGCCATGTCCGACACCTCCGACACCACCACCACGTCGTTCGACGTCCTCGTCGTCGGGGCCGGCATCTCCGGTATCGGCGCCGGGTACTACCTGCAGCGCGAACACCCGGGCCGCAGCTTCGCGATCCTGGAGGCCCGGGAGGCCTCCGGCGGCACCTGGGACCTGTTCCGCTACCCCGGCATCCGCTCCGACTCGGACCTGCACACCTTCGGCTACGAGTTCAAGCCGTGGCGGGACGAGGACGCGATCGCGGGCGCCGACAAGATCCTCGCCTACCTGCGCGAGACCGCGGCCGAGCACGGCATCGACCACAGGATCCGCTACCGCACCCGGGTGACCGGCGCGAGCTGGAGCTCCGCCGACGCCCGCTGGAGCGTGACGACCGAGCGCACCGACACCGGCGAGCGCACCACGCTCACCTGCAACTGGCTCTTCGCCGCCGCCGGCTACTACCGGTACGAGGCGGGCTTCACCCCGGACTTCGCCGGACGCGAGAGCTACGACGGGCAGCTCGTCCACCCGCAGCTCTGGCCCGAGGACCTCGACGTGCGCGGCAAGCGGGTCGTGGTGGTCGGCAGCGGGGCGACCGCGGTGACGCTCGTGCCGGCGCTCGCGGGCACCGCCGCGCACGTCACCATGCTCCAGCGCACGCCGACCTACATCCTGCCGCTGCCCGCGCAGGACAAGGTCGCCAACCTGCTGCGCCGGCTGCTCGGCGAGGAACGCGCCTACCGGCTGACGCGCCGCAAGAACATCGCCCAGGCACAGGCGGTGTGGCGGCTGTGCCAGAAGTACCCGAAGGCCGCACGCCGGGTGATCCGCCGGACCAACGCGAGGCTGCTCCCGCCGGACTATCCCGTGGACGAACACTTCAACCCGCCCTACGACCCCTGGGACCAGCGGCTCTGCGTCGTCCCGGACGGCGACCTGTTCCACGCGATCCGGCGCGGCGAGGCCTCCGTGGTGACCGACAGGATCGCCCGGTTCACCGAGCGGGGCCTCGCGCTGGAGTCGGGCCGCGAGCTGGAGGCGGACGTGGTGGTGACCGCGACGGGCCTCGACGTGCAGGCCATGGGCGGCATCACGCTGTCCGTCGACGGGCGGGAGGTGCGGCTGGCCGAGACGGTCTCGTACAAGGGCATGATGCTCTCCGGCGTGCCGAACTTCGCCTACGCGATCGGCTACACCAACTCCTCCTGGACCCTCAAGGTCGGCCTGCTCTGCGAGCACTTCTGCCGCCTGCTGGCCCACATGGACGGGCGCGGATTCGACACCGCGGTGCCCGTGGTCGCCGATCCGGCCATGCCGACGCGGCCGCTGCTCGACTTCGGCGCCGGCTACATCCAGCGCGCGCTGGACCGGCTGCCCCGCCAGGGCGACCGCGCACCGTGGCTGACCTCGATGAACTACGCGGCCGACGTGAAGCTGCTGCGTCACCTGCCGGTGACCGACCCGGAGCTTCGGCTCGGCACAAGCCCGGGCGGGGCAGAATCGACCGACGCCACGACCGGCGCCACGGACGACACCGCCGCTGACGCCACGCCCGCCCCCCTGGAGGCCACCGCCTGATGGACCGCTACGACTTCTCCCGCGGCACCGCCGTCGTCACCGGCGCGGCCGGCGGCATCGGCGAGCAGCTCGCGCTCACGCTGGCCCGTCGCGGCAGCGCGCTGGCGCTCGTGGACCGCGACGCGGCGCGGCTCGACCAGGTGGCGGCACAGGCGGGCAAGCTCTCCGGCCGGCCGGTCGCGACCTACGTGGTGGACCTCTCCGACGACGACGCGACACACGCCCTCGGTGACCGGCTGGCGGCCGAGCACCCCGACGCGACGCTGCTGGTCAACAACGCGGGCGTGGCGCTCGGCGGCACCTTCGAGCAGGTCGGCGAGGCGGAGTTCGACTGGCTGATGGCGGTCAACTACCGGGCGGTGGTGACGCTGACCCGCGCGCTGCTGCCGGTGCTGCGGGCCAATCCGGGCTCGCACCTGGTCAACCTGTCCAGCCTCTTCGGGCTGATCGCACCGCCCGGCCAGGTCGCGTACGCCACCAGCAAGTTCGCGGTCCGCGGCTTCACCGAGGCGCTGCGGGCGGAGCTCGCGGGCAGCGTCGGGGTCACCGTCGTGCACCCCGGTGGCATCCGCACCGACATCGCGACCAACAGCCGGTTCGCGGCCGGAGTCCCGGCCGCCGAGCAGGAGGCGGGACGCAGGGGCTTCAACAAGCTGCTGACCTATCCGCCCGAGCGGGCGGCCGCCGAGATCGTCGCCGCCGTCGAGCGGCGCCGCCCCCGGCTGCTGATCGCGCTGAGCGCCCGCATCCCCGACGTGCTCGCCCGGCTCTTCCCGGCCCACTACTCCTCGCTGCTGGCGCTTGTCTCCAGGCGCGTCGGTCCGCGAAAGTGAACCCTGATCACATCCCCGGAGGGAGCCCCATGCACGAGCCCGACTGGCAGCCCGACATCCTCGGCGACGGCTACGCCCACCACGTCCTCGACCTGGGCACCGACCCGGACGGCGAGGGCTCGGTCCAGGCGGTGCTGGTGCGGCGCGAGCCGCGCGCGGACGAGGAGGTGACCGGCGCGCTCCTGTACGTGCACGGCTTCTCCGACTACTTCTTCCAGACCGAGCTGGCCGACTTCGCCGCCGCCAGGGGCCTCGCCTTCTACGGGCTCGACCTGCGCAAGTGCGGCCGTGCCCGGCGACCGGCACAGACCGCCCACTACGTCTCCGACCTCGCCCTGTACGACGCGGAGCTGGAGCGGGCGCTGGACCTCGTGGCCGCGGCGCACCCGGGCCTGCCCGTCGTCCTGTCGGCGCACTCGACCGGCGGCCTGATCCTGCCGCTCTGGCTGGACCGCCGCCGAGCGGCCGGACGCGTCGCCCCGGTGACCGGCCTGATCCTCAACAGCCCCTGGTTCGACCTCCAGGGCACCTCGGTGCAGCGCGGCCCGCTGACCCAGGCGCTGCGGGTGCTGGCCAAGGTGGCGCCGTTCCGGGCGCTGCCGCTGCCGTCCAGCCCCTACGGCGAGTCACTGCACGTCGGCGCGCGCGGCGAGTGGGAGTTCGACCTGGAGCTCAAGCCGCTGGCCGGCTTCCCGGTCACCCCCGGGTGGCTGAACGCCGTCCGCCGCGGCCACGCGCGCCTGCACCGCGGTCTCGACGTCGGCGTGCCGTCACTGGTGCTGCGCTCGGACCGGACGCACTTCTCCAGCACCTGGTCCGAGCTGTGCGACCGCGCGGACACGGTGCTGGATGTCGCCCAGATCGCCCGCTGGTCCGGCTGCCTCGGCGGCGAGACGACCGTCGTCCCGGTCCCGGGCGCCCGCCACGACGTGTTCCTCTCCACGACCGTGCCGCGCGCGCAGGCCTACGCGACGGTCGACGGCTGGCTCGACCGCCAGGGCTTCCCGCTGAGCTCGACCGCCGTGGGCGAGCCGCAGGCAGAGCACCGGGCGGAGGCCCGGACCGCGCCCGCCGCGCCCTGAGCCGCGCCCGCTCCTGGCCACGGTGCCGGAGGCGACCGCCCCGCCTCCGGCACCGTTCACCGCTGCCTCCGACCGGCGGTGCCAGGCCAGTGCTGAGCGCGCGTCACGCGGCGGAGAAGCCGAACGGCAGCAGGTACGCGGGCATGCCGGGGCGCAGTGCGGGGTCGGCGACCCGGGCGGCCTGGGCCGCGAGGTCCGCGACGGCCCGCTCCGCCTGCGGACCGGGCGCCTGCGCCGCGAGATGACGGGCCACCCGGACAGCCGCCTCGTGCATCGGCACCGGGTCGGCTACCGGCAGCACGCCCTGTGGCTCAGCCCGGCGGAACTGGACGAGCTCATCGGCGAGCTGCGCGCGGCCATCGTGCCCAGGATGGCCCACGGGCCGAGCCCGGAGCGGGCGCAGTACCTGCTCAGCCCGATCCACTTCCCCGTGGAGGCACCGGCACCCGTCGAGGCCCCGGCGCTGGAGTCGCCCGGAGAGAGCCGCGCGGCGGACACCGGACGCGAAACCGTCGCCTGACGGACCCGACTCGGTCACCTTCCACTCAGGAAGCACCCAGGAGCGTCGGCCATGCTGCCGCACGTACAGTGCTCGGGGGACGCAGAAGGAGGCCATCCATCACTGCCACCTCCGCGCGGACGTCCGACGCGGCCCAGGCGGCGCCGTCGCGCGCCCCTCGTCTCCGGCTGCCGGGCGGCACGTCGGTCTTCTGGCCTCTCCTGGTCGGCGCCCTGTACGCGCTCTCGCAGTTGCTGCTCGTCTCGCCCTCCATGGGCCTGGGCTGGGACGAGACGGTCTACGTCAGCCAGGTGTCCGCGCACGTGCCCGCCGAGTTCTTCAGCGCGCCGCGGTCGCGCGGCATCACCCTGCTGGTCGCACCCGTCGCCCTGCTCACCCACTCCACGGTCGCGCTGCGGGTCTACCTGTCGCTCCTGTCCGGCGCCGGCCTCGCGCTGGCACTGCTCGCCTGGCGCCGGGTGCGCGACAACCGGGTGCTCGCGCTGGCCGGGGCGCTCTTCGCGAGCCTGTGGACCACCGAGTACTACGGGCCGCAGGCCATGCCGAACCTGTGGATCGCGCTGTCCGGCCTCGCCGCCGTCGGCTGCCTCCTCGACGCACTGCGGCGCCCCGCCGCCCGGCTCCCGCTGGTGGGCCTGGCGACGGCGCTGGCCGTCGCCGCGTTGATGCGGCCCACCGACGCCGTGTTCCTGGCCGTGCCGCTGGTCGGCGCCGCCCTGTTCCGCCGACGCCCGCGACTGCTCGCGTTCACCTGCGGCGGGCTGCTGGCGGGCGCCGCCGAGTGGATCGCGGAGGCGTACGCCCGCTTCGGCGGCATCGGCGAGCGCCTGCACCTGTCGAGTCTCAACGAGGGCGGCATGGGCCTGCACTGGGCCGTGGGCGACGTGCTGCGCTCGGTCAACGGCCCGATCCTGTGCCGCCCCTGCGACGTCTCCTGGAACCACAAGCCGCTGGAGCTGGCCGCCTGGTGGCTGCTGCTGCCGCTGCTGGCCGCCGCCGGGGTCCTGGTCGAAAGCCGGGCGGGACGCCGCGGCGCGGCCCTGCTGCCGGCGCTGTGCGGTCTGTCCGTGGCGGTGCCGTACCTCTTCCTGATCGACTACTCGGCGCCGCGGTTCCTGCTGCCCGCCTACGCCCTGCTCCTCGTCCCGGCGGCGAGCCTGCTCGCCGGGCTGGTCGCCTCCGGGTCGCGACGGCGGCGTCGGCTGCTGCTGGCGGTGGTGGGCGTCGGCCTGGCCGCGCACCTGGTCGGCCAGTACCGGCAGCTCCACGAGGAGGTGGCCTACACCGTCTCCTCGCGCGCGGACCAGCCCTACGCGGTCCCGCAGTTCGCCCGCCTCGGCTTGACCGGTGACTGCCTCCTCACCGGTGAGGACGCCGAGCCGCTCGGCTACTACACCGGCTGCCGGGCGGTGGAGACCAGCGGCAACGACACCAACATCACCCTCACCGAGCTCCTGCGCGCGTCCACCCGCCAACCCACCGCCCTGCTCCTCTACCCGGGCGACCCCGTCCCCGCCTACGCCCGCGCCTGGCCCGTCCACACCGTCACCGGCCGCGACGGCCGCCCCAACTACCTGGTCCGCCTGGCACCCCGCTGAGCAGCGGCAGCGGCGACGCCCTCACCGCCGGATCCGGCGCAGTGCTGACGCTGCTGACCCGCCTGTTCCTCTCCGTCCTGCGCGACCTCGGTGAGGTCTGAGCCGGCTACCGCAGCACGACCAGGTCCGCACCCCACTGGGCCGTCGTGGCGCCGGTGGCGGCGCAGCGTCCGGACACGGAGGCGATCTGGTACTCCGTGGTGAGGATGTAGGAGGAGAGCTTCAGTACGGGGAGACTGGTCCAGCCGCGGACCATCGTCGGCCGGCTTCCGGTGTTCGTGCCGACCGCGGCGACCATCAGGTCTCCCACCTGGCAGTCCACGGGGTCAGCACCGGTGGAGAAGGCGACACCACCGCTCTCGCCGTGGGCGTGGGCCCGGCCGACGACCTCGCTGACGCCGCGGAACTCGTCCACCGCGATGTGGTACTTGCTCGCGTGCGGGTAGGCCACGTGGATCGCGTCCGCTGTCGTCAGCGGCTTGACCCCGAAGGCCACGAAGACCATGGTGCGGTGGCGGGCGGTGTCCGTGTCGTCGGCGGCCATGATGTAGCCGTCGCCCAGGGTGTCGGTGACCGTGACCGGTCCGGGGCAGACGCTGGTGAGCATCAGCGTGACCACGAGGGCGTCACCGGCGGTCACCTGAGTGGTGACCGGCAGCGCCACGGCCGTCTGAGTGAGGATCTGTGCGTCGGAGGCCGGACGGTCCACCCAGGCGGGCGTCCCGGCGGACGGCTTCGTCACACCCGCGTAGACGACGGCACCCTCCTGACCGGCCATGGGCTGCCGCGCCGCCGCCAGATCCGCGTCCGAGGTCGGGCAAACAGCGGGGCGCCCGGTTCCCGCGCCGAGCGCGGTGGTGATGCCGAAGGCGATCGCCGCGCCGACGACCGCTCCCACCACAACTCCGGCCAGGAACGTCGTCGCCCGCGACCGTCCGCTGAAGCGGCCGACCGGCGGCGGACCGACCCGGCGCGCCGGTTCGAGCAGCTCGACCGGTCCCGCGGGCCGACTCCACCCGGGGAGCGGTCCGGGGAGCGCCCCGGGCGCGGCCGGGGACGGTGCGTCAGACAGCGGTGCGTCAGACAGCGGGTCGTTGTCGCCCTCGAACTCCGGCTCCGGCCGGGCCACCTCCGCCGCGTCCAGCCAACGCCGGCGCCACTCGCCCAGATCGCCGCCGCACGCCTGGACGAAGGCCGCGACCGTCGGCCAGGTGGGCAGCCGCGAGCCGGAGAGCGCGTCGTGGAGGGTGGCGTGGGAGACCCTCCCCGACACCTTCGCCATGGTCCGGAACGCCGGTTGCCCTGCCGCGAGGCGGAGTCGACGCAGGCCGTCGACGAACTCCTCGATGACGGCCCGGCGTGCACGAAGGGCCTGTTCCGGCTCGCTGGCCTGTGTCACCGACTGCCCCCGCTGTCGTCTTTTGTCGTAAAGCTCTGTCAGGACCTACCGGACACCCGGCAGACGTGGATCATAGAGCCCTGACACCGACGCAGGACAGCACGCCCTCCGTCAACCAGCGGGAGGGTTCTTGATCTCCGGTATGGCCGCCATGGGGCCCGACCACGGGCAACTCGTCCCCGTCCGCCTCGTGGGCGGCCCGGCGGACGGCCGGACCGTGCTCCACCCGCATCGGCCGGGCACACCCCTGCCCGACGTCGTCCGCTACGGGCCCGGCCCCGCGACGGGCGTCTACCGGCGTCAGACGTCCCGGACGGCGGACGACCGGGACAGCCGCAGCCCGGACAGCCCGGTTCCCACGTACGTGTGGGAGGACCCGGCGGGCGAGCGCCCGCACTGAACCGAAGAGCTTTTTCGCGGCGAGACCGGCAGGCCTGCCGACGACCGGGGAGCCGGTGGGACCGAACCGGCCCGGTCTCGCGCGACGGCGGCACGCATCTCACCCTGTGCGTGCCGCCGTCGCCCACCTCCGCGCCGCGGAGGGTCAGTCGGTGCCGAGCTCCATCGCGGCACGGTCCAGCAGCGCGTCGTCGCCGACGCTCTCGCCGCGCGAGGCGATCGCCTGGGCGCCGCCCTCGGAGAGGCCGCCGATCAGGCCGGTCGCCGCGGCCTGGGCCGCGCCGATCGCCGGGTTGCCGGCGCCGATCAGGCCGAGGCCCGCGTACTGCTCCAGCTTGGCGCGCGAGTCGGCGATGTCGAGGTTGCGCATGGTCAGCTGGCCGATCCGGTCCACCGGGCCGAAGGCCGAGTCCTCGGTGCGCTCCATGGAGAGCTTGTCCGGGTGGTAGCTGAACGCCGGGCCGCGGGTGTCGAGGATCGAGTAGTCCTCGCCGCGCCGCAGCCGCAGCGTCACCTCGCCGGTGATCGCGGAGCCGACCCAGCGCTGCAACGACTCACGGACCATCAGCGCCTGCGGGTCCAGCCAGCGGCCCTCGTACATCAGACGGCCGAGGCGACGGCCCTCGTTGTGGTACTGGGCGACGGTGTCCTCGTTGTGGATCGCGTTGACCAGCCGCTCGTAGGCGGCGAAGAGCAGCGCCATGCCGGGGGCCTCGTAGATGCCGCGGCTCTTGGCCTCGATGATCCGGTTCTCGATCTGGTCGGACATGCCGAGCCCGTGCCGGCCGCCGATCGCGTTGGCCTCCATGACCAGGTCGACGGCGGTGGGGAAGGCCTTGCCGTTGATGGTGACCGGGCGGCCCTGCTCGAAGCCGATGGTCACGTCCTCGGCGGCGATCTCCACGGCCGGGTCCCAGAACCGGACGCCCATGATCGGCTCGACGGTCTCGACACTGGTGTCCAGGTGCTCCAGGGTCTTCGCCTCGTGGGTGGCACCCCAGATGTTGGCGTCGGTCGAGTACGCCTTCTCGGTGCTGTCGCGGTAGGGCAGGCCGTGGGCGACCAGCCACTCGGACATCTCCTTGCGGCCGCCGAGCTCGGTGACGAAGTCGGCGTCGAGCCACGGCTTGTAGATGCGCAGGTGCGGGTTGGCGAGCAGGCCGTAGCGGTAGAACCGCTCGATGTCGTTGCCCTTGTAGGTCGAGCCGTCGCCCCAGATCTGGACGTCGTCCTCGAGCATGGCGCGGACCAGCAGCGTGCCGGTGACGGCGCGGCCCAGCGGCGTGGTGTTGAAATAGGAGCGGCCACCGGAGCGGATGTGGAACGCGCCGCAGGCGAGCGCGGCCAGCCCCTCCTCGACCAGCGCGGCGCGGCAGTCGACCAGGCGGGCGACCTCGGCACCGTAGCTCTTCGCGCGGCCGGGCACCGAGGCGATGTCGGGCTCGTCGTACTGGCCGATGTCGGCCGTGTAGGTGCAGGGGACGGCGCCCTTGTCACGCATCCAGGCGACCGCGACGGAGGTGTCGAGGCCACCGGAGAAGGCGATGCCGACACGCTCGCCGGCCGGAAGGGAGGTGAGGACCTTGGACATAGGAAGATTATGCAGCACCTCGCATGATCATGCAAAGCCACCCGGGCCTGCGACCTGCACGCGTCCCTGGAGCGGGTCCTTGCGACCGGCGAGCGCGGCTCAACGGGGACATCGACCGGGGCCCGGGGCTGCTCGCCGACTCGCTGAGCCGTCATCGCGCCGCCGACCCGGAGGCGCCGGCCGACGCACTGCTGCTCGACCTGCTGCCCGCAGGCGGCGTCACGGACGACACCGCCCTGGTGGTCGTGGACCTCTGAGGATTCAGCGAATACCGCGGATCTCCACAGAACGGGCACCAGCGTGCCGATGCGTGAAGGTCCCTCACAGAAGCGCACACATGGGCCGCCTTCGGATGGCCGTACCCATATCCGGCACTAGGGTGAGCGGAGCCCCGACATCCACATGCCCGGCACTCTCCTCATCAGGTGCTTGGCATGCGCATGCCCATGCCGCACGAAGGATCAGGCCGTTCGTGAACGACTCAGAGCCTGCACCGGCCGGGCCGCTCAGCGCGGACGAGATCGCGCTGCTCCGCGCCAGCGTCCAGGTGGTCAGCCCGCTCGCCGACGACATGACCGTGTACTTCTACGCGATCCTGTTCCAACGCCACCCGGAGGTCCGTCAGCTCTTCCCCGCGAACCTCGACGTCCAGCGGGACCGGCTGCTGCGCGGCCTGCTGCGGATCGTCGACCTGGTCGACGACCCCGACAACCTGGTGCGCTTCTGCCAGCGCCTCGGCCGCGACCACCGCAAGTTCGGCGCGCTGAACGCCCACTTCCCGGCCGTCGGCGCCGCGTTGCTCGACTCGCTCGCCCGGTTCGCCGACCTGGCCTGGACGCCGCTCCTGGCGGAGGTGTGGACCAAGGCCTACGGCGTGGTGTCCGCCGTGATGATCCAGGCCGCCGAGGAGGACGCGGCGGTGCGCCCGGCCGTCTGGAACGCCCGGATCATCGACCACCGGCTGCGCGGACCCGGCATCGCCGAGATCACGCTCCTGCCCGACGCACCCTTCCCCTTCGTGGCCGGCCAGTACGCGAGCGTCGAGACGCCCTGGCAGCCGCGGATGTGGCGCCACTACTCGCTCTCCCACGCGCCGCGCGACGAGGGCACGCTCACGTTCCACGTGCGGGCCGCCCAGCACGGCCAGGTCAGCGCCGCCCTGGTGCACCAGGCCCGGCCGGGCGACCTGCTCCGGCTGGGGGCGGCACAGGGCGACATGGTGCTGGACCCGCGCATGGAGCGCGACGTGCTGTGCGTCGCGGGCGGCACCGGCCTGGCACCCATCCGGGCCTTGGTCGAACAGGCCGTCCGGGAGAACGCGGGGCGCTTCGTCTCCGTCTTCGTCGGCGCCCGGACCGCCGACGAGCTCTACGGGTTCGAGGAGCTGCTCCGGCTGGCGCAGCGCAACCACTGGCTCTCCGTCCGGGCGGCCATCTCCCACGAGCGCATCCCCGGTCTGAACGGCTCGCTTCCCGAGGTGCTGCGCGAGTTCGGGCCGTTCTACCGCCACGAGGCCTACGTGTCCGGCCCGGTCGAGATGGTCACCAGCGCGGTGCGGACACTGCTGCGCCAGGGCGTCCCGCAGGAGCGGATCCATCACGACCCCTTCGACGTCCCCGTGCTGGAGGCGGCGCTGCTGCCCCGGCAGCTCCGCCGGGAGGCCCGCGCATGACCACCACGGCACGGACCCGGGCGGCACTGCTCTGGGCAGCCGAGTCCTTCGTGCGTCGGTTCGCCCGCGAGGACCCCTCCTGCGGTGATCCGGAGGCGCGGGTCCACGAGATCGCCGCCGCCATCGCCGCGCACGGCACCTACGAGCACACCCCGGAGGAACTCGCCTACGGGGCGCGCGTCGCCTGGCGCAACTCCGCCCGCTGCATCGGGCGGCTGTACTGGCAGAGCCTGACGGTCCGTGACCTGCGGCACGTCACCCAGCCCGACGACATCGCCCGCGAGTGCTTCGAGCACCTGCGCCTGGCCACCAACGGCGGCCGGATCCGTCCGATGATCAGCATCTTCGCCCCCGACCGGCCGGACCGGCCCGCCGCCCGGCTGCTGGGCGAGCAGCTGGTCCGCTACGCGGACGACCCGCGCAGCGCGCAGCGCGTCGCCGTGTTGCGGGAGCTCGGCTGGAAGGGCGGCGAGGAGCGGTTCGAGGTGCTGCCGCTGACGGTGCAGACCAGGCCGCACGGCACGCCCGAGTTCTACGAGATCCCCGAGGACGCCGTGCTGGAGGTACCGCTGACGCACCCGCAGCACGGCGGCTTCGCCGCGCTGGGCCTGCGCTGGTACGCCGTGCCCGCCGTGTCCGACATGACGCTGGAGATCGGCGGCATCAGCTACCCTGCCGCCCCCTTCAACGGCTGGTACATGGGCACCGAGATCGGGTCCCGCAACCTCGCCGACACCGACCGGTACAACCTGCTGCCCGCCGTCGCCGAGCTCTTCGGGCTCGACCGCGGCGACGAGCGTTCACTGTGGCGCGACCGGGCCCTGGTGGAGCTCAACCTCGCCGTGCTGCACTCCTTCACCCTGGCCGGGGTGACGGTCGCGGACCACCACACCGAGTCGCGCCGCTTCCTGGCCCACGTCGAGCGGGAGGAGCGCCACGGCCGGACCGTGCCGGCCGACTGGAGCTGGATCGTGCCGCCCCTCTCCGGCTCCGCGACGGCCGTCTTCCACCGCTACTACACCCCGCCCGACCCGTTCGCCACGCCCGCCTTCCGGCACCGGCCCACGCCGTGGGGCGAGCCGCAGTCGGACGGGTGCCCTTTCCTCACCGGGAGCAGCGTGCACTGAGCCGAGCGGGTGTCATCCGATACGACCAGCGCACAGCGTGGCGCCGCCGTCCGGGTTCCGGTGGGGGCGGTCATGGAGGGGACGCCGACGACCGTCGGCGCCTCGCCGCACGAGGGGAAACCCGTTCGATGACCTCACTGCTCTCCCGTTCCGCCGTCGCCGCCTCGCTCACCGCCGTCGCACTGGTCGGCGGGATGGCCACCGCCGGCGCGGCCGGCGGCGGCTTCGGCCCCGCACCCTCCGGCTCCAAGGCCGTCCAGCCGCTGGCGCACCCGTGCATGACGGGCCTGCCGAAGGACCTGTGCCAGAACATCGGCACCACGGAGGGCTGGTACGAGGGGCATACCATCCGCTTCCTGTACACCCAGAACTACTGGTGCGACCCGTCGGTCCCCGCGTCCTCCAGCAACGGCTGCGAGGTCGGCGCCAAGTACAGGCACGTCCCGCCCGGCCTCGTCTCCGACGCGTTCACCGACGCGCTCTACATCCCGGTGCCGCTCTTCTCGCCCGAGCCCGGGCACCTCCAGTGCCCCACCGGTCCGTGCGTCGACCACCCGATGACCATCGACCTGACCCGCCTCTCGGCCGCCCTCGGCGTCCCTGCGAGCAAGCTGAAGAACGTCCCGCTGCCCGGCCACGACCACCTGATCACCGACCGCAACTCCAACCGGCCGGAGTGGTGGCCCGTCTCCGTCATCGGCGTCTTCAACAAGGCGTCCTTCGAGAAGATCGAGAAGGCGAAGAGCTTCACCGAGGCGCAGAAGCTGGCCAAGGACCCGAAGAACGGGGTGACCACCCCGATCCCGACCAACGTCTTCCTGTGGTTCCAGACCCTCCAGGGCAACCTCGACCACAAGGCACACTGAAGCCGCGGGTGCCCCGGCCGCCCGGAAGGGCAGGCGGCCGGGGCACCCGAGTGCCGGGCTCAGACCAGGTGGGCGGTGGACGCCGACACGGCGCCCGGCCCTCCCGACACCAACTCGTGGTGAAGCACCACGGCGAGACAGACCAGCACCGCCCACGGCAGGGCACGGGCGGCGCGGACGGTCATGCCGTCGCCCTACCCCCTCCGGGTATCCGATCTGACGCCTCCGTCGGTCCCTCCGGGCGCAGGCCCACCAGCGGCCCGGCGACCAGCGCCGCCACCAGGACGCCGCCGAACCCCCACCAGAGCGTCGAGGTGTAGCGGTCCGCGAACGACGCCAGGCCCGGTCCCGCGAACAGGGCGGCACTGAGGCCCGTGCCCGCGCTCAGGGCCGCGCCGACCCCGGCCGACATCGCTCCCGCGTGGTTCGACGAGGCCCCAGAGGTGGCCGCGGCCAGCAGGGGCACCAGTGCCAGGCCCGTGCCGACGCCCACCAGCACCAGTCCGGGCAGGACATGGACCGGGTAACCGCTCCAGGGCGTCGCGCCGACCAGCAGGCCCAGTCCGAGAGCGGCCACCCCCAGGCCGGCGACGATCAGGACGCGGGCGGCCACACGCTCCAGGAGCCGGGCGGCTACGAGCGCCGCGACGGCCAGCGCGGCGACCAGCGGCACGAAGGCGAGCCCGGTCGCGGACGGGGCGAAGCCGCCGGTCGCCTCCAGGAGGAAACTGAGCGCGCTGTAGAGCCCCCCGAGTCCGCCACCGACGAGGACCAGCGCGAACAGGGCACCGAGACGGTTCAGGTCCAGGCCGCCCGGCGACGGCGGCCCGGGTACCTCGATGAGGGACTGTCGCCACAGGAAGGCGGCGAACAGCGGCAGGCCCACCACGAGCGGGAGCAGCGCCGACACGGAGGTCCACCCGTCCTGTTCGGCCCCGAAGCACCCGAACGTGAGGAGGAGCATCGACGCCGTGCCGAGGGCGACGCGCGCCGCGTCGAACCGGACCGGGCCGACCCGAGGCGCTCCGTCACGCAGCAGGGCGAGTGCCCCCGCCACGGCGATCGCCGCCAGCGGCACCACGACGAACTGCGCCATCCGCCAGCTCACCAGTTCCAGGAGCGTGCCGCCCGCGGCGACGCCGAGAGCGACTCCGCCCCCGGCGACCACGGCGTAGATCCCGAGCGCGGTGCGACGCTCCCTGGCGGCGGTGAAGTTGGTCAGCACCAGCCCGAGGGTGGACGCCGTCACCAGCGCGGCCGAGAGCCCGTACAGCACGCGCGCTGCCAGCAGGATGCCGCTGTTCGGGGACATCCCGGCGAGGACGGCGGCCGCCGCGAAGCCCCCCAGCCCCGCGACCAGGACGGGGCGTCGTCCCACCGCGTCCGCGACGTGGCCCGCGAGCACCACCAGGGCGGCGAGGGCCAGTACGTAGCCGTTGACGATCCAGGACGGGCCCAGCAGGCGGGTGTGCAGCGCAGCCATGAGCTCGGGCAGCGAGACGCTGAACGTCCCGGTCTGGAAGCCCACCAGCAGCTGCGCCAGCACGAGCGCCACCAGGCCCGCCCAACGCCGGGGGTTCGGTGGGGCGTTGTCCTGCACGGGAGCGGCCACCGGCGCACCCGCGGCCCACCCGCCCGGCACCATCTGCGGCGGCGGCCCGAAACCGGGCGGCGCCGCGCCCGCCGGGGTGGTCGGGGTGTAGGCCGGATACGGCGGGGGCGTCCCGGGCGGGTAGCCGGGCACGGGCGGCACCGGCGAAGGCGTCGGCGCGGGTGCGGGTGCGGACGCGGGTGCGGACGCCGGTGCGGACGCGGGTGCGGAGCCAGGTGCGGAGGTCGGCGCGTAGTCGAGCAACTCGGCTGCGTGACGCCCAAGTTGTGCCAGCACGGGCGCGGGCAGCCACTCCTCGGCCCGGTCGGTCGCCGTGAACTCCACGATCTGCTGCAACGCGGGCCGTTCCGCCGGGGTCTTGCGCAGGCAGGCGGCGACCAGGCCGAGGAGCGCCTCCGGCACCCCGCTGAGGTCCGGCTCCTCCTCCGCGATCCGGAACAGGTGCGCGTTCAGGCCGGAGCCGCCACCCGCGCCGAAGAGCAGACGCCCGGTGGCCGCGTACACGAGCACCGCGCCCAGGCAGAACACGTCGCTCGCGGGGGTCAGTTCGAGGCCGCGGACCTGCTCGGGCGACATGAAACCGGGTGAGCCGATCAACATCCCGGTACTCGTGAGCAGGCTGTCCCCGCCCAGGCCGTCGACGGCGCGAGCGATGCCGAAGTCGATGACGCGGGGGCCGTCGACGGTCACCAGCACGTTGGACGGCTTGAGGTCACGGTGGATCAGACCGGCGCCGTGGACGGCCTGCAGGGCGAGGGCGAGCCGGTTGGCGAGGACGCGCACCGAGTGCTCCGGCAGCGGACCGAAGTCCTTGCCGACCACGCCCTGAAGGTCCGGCCCGGGAATGTACTGCGTGGCCACCCACGGGACGGCGGCCTCCGGATCGCCGTCCAGCACGGCGGCGGTCCAACTCCCGCCCACCTGCCGGGCCGCGGCGACCTCGCGGGCGAACCGCCGGCGGAACTCGGGGTGTCCGGCGTACTCGGCCTGGACGACCTTCACGGCGACGGTGCGCCCCTGTTCGGAACGGCCCAGGTACACCAGGCCCATGCCGCCCGCGCCCAGCCGGGCGATCAGGCGGTACGGGCCTATGAAGGGCGGGTCTGCGGCGATCAACTGTTCCACGCGAGCACGATAGCGAAGTCGTCGGCCCGCCCAAGGGAAGCAGCTGAGGTGGAGTCAGACCCTCCGCCTGGCGCCGAAGGCAGCGACCCCCGCGGTCACGGTTCCACCAGGCCCGCGTCGTGGGCGAGCAGGCCGGCCTGGGTGCGGTTGACGCAGCCCAACTTGTCCAGCAGCCGCGAGACATAGCCCTTCACCGTCGCCTCGGACAGGTGCAGCCGTTCTCCGATCCTCGCGTTGGACAGCCCCTCGCCGAGGCAGGCGAGCACCTCCCGTTCCCGATCGGTCAGCCCCTCGGTCTGCCGCAGGGCGCGCTCGCGGGCGGCGGAGGCGTCGGAGGAGGCCGCGACGAGGCGGCGGGCCGCGCTCGGGGAGAGCACGGTGTGACCCTCCGCCGCCACCCGGACCAGCCCGATCAGGTCCTGCGGGGGCGTGGACTTGACGAGGAATCCGGTGGCGCCGGCGCGCAGCGCGCGCAGGACGTACTGGTCGGCGTCGAAGGTGGTGAGCACCACGACGCGCGGCGGGTCGGGCAGCCGGTTGATGTGCCCGATCGCCGTCAGGCCGTCCATGCCGGGCATCCGCAGGTCCATGAGGACCACGTCGGGACGCGTGGCGCGCACCGCCTCGACGCCCGCGGCGCCGTCGTGCGCCTCCGCGACGACCTCGATGTCCTTTGCCGAGCCCAGGATCGTGCGCAGGAACCCGCACACCATCGGCTCGTCGTCCACCACCACGACCCGTGCCACCATCCACCTATCTCCCCGTGTCGGCCGTCGGCACGTACGCCGGCAGCACCGCGTCGACCTCGAAACCGCCGTCGGGCGTGGCGCCCGTGTGCAGCGTGCCGTGGACCAGCTCGATGCGCTGCCGCAGCTGCGCGAGACCGAGCCCCGAGCCGGTCGCGGCGAGCGCGGCGGTGCCCGGCCCGGCGGGCCGGGTGTTGCGGACCCGGACGCGCACGCGCGTCTCGCCGTACTCCAGCCGGACGGTGACCCGCGCGCCCGGCGCGTGCTTGCGCACGTTGGTGAGGGCCTCGCGCACGACCCGGTAGGCGGTGCGGCCGACCACGGGCGAGGCGAGGGAGGCGGCGCCCGTCGCCTCCAGCGTGACCGGGACGCCCACCGCCGTCGACTCACTGACGAGCAGCGGGATGCCCTCGACCGAGGGGGTCGGATCGCCCTCCGGTTCGGCCCGCAGGATGCCGACGAGGTCGCGCAGTTCGTCGAGAGCCTGGCAGCCGGCGGCGCGCAGCTCCTGCGCCGCGCGCCGGGTGGGCGCGTCCACCGCCGTGACCTGCAGCGCGCCGGCCTGGAGCACCATCAGGCTGACCCGGTGGGTGACGATGTCGTGCATCTCGCCCGCAAGCCGGGCGCGTTCCTCGGCGCGCGCCTGCCGGGCGAGCAGGTGCTGCTCGCGCTCGGCGCGCTCGGCGCGCTCGGTCAGGGCGAGGACGAGCCGGTGGCGGGCGTCGACGTAGAGGGCGACCAGCGGGCCGACGGCGGTGCGCAGCAGCCCGACCGCGACGACGGTGAGGTCGCCCTCCCAGGGGCGGCAGACCACCACGGTCAGCGCGGCCAGCAGCAGCAGCGCGGTGCGGCGGTCACGCCGGTCGCGGCGGAAGAAGAACGGACCGTAGGCGGCCAGCACGGTGCCGTAGGGGGCCCAGACGTTGCCCGCGTGCGCGGGGGTCAGCGCCCCGGCCGGGGAGATCAGCAGCGTCAGGGCAAGCGTGAACGCGCCGAGGACGGCGACCTCCGCGACGGGCCAGACGCGCCGGAAGGCCAGCGAGGCGTCGACGAGACCCTGGACGGCGAGCACGGCCCAGGCGAGGCCGCTGGGATGGCCCGGCCACCAGCTGCCGCCGCCGAGGGTGTCGAGGGTGTCGATCGCGACGAAGCACAGGGCGAGGGCCACGTCCAGGGCGAACCAGTGCCGCCGGTGCCAGGGAGCCCTGTCAGTCATGCCGCCCACGGTAGGTCATGGCCGCGTGTCCGGGGTCCGCGCACACGCCAGGTCGCGACCTTCGGCGCGGGGCACCCTACGAAGGTCGTATCCGGCCGCCGCGAGCCCGCCTTTCGTCGCCCCGGAAGGCGACCGGCGGCTCTGCCGGGAGGGGTGCGCGCCGCCGTGCAATGGGAGCAGACCACACGGGAGAACACCACACGAGAGGGAACCTGCCATGACCACCACATCCGTGCAGTCGGCGCCGCGCCTGGGGCGTTACGCCATCGACCCGGCCGCCTCGTCCGTCGGCTTCACCACCCGGCACCTGTTCGGACTCGGGCGGGTGCGTGGCACCTTCGCGATCCGCGGTGGCAGCTTCGTGGTGACCGGTCCGTCGGCCGCCTCGGCCGTGCGGGCGGAGATCGACGCCGGGAGCTTCGCCACCGGTCACGCCGGGCGGGACGCGACCGTCCGCTCGGCCCGGCTGCTGGACACCGACCGGCACCCGCTCATCGTCTTCACCGCCGAGCGGGCCGCCGCGACGGAGCTGGCGGGCACGCTGACCGTGCGCGGCCAGGCGCGGCCCGTGCGGCTGACGGTCACCGGTACCACGACCGCCCCTGACGGCACCGCGTTCCACCTGCGGGCGACGACGCGGATCGACCGCACCGTGTTCGATGTGACGGCGATGCGCGGCCTGGCCGGGCGCCATCTGGACCTGGAGCTGGACGTCACCTGCGTCTGGACCGGCGCCCTCGACGAGGACCGGCCGGCCCGATGACGACCGCGCTCGAACTACGCAAGCGCGGTGCGGTGTTCGTCCTGGACGGCTCCCCCTCGGCGGCCTCGCTACGCCCGCACCGCGGCCTGCGCGGCGCGGAGATCACCGTGGACGGGCGCACCGTCGCGATCGGCCCGACCGACCACCGGCCGTGCGGCGTGGTGACCGCCGACGGGCTGTTGCGGCTGCACCCGCAGGACGGGCGGACCCCTGCGGGCGAGCCGGTCGCCTGGTCGCTCCGGCCCGAACGCGGCTCCTACCGGGCCGCGGTGGTGCGGGCCGGTCAGGGCGAC
This sequence comes from Streptacidiphilus sp. MAP12-33, assembly GCF_041261265.1. NCBI lineage: Bacteria > Bacillati > Actinomycetota > Actinomycetes > Kitasatosporales > Streptomycetaceae > Streptacidiphilus > Streptacidiphilus sp. MAP12-33. The sequence goes on from NZ_JBGCCA010000051.1 coordinate 19,955, forward strand.
GACGACCGGATCGACCTGCGGCTGCCCCGGCTCGGCGGCCGCGTGGTGGAGATCTCCGTCTCCGGGGCCTGGGCGGATCTGGAACTCCTGGTGCTCGCCGCCTCGTTCGCGCTGCTCGCCCGGCGGCGCGGGGACCGGGTGCGGGCCGCGATCGTCGCGGGCGCGATCGGGCACGGTCACTGAAAGCGGCTTGCGCGCTGTTGGCAAGGACCCGTCATCACTTGCGCGGAAACCAGGGGCCTACGCCATCGAATGCCCTGTTCTTGCGCAAGCCCGTGACTTTTTCTCAATTGCTGTTCTCCATATTGCGCTTGCACTTCGCGGAAGTTACGGTTCCAGCCGCCCGGCGGTGCGCCGGCGCGTCTTCGTCCCCACCCGCGAAGGAGCCCCCGTTGTCCGGAAGTCCCGCACGGAAGTTGAAACGAGCCGTCGCCCTCGCGGGCGGCGCGCTGCTGCTGGCGGCGGGGGCCGTGCCCGCCGCCACCGGTGCGGCCTACGCCGCGACGCCGCTCGCCACCGGCGGCAGCGGCGCGAGCCTGCCCTACGCGGAGGTGCAGGCGGAGAACTCCGCCACCAACGGCACCGTGATCGGCCCGAGTTACACCCAGGGCCAGCTCGCCGACGAGGCCTCGGGCCGCAAGGCGGTGACACTGTCGGGCAACGGCAGCGGACAGTACGTCACCTTCACCACACCGGTGGCCACCAACTCGATCGACTTCCGCTACTCGATCCCCGACACATCCGACGGTTCGGTCTACTCCGCGCCGCTCTCGCTCTACATCAACGGCGTCAAGCAGAGCGACTTCTCGCTCACCAACGCCTACAGCTGGTACTACGGCAGCTACCCGTTCACCAACACCCCGGGCAGCGGCAACCCGCACCACTTCTACGACGAGGTGCACCGGCTGTTCAGCACCACCTATCCGCAGGGCACCACCTTCAAGCTCCAGGTGGACTCGGGCGACAGCGCCTCCTCCTACACCGTGGACTTCGCCGACTTCGAGAACGTCGGCGCGGCCCTGACCCAGCCCTCCGGCTCCGTCTCGGTCACCAGCGAGGGCGCCGACCCGACCGGCGCCGCCGACTCCACCAGCGCGTTCAACTCCGCGATATCGGCCGCCGGTTCGGGCGGAACCGTGTGGATCCCGCCGGGCACCTACAACATCCCCGGCCACATCGCGGTCAACAACGTGACCGTCGCGGGCGCGGGCATGTGGTACTCCACCGTCACCGGTGCGGCGCCCGGCTTCTACGGCAACTCCGCGCCGAACGCCAGCACCGGCGTGCACCTGCAGAACTTCGCCATCTTCGGCAACGTCCAGCAGCGTGACGACAGCGCGCAGGTCAACGGCATCGGTGGCGCGATGTCCAACTCGACCGTCTCCAACGTGTGGATCGAGCACGACAAGGTCGGGGCCTGGATGGACGGCCCGATGGACTCGCTGACCTTCAGCGGCATGCGGATCCGCGACACCACCGCCGACGGCATCAACTTCCACGGCGGGGTCACCAACTCCAAGGTGACCAACAGCGACATCCGCAACACCGGTGACGACGGCATCGCCACCTGGGCCGACTCCGGCATCGGCGCGGACGCCAACGACACCATCTCCAACAACACCGTGCAGCTCCAGATGCTGGCCAACGGCATCGCCATCTACGGCGGCCACGACAACACGGTCACCGGCAACCTGGTCCAGGACACCGGCATCACCCAGGGCGGCGGCATCCACGTCGGCCAGCGCTTCACCTCGACACCGGTCGGCACCACGACCATCTCCAACAACACCCTGATCCGGAACGGCAGTCTCGACCCGAACTGGCAGTTCGGCGTCGGCTCGCTCTGGTTCGACGGTAGCCAGGGCAACATCACCGGCCCGATCAACGTCTCCAACACCCTGATCGAGCAGAGCCCCTACGAGGCGATCCAGTGGGTCGAGGGGACCATCAGCGGCGTCAACCTGAACACCGTCACCATCGCCGGGACCGGCACCTTCGCGCTCCAGGAGCAGACGGGCGGCGCGGCCTCCTTCACCAACGTCACCGCGACGGGCGTCAACGGGCCCGCGCCGGTGTACAACTGCGAGGGCGGCAACTTCGTCGTCACCGACAACGGCGGCAACTCCGGGATCAGCGGCACCCCGTACTGCAGCGGCTGGCCCACCCCGGTCTACCCACCGTACCCGGCCACCGGCGTCACCACGACGCCGAGCGCGCTGAACTTCGGCTCCGTGGCCACCGGCGCCACCAGTGCGGCGCAGACCGTCACCGTCTCCAACCCGACCTCCTCGGCCGCGGCGGTCTCCTCCATCGCCACCACCGGTGACTTCGCGCAGACCAACACCTGCGGCAGCTCCATCGCCGCGAACGGCTCCTGCACGGTCAGCGTCACCTTCTCGCCGACCGCCTCGGGCAGCCGCACCGGCAACCTGACGGTCAACGCGGGCGGGGTCACCAACACCACCACCCTGTCCGGCACCGGCACGGCCCCCGGCCCGGTGCTCGGCGCCAACCCGGGCAGCCTGAGCTTCGCCCGGACCGTCGTCGGCTCCAGCGCGGCGACGCAGACCGTCACCCTCACCAACTCCGGGACCAGCAGCGCGACGGTCTCGAACGTGGCGACCACGGGTGACTTCAGCCAGAGCAACACCTGCTCCACCCTCGCGGTCGGCGCCTCCTGCACCGTCACCGTCGGCTTCAAGCCCACCGCCGCCGGCAGCCGCACCGGGACGCTGACGGTCACCAGCAACGCCAACAACAGCCCCACCAGCGTGGGTCTGACCGGTACCGCGATCGACAGCACCACCAACATCGCGGCGGGCCAGCCGGCCTCGGCGAGCTCCAGCAACGGCTCCTACGTGGCCGCCAACCTGACCGACAGCGACCCGTCGACCTACTGGGAGAGCACCAACGGCTCCTTCCCGCAGTGGGCGCAGGTCGACCTCGGCCAGAGCTACAGCGTGGGCAAGGTCGTGTTGCGGCTGCCGCCGTCCACCGCGTGGGCCGCGCGCACCGAGACGCTCTCGGTGCTCGGTTCGACCGACGGCACCAACTTCTCCACCATCGTCGGCTCGGCGGGCTACAACTTCGACCCGAACGCCAACAACAACACCGTCACCATCCCGTTCAACGCGACGAACGCCCGCTACGTGCGGGTCAACATCACCGCGAACACCGGTTGGTCGGCGGGCCAGCTCTCCGACTTCGCGGTCTACCCGAGCACCGGCGGCTCCTCGTCGGCGACCCTCTCGGCGGCCCCGACCTCGCTCAGCTTCGCCGGGCAGACGGTGAACACGACCAGTTCCGCGCAGGCGGTCACGGTCACCAACACCGGCACGGCCACCGCGTCGATCTCCTCGGTCACCGCGACCGGCGACTTCGCGCAGACCAACACCTGCGGCAGCTCGCTGGCCGCGAACGCGTCCTGCACCGTCAACGTCACCTTCACGCCGACCGCGACGGGCACCCGCACCGGCAGCGTCACCGTCAACGGCAACGCCTCCGACAACCCGCTGACGGTCGCGCTCACCGGCACCGGCACCAGCAACGCCCCGACCAACCTGGCGCTGAACAAGTCGACGAGCGAGTCCAGCAACACCCAGAACTACGTCTCGGCCAACGTCACCGACGGCAACCAGGCCAGCTACTGGGAGAGCGACAACGGCAGCTTCCCGCAGTGGGTCCAGGTCGACCTCGGCGCCTCGCAGAGCGTGAGCCGCGTCGTCCTGGAGCTGCCGGCCAGCACCTCGTGGGGCGCGCGCAACCAGACGCTCTCACTGCTGGGCAGCACCGACGGCACCAACTTCTCCACCGTCGTCGGCTCCGCCACCTACACGTTCGACCCGAACGTCAACAGCAACACCGTCACCATCACCTTCCCGGCGAGCACGCAGCGGTACTGGCGGGTCAACATCACCGCCAACACCGGCTGGGCGGCGGGACAGCTGTCCGAGTTCCAGATCTACAACAGCTGACCTGACGTCATGACGACGGGCCGCCGCAGGGTGCCTCCTGCGGCGGCCCGTCCGTGCCTGCGCGCCTAGTTCTGCACGCTGTTGGAGGTGACCGCCCCCGTCGCGCCGTCGAGGGTGACCAGGTGGTGCACACCGTCCGGGCCGACGACGACCGCCTGCCAGGCGCTGCCGCCGCCCTGCTCCGGGACGTCGGTCAGCGACTCCACCTTGCCGCCGGTGACGGCGGCCTCGGCCTTCGCCACGGCCTGGTCGGCCGAGAGCGAGGGCAGCGGCGCGGGAGCGAGCGACGCCTCCCCCGTGACCGCCTGCTGGTCCGGCCCGCCCGGGACGACGCCGCCGACCGCGAGGCCGCCGGGCACCTGGACGACCTGACCGCCCTTGACGACCACGGCTCCCCCCATACCGCCCGGGCCCTGCGCCTGGGCGATCATGCGCTTCAGCCCGGGCAGCCCGCCCGGCCCGACCGCCACCGCGACGCGTCCGCCGTCGTGACCGTGCACGACCGCCGCCGTCACCGCCGCCGTGCCCCCCACCAGCACGACGGCGGCGAGGCCACCGACGACCCAGCGGGACCGGCGGCCGGTCACCACCTGGCGCACCGGGCCGCGCCGCGGCGCCGCCTCGGGCGCGGGCAGGCCCGCCAAGTCCTCGTTCTCTTCCTCGTACGCCTCGGATTCGCTCATCGCGGCCCCTTCGTGGGATTCGTCGTTCGTCGTTCGGGCCCTGAGAGTCCCGCACCGACGCTGAAGCCCCGCTGAAGATCATGAAGACCTCTTCAGCTTCCCTGCCACCGGGCCTGTCACCCTGGTCGCGTGCGCGTACTGATAGTGGAAGACGAACGGCGGCTCGCCGCCGCGCTGCAACGCGGCCTGGAGGCGGAGGGCTTCGCCGTCGACATCGCCCACGACGGCGTCACCGGGCTGCGGCAGGCCACCCGCAGCCCCTACGACGTGGTCGTGCTCGACATCATGCTGCCCGGCCTGAACGGCTACCGGGTCTGCTCGATGCTGCGCGCGAGCGGCTACCAGGCGGGCATCCTGATGCTGACCGCCAAGGACGGCGAGTGGGACGAGGCCGAGGCGCTGGACACCGGCGCCGACGACTTCCTGTCCAAGCCCTTCTCCTACGTCGTGCTCGTCGCCCGGCTGCGGGCGCTGGCCCGCCGCGTCGGCGGCCGACAACCGCGCCTGGTCAGCCTGGGCGACCTCGCGGTCGACCTCGGCGCCCGCACCTGCGCCCGGGCCGGCGCGCCGATCCGGCTCACCGCCCGCGAGTTCGCCGTCCTGGAACACCTCGCGCTGCGCGCGGGCGACGTGGTCTCCAAGCGCGACATCCTCGACGCGGTCTGGGACGAGCACTACGAGGGCGACGCGAACGTCGTCGAGGTCCACGTCAGCGCGCTGCGCCGGAAGATCGACGCCCCCTACGGGCGCGCGGCCGTGCAGACCGTGCGCGGCGTCGGATACCGGCTGGCGGCGGACGGTGGCTGAGCGGCGGCGCGCGCGCCGACTCCTGTCCTGGCTGCGGTCCCGCCTCACCCCCGGCTCGGTGCGGGCCCGCGCCACGCTCGCCGCCTGCACGGTCGTGGCCGTCGCGCTGGCCGTCGCCTCGCTGGCCATGCTGAGCCTGCTCCGGGCGGACCTGCGCGGCAAGCTCGAGGCGAGCGCACGAGGGCAGGCCGACGTCGTCGCCAAACTCGCGATGGGCGGAAGGCTCGGCAAGGTGGTGCCGCTCGGCGACGGTACCGACTTCGTCCAGGTCGTCAACGGCAAGGGCCAGGTGGTGGCGGCGAGCCAGAACGTGGTCGGTCGTCCCGCGCTGGGCGTGTCCGGGCCGCCCGTCATGGAGTTCGGCGGCCTGAAGCCGCTGGGCATCCTCAGCAGCCAGCAGGTCACCAACGTCGTCGTCGAGACGCCCGACGGTCCGGTGGTCATCCACTCCGGCGCCTCACTGCGGGCCGCCGACGACGCGGAGAGCAGCACCGCGCTGACCCTCCTGGTCGGCTGCCCGCTGCTGCTGCTCACCGTCGCGCTGGTCACCTGGCGCGTCACCGGCCGGGCGCTGCGGCCGGTGGAGGCGATCCGCAGCGAGGTCGCCGCGATCGGCGAGCAGGAGCTCCACCGGCGGGTGCCGATCCCGCGCGGCGACGACGAGATCACCCGGCTGGCTCGGACGATGAACGGCATGCTCGACCGGCTCGACCTCGCCGGACGCCGACAGCGCCAGTTCATCGCCGACGCCTCCCACGAGCTGCGCAGTCCGATCGCGGTGCTGCGCACCCAGCTGGAGGTCGCCGTCGGCCACCCGGACCCGACCGTGCGCGCCGAGCTCGTCGAGGGCGCTCTCCAGGACGCCGAGCGGCTCCAGGCGCTGGCGGCGGACCTGCTCTTCCTCGCCCGCCTCGACGCGGGCCCGCCGCAGCGCCCCACCGATCCGATCGACGTTGCGGAACTGGTGCGGGCGGCGGCGCGCGGCCGGGAGCTCACGCTCGCCCTGGCGCAGGAGGCGGTCGCGCCGGGCCACCGGCTGTGGCTGGCGCGCCTGGTGACGAACCTGCTGGACAACGCCGAGCGGCACGCCCGCTCGTCCGTCCGGGTCGCGGTCCGCACGGACACGGCGACGGACGAGGTGGTCCTCACCGTCCACAACGACGGCGAGGCCCTCGCCCCGGCGGACCGCGAGCGGATCTTCGAGCGCTTCACCCGCCTCGACGACGCCCGCAGCCGCGACGCCGGCGGCGCGGGCCTGGGCCTTCCCATCGCCCGCGACATCGCCCACCACCACGGGGGGACCCTGACGGTCGTCGACTCCCCGTCGGGCGCGACCTTCGAGGCCCGGCTGCCGCGCGACCCGCAGACCGCTCAGGAGCCGGCCGGCCCGGAAGGCTGAGCAGGCCCCGAGGGCGCGGAGGGCTGAGCAGGCCCGGACGGCGCGGCGGGCGCGGAGGGCTGAGCAGGCCCAGCGGGCGCGGAGGGCTCGCGGTAGGCGAGGGCGACGACCGCCACCAGGGCGGTGCTGAGCGCCAGCGCCCAGGCGGCGTTGCCGTGCAGGACCAGGGCCGCCCCGGGGGCCGCGCCCGCGATCATCGCCACGACGGCGACGACGCGGCGGCGCAGGCGGGGGTTGCCGCCACCCGCGAGGGAGGAGTCCGCGGCGATCCCGGTCAGCGTCATGGTGAGGACCGTCGTCGTCATGTCGGCGACGCCGAGCTTGCGGACGGTGCCGTTGCGCAGGCCCATGGCCAGGGCCAGCAGCGCGATCATCACCAACTGCGTGCCGTGCCGCAGCCCGGCGGTGAAGGCGAGGAGGGTGGCGACCGCGGTCAGCGCGACCTCCAGCAGCAGCGCGGTCCGGAACCAGGGGCCCCGTGGGCGGCCCCGGTGACGGGCCGCCAGGCGTCCGGCCCAGGCCGAACCGACCAGGAAGGCCGCCAGCGAGGTCAGCGACCCGGCGGCGGAGAAGCCGGGCGCCCCCGCGATCGCGAAGCCGACGACCACGACGTTGCCGGTCATGTTGGCGGTGAAGACGTGCCCGAGACCGAGGTAGCTGACCGCGTCGACCACACCGCTGACGGCGGTGAGCACCACGAGCGCGAGGACCAGCGGATGGCCGTCCCCGATCGTCTCGGTGGCCGACGGAGGACGACTGCGCGCAGGGGCCATCGCCCGATCATCCCAGCTCGTCGGAGGCCTCGCGGCCGGTCCCGCGCGACACGCCGCTCGGGGCCCCTCTCGACAACAAGTTGATGCATCAACTATAATGGGATCATCATCAGTGAGTGGAGGACCGATGGATCAGCGCGTCGTGAACAACCAGGCAGAGTCCCGCTTCGAGATCTTCTCCGGCGACGAGCTCGCCGGCTTCGCCCAGTACCACCGGTTCCGCGACGAGGTCGCCTTCATCCACACCGAGATCGACCCGCGCTTCGAGGGCAAGGGCCTGGGCAGCGCCCTGGCCCGCGCCGCGCTCGACACCGTGCGCGACGCCGGGCAGCACGTGCTCCCGTTCTGCCCGTTCATCCGCGGCTGGATCACCAAGCACCCCGAGTACGTCGACCTCGTCCCGCAGGACCAGCGCGCCCGGTTCGGTCTGTGAGCGCCCTGTCGGCCGTCCCGGACGTGGTGGGCCCGGACGGCTTCGCCCGGACCGGCGCCGCGGTGGCGACGCTCGCCGGGCCCGACTACCACGTCGACATCCGCGTCGGCCGCCATGCCGTCACCGCGGACGAGCCGCTCACCCGCGGCGGCGAGGACACCGCCCCGACCCCCTTCGGCCTCCTGCTCTCGGCCGTCGCCTCCTGCACGGCGGTGACGCTGCGGATGTACGCCGAGCGCAAGGGCTGGCCGTTGGAGTCGGTGCGGGTCCACACCGCGCACGAGGTCGCTCCCGACGGGACGGGCCGCATCACCCGACGCATCGACCTCACCGGCCCCCTCGACGACGCACAGCGCGCCCGCCTGCTCGACATCGCCGAACGCACCCCCGTCACCCGCGCCGTCCGCGAGGGCACCCCGATCGTCGCGGCGCAGCCCTGAGGCTGCCCTAAGGCCTTGGCAGGTCCGGCAGTCGGTCGAGGACGACGCCGAAGGAGTCGGCGTAGGTCCGCAGCAACTGGGCGCCGGTCAGCTCGCGTTCGGTGCGCTCGCCCGAGTCCTGCGACTCGACGAGGGTGCGGCCGCTGATCGTGGTCCGGCCTGCCGGCGTGCGCAGGGAGCAGAGGGTGTTCTGGGTGAAGTGGGACTTCGGCGAGGTCTGCTGCCACCAGCAGCAGACCTCGAAGTCCGCCAGGGTCCGCGGCCGCAGCTCCAGCAGGTACTGCGGCGCGCCCTCCCGCAGGACCACCACGTCGCCGGTGCCGTCCTCGCGGGCCTCGAGCCGGTAGGTGCCGGTGGGGTCGCGCTGGTCCGCGCCGAGGAGGAAGCGGAGCGGGTGGTCGGTGTGGCGCCCGAAGCCGACGTCCACCAGCCATTCGGCGCCGTCCGCGTCGGTGACGCGCAGCGCGAGGTGGTCGAAGAGCGGCCCGAAGCCCGCCTCCTCGCCGCCGTGGACGCGCGCCGCGAGGAGGGTGACGCCGTAGCCGAGCTCACCCAGCAACTCGGCGAAGAGACCGTTCAGTTCGTAGCAGAACCCACCGCGCCCGCGGCCGACGACCTTGTCGAACAGCGCGCCCGGCTCCAGCACGATCGGCTCGCCGAGGTGGATGCCGAGGTTCTCGAACGGCACCGCCCGCAGATGCGCCAGGTGGAGCCCGCGCAGCGCCGCCGCGTCCGGGCGCGCGGGCCGGTCGGCCCCGATCCGCGCGAGATAGGCCGTGACCTGGTCACCTGTGAGCGTCATGGGTCCATCAGACCACGGCCTGGGCGTCGATCTCCACGAGCATCGGCTCCTGCGGCAGTTCGACGAAGACGGTGGTCCGGCACGGCTTCACGCCGTCCGGGGCGATGTTCTCGGCGATGAACTCGGCGTAGGCCTCGTTCATCGCGGCGAAGTGCGCGCGGGTGGTGAGGTAGACGCGGAACATCACCACGTCCTCCACGCTCGCGCCGCCGGCCTCGACGATCGCCTTGACGTTCTCCAGCGTCCGCCGGGTCTGCGCCTTCACGTCGCCCGGGTACAGGTACTCGCCCGTGGCGGGGTCCTGCGGACCCTGGCCGGAGACCTGGAGGATCGGGCCCTTGCGGACGCCCTGGGAGAAGAGCCAGGCGGGCGCCGGCGCGCCGTCGGTGCGGATCTCGGTCTTGCGGTCGTGGTCGCGGTCGTGGTCGCTCATGTCAGTGCGGCTTTCCCTTTTCCCTGTCAGCTGTGCGGGGTACGGAACCCGGCGTCCTCGGAGATCGCGCGGGTGGTGGCCAGCAGCTGCGGAAGCAGCTCCAGGACCTGCTCGTAGGGCAGCACCACGTCCGGCACGGAGAGCGAGACGGCCGCGGCCACCCGGCCGGAGGCGTCGCGGACGGGCGCGGCGACGCAGTTGATGAAGGTCTCGTGCTCGGCGCGGTCCTGCGCCCACCCCTGCTCGGCCACGGTCTCCAGCTCGGCGAGGAGCGCCTGGGCGTCCGTCAGGGTGCGGGGGGTGGACGGCACGTAGCTGATCGACCGGGCCACCCGGCGCCGCGCGGCGAGCGGCAGATCGGCCAACAGCACCTTGGCGACGGCCGTGTTGTGCAGCCCGGCCCGCAGTCCGATGCGGGAGTACATCCGCACCGCGTGGCGCGAGTCGTACTTGTCGACGTAGACCACCTCACCCGCCTCCATGGCGGCGAGGTGGACGGTCTGGCCCGTCGCCGCGTTGAGCTCGGCCAGGTGCGGCGCGGCGACGCGCCGGATCGGCCGCTGCTCCAGCGCGAGCGAGGAGAGCGCGAACAGGCCCGCGCCGAGGTGGTAGCGGAAGGCCGAGTCCCGGTAGACGAAGCGGTCCTCCTCCAGACTCTGGAGCAGCCGCAGCGCGGTGGTCTTGTGGACCCCCAGCACCTCGGCGAGCTGGTCCAGCGAGCGGTCGCCCTCACCCAGCTCGGCGAGCAGGCGCAGCGCGCGGGACACGGTCTGGCTCACGGTTCCTCCCTCACGAGGCCTGCCGCTCCGGTCACGCCGCAGGCCGTGACCACGGTAGCCGCCCAGGCCGCCTCGCTCGCGGCGAGGAGCGCGTCGACGGTCTGCGGCCCGGGCGGACGGCCCTGGTCGCCCGGCGCGGTCAGCGCGCAGGCGGCCGCGAGATGGCCGAGGCGCAGCCGTCCGCGCGTGTCCAGCCCGCGCAGCAGGCCGGCCAGATAGCCGCCCGCGAAGGCGTCGCCCGCGCCGGTCGGTTCCACGACCTCGACGCGCAGCGCCGGTTGACGGACGACGGAGCCGTCCCGGTCCAGCGCGAGCGCCTGCCGCTCGGCGTCCTTGACGACGATCGTGCGGGGACGCGGCAGCAGGCGCCGCAGGGCGGCCGGGTCGCCGGTGCCGAGCGCGGCCTCGGCCTCGTCGGCGCCGAGCAGCACCACGTCGGCGGCGTCGAGCAGTTCGCGCAGCACACCGGGGTCGCGGCCGGGCTGCCGCCAGAGCGCGGGGCGCCAGTTGAGGTCGAAGGAGACGGTCAGCCCCGCGCGCGGCCGGGCGAGAAGCTCCTGGAGCAGCGCGAGGGCGCTGTCGGAGAGCGCGGCGGTGATCCCGCTCAGGTGCAGCAGCCGCGCCCCGGCGAGCAGCCGCCCGACAGCAGGCTCGGCCAGCAGGCCGGGAGCGAGCGCGGACGCGGCCGAGCCGGTCCGGTAGTAGTGCAGGCGGCTGCCGCCCGCGCCGAGGTCGTGCGGCTGCGCGCTGCCGCCGACCTCCTTGACGTAGAGGCCGGTGGGCCGGTGCGGGTCGACGACCACGCCGGAGACGTCCACCCCGCACGCGCCCAGCTCCCCCGTCAGCCGCCGCCCGAACCCGTCGGCGCCGACCCGGCTGATCCACGCGCTGCGCACGCCGAGGGCGGCCAGGACGCAGGCCGTGTTCGACTCCGCGCCGCCGACAGCGGCGCGGAACCCCCCGACCGTCTCGAGCGGCCCGGGCGCGTCCGGCAGCAGCACCGCCATCGACTCGCCCAGGCACACCGCGTCGGGCACCGCATCGGGCACCGCGTCCGGCACCGCGTCCGGCAGCGACATCGTTCCCCCTCGTTGACCGGTGGTGGCGGCGATGCTAGAACTCTGGGCGCATTCTTCGCAATGCTGGTTGCACATATTGCAATCCTGATCTTCGAAAGGGATCCCACCGCCGATGAGCAGCCTGCTGGCCCAGCTCGCCCACTCCCCCGTCATCGCCGTGGTCCGCGCCCCCGCGATAGCCGACGCGGCGCTGCTGTGCGCGGCGCTCGCGGCCGGGGGTGTCACCTGTACGGAACTCACCTTCACCACACCGGGCATGACGACCCATCTGCGGCGGGCCGCCGAGGCGGGCCACCACGTCGGCGCCGGGACGGTCCTCACCGCCGACCAGGCCCGCGCGGCGATCGACGCCGGTGCGTCGTTCCTGGTCACCCCCGGCCTGCGCGCCGAGGTCGCGGCCGTGGCCACGCGCCACTCCGTCCCCCTCGTCCTCGGCGCGCTCACCCCGACGGAGGTCGCCCGGGCCCTCGACCTGGGCGCCGAGGCGGTCAAGATCTTCCCCGCGAGGGCCTTCGGTCCCACCTACCTCCGCGACCTCCACGGCCCCTTCCCCGGCACCCCCCTCATCGCCTCGGGCGGCGTCAACGCGACCAACGCGTCGGACTTCCTCACCCACGGCGCGGCCGCCGTCTGCGCCGGCACGGACGTCGTCCCGGCGGGAGCGGTCGCGTCGGGCGAGTACCGCACTGTGACAACCCGCGCACTCGACTTCGCCACGACGGTGCTCCGGGGGCGCGAGGAACTGCGCGACAAGCCACCCACGTAGGCACCGAACGCGCAGGGCCATCCGCACGCCGGTGGTTTGTCGCGCAGTTCCTCGCGCCCCTGGAGAGTGCAACCGGCCCGGTTCCCCGGTCCGCAGGTCGTGAGCGTCACAGCCCGTTGGGACTTAGGTCCCGCCCCGTCTCCCCGCCCGCGCGGCGAGGATGGAGGTCCTGCCACCCCGACGCGCCCGGAAGGAGGTCCCCATGTCGGCACTCTCCCCGGCTCTCCCGACCCCGCAGACCCGCCGGCGCCTGCACTGGGCCCCGCTGCTGCTCCTGGCCGTCGACCTCGTGCTGGAGACCGCCGTCTCGCGCGTCGTCGCCGCAGGCTTCCTGCTCACCGTGCTGCCCGTGGTGACCGCGTTCACCCTCGGACCGCTCGTAGTCGGCGGCGCGACCGCCCTCGCCCTGGGGCTCCAGCTCGCGCTGGCCGCGCGCGTCGGGCACCTCGCCGAGCAGCACCACGTCTGGATCTACATCGCCACCGCCCTCGCCGGCGTCCTCGGCGCCGCGCTCTCCGCGCAGCGGCGCCGGCAGTCGCGGGACCTGGTGCGGGTGCGGACCGTCGCCGAGACGCTGCAGCGTGCGGTGCTGCGGCCGGTCCCCGCCCGCGCGGGTTCGCTGCGCGCCGCCGGTTTCTACCATCCCGCCGAAACCGACGCGGGCGTCGGCGGCGACCTGTACGAGGTCTGCCAGACGCGCTTCGGGACGCGGGTGCTCCTCGGCGACGTGCGCGGCAAGGGCCTCGACGCGGTCCGCACCGTGGCGGACGTCCTCGGCGCCTTCCGCGCCGCCGCCCACGAGACGCCGGACCTGACGGCCCTCGCCACGCAGCTCGACCGGCAGGTCGCCCGCCACGCGGCCGAGACGGGCGACGACGAGCTGTTCGTGACGGCCGTGCTCGTGGAGCACGACCCCGCCTCTGGCCGGATCTCCGTCGTCAACCGCGGCCATCTCGACCCTCTGCTGCTGTCCGACGCGGGCGTCACCGCGCTGCCGTGCCCGGAGGCGCTCCCCCTCGGCCTCGGCGCGCTCGGCGCCACGACCACGGCCGAGCCGCCGACGGTGCACCGGCTCGGCCCGGGCGACACCCTGCTGCTCTGTACCGACGGGGTGACCGAGGCGCGCGACGGCGCGGGCGTCTTCTACCCGCTGGCCGCCCGCCTCGCGGGCCTGGACACCGCGGACCCGCAGACCGTCATCGGTCACCTGCGCCGCGACGTGCCCGACTACGCGCACCAGCTGAACGACGACCTGACCGCGCTCGCGCTGAGCCCCCTGCCCTCGGACCACTGACCTGAGACCACTGACCTCAGGCCGCTGACCTCAGGCCGCTGAGCCTGCGAGCTCCAGGGCCGACTCGACCTCGGCCCGCGTCGGCGGGCCCGACGCGCGACGGACCACGCGGCCGTCGCGGTCGAGGACCAGCACGGTGGGCGTGCGCATCACCTCGGCCCGCCGGACCAGGTCGAGCCGATCCTCGGCGTCGATCTCGACGTGCCGGACCCCCTGCGTCCTCCCCGCGACATCGGTGAGCAGACGGCGGGTTCCGGGGCAGGTCGCGCAGAAGGACGTGGAGAACTGCACCAGCGTCGCCCGGTCGCCCAGCGACTGCCCGAGCTCCTCGGCGGAAAGACGCAGCACGTCGTCGCCGCGCCCGGCAGTCCGCAACCGCCCGTCGCGGGCGCGGCGGACCAGCCCGAAGACGGTGGCGGCGGCGAGCACGACCAGCGCGACGACCAGGCCGGTGGGGTCGGTCATGGCGCGCTCACCCGTGCCCGAGGCGGGCGCGGCCACGCACCGCGACGAGGTAGACCTCGCAGCCGAGGCAGTAGCCGAACGCGGCGTTGAGGAAGGCCGCCGCCAGGGCCAGGCCGGTCGCGGCGATGCCGAGCCAGGTGGCACCGGTGAGGTAGCCCAGCGCGCCGACGGCGGCGAAGGTGAACCCGACCGCCTGGGCGAAGCGCGGCGGCCGCTCGTCCTCCAGCTCGGCGGGCGGTCCCAGGCGCGGCCGGACGAAGCGCCGGAAGAGCCAGCCGTAGGGCGAGAAGCGCAGCCCGAGCCCCGCCGCGACGGCGAAGACCACGGCCTGCGCCGCGAGCAGCGCGCCGCTTGCGGTCACGAGGACGACCAACAGCACGAGAGTGGTGAGGACGGCGGCGAAGCGCGGTCCGCGCGGGTCGACGCGGACGGGCACCCCGGAGGTGGGGCTGGACATGGGAGGGCTCCGGAAGGGGACGACGGAAGGAACCTGGCGAGGGGCGGGCGCGCGCGTCAGCGACACGCGGCGGACCACACGCGACCGAAGTCGATGTGGGCCCGGGTGACCAGGTGGGTCGTCTCGGGGAGCATCTCTCCATTCCAGCAGCCGCCCCCGACCGGGTCAAACACCGGTCACCTGGCGGACGGCCCGGCCGTCAGCCCGGCGAGTGGGAGGGCCTTGATCCCGTTGATGAAGTTCGACACCAGCCGCCGGGGCGGGCCCGCGAGCTCCAGCGTCGGGACCCGGCGCGCCGTCTCCGCGTACAGCGTGGCGAGCTGGATCTGCGCGAACCGCGCGCCCAGGCAGCGGTGCGGGCCGGTGCCGAAGGAGAGGTGCGGGTTGGGGTCGCGGGCCAGGTCCAGGCGGTCGGGCTCGGCGAAGGCCCGCTCGTCGAAGTTGGCGGAGGCGTGGAAGACGACGACCTTCTCGCCCGCCCGGATCGGCACCCCCGCCAGTTCGGTGTCCCGCGCCGCCGTCCGGCGGAAGCTCAGCACCGGCGGGTGCCACCGCAGCAGCTCCTCGACGGCGGTCGTGAGCGGGACCGTCTCCTCGCGCAGCGCGCGGTACGCGTCCGGGTGTCCGGCCAGCGCGAGCAGCCCGCCCGGCGCGGCGCTGCGGACGGTGTCGTTGCCTGCCACGGTCAGCAGGAAGAAGAACATCTCCAGCTCCGCGTCGGCCAGCGCCGCGCCGGCACCGTGCTCGTCCGCGTGGGCCTGCGCGAGGGCGGTCATCAGGTCGTCGCCCGGGTGGCGCAGCTTGTGCCGGGCCAGCTCCCGCGCGTAGGCGAACATCTCGGCGAGCTGCTCGGGCGAGCGCGGGTTGACGGGGCGGCCCTGCGTGTCGAGGGCGGGTGCGGTCGGTGCCTCGTCCGGGTCCTGGTAGCCGATGACCTGCCGGGTCCAGCGCAGCAGCAGCCCGCGGTCCCCGGGCGGCACCCCGAGCAGGTCGGCGAGGTTGAGCAGCGCGTACTCGTCGGTGACGGCGGCCACCACGTCGACACCGCCGTCGCCGTCCGAGGCGGTCGCGCGGGCCGCGTCCAGCAGCGCGCCCGCGCGGGCACGGGCGGTGGCGGCGAAGCGCTCCATCCGGCTGGGCGCGAAGGCGGCCGAGACGAGCAGACGCAGGCGCGCGTGGGCGGGCGGGTCCTGGTTGAGCATCATCCGGCGGATGAACGGCAGGTCGTCCGGGTCGGGGTCCCGGATCTGGGTCGCGCCGAGGTGGGAGGAGAAGAGCGTGGCCTCCTTGAGCACCCGGCTCACGTCCCGGTGCCGGGTGACCGCCCAGAACCCGGTGCCACCGGGCCAGCCGAGCAGCGGTGGCTCCTCCTGCCAGGCGACGGGCCGCGCGTCGCGCAGCGCGCGGAACGCCGCGTGCGGGATCCCGTCCGCGTAGCGCCGCGGATCGAACACGTCGACGACGCCCGCCTCGCTCAAAGACACTCCGTTCCGAACGGCTCGTCAGGACCCTTGTGGGGCGTGCCCCACACACTGCCGCGCCCACACGCCGCCGACAAGGCGGCGCGTGCGCCTCTCCGCGCCGCGTTCGGGCCCGCTCAGACGTGCTCGATCAGGGGGAAGGCGCGGTGGCGTCGTGGCGGGACGAGGAAGTTCTGCCGCCGGGTCGCGGTCAGGAACCGCTCCAGGCCCCTCTCGTGGGGCGCGACCGCGTTCGCCGTGGCGAGGTCGACGGAGGCCTGGTTGCGCCGCATGGTGGCGAAGAAGTCGGCGCTGGGCACGAACGCGGTGAACTGGAGCTTGGGCTGGGCGCTGCCGTCCGGCACGTCCATCGTGTCGAAGCCCGGCCCGTCCATCCGCAGGTGCAGCGGCCGGCCGGAGCGGTCCCGGGAGGAGCGCTGAAGGGTGGAGATGTGCCCGAGGCGGTGCTCCCCGTCGGGGGTGCCGAGGCCGCGCGCGTTGCGCAGGGCGTCGTCGGTGCCCTCGAAGGTGTTGGCGAGGAAGGCCGGGCCGCCGCCGTTCGTGTACTGGTCCCGGTAGCCGGCGGAGGGCGGCGGCGTGGAGCGGAACATGTACTGGACCCGCTCGGTGTACCCGGCGTCGTCGCCGGGGGTGCCGTGGTCGTCCACGTCGTAGAACTGCTGGAGATCCATGATCACGTGGGAGAGGTGCTGGACCGAGCCGTTGTCGAAGTAGTCCCCGGCGGCGGCCGTGGCGGGCGCCGCGCCGTGGAAGGTCACCCGCGCGGCGGGGGCGCTGGCATCGACCTGCTGGTCGGCGAAGCCCATCCACATCGGCGAGTCGGGGTTCACCATGAACGCGTAGACGAGCCCGTTGGCGTCGGCGACCTTCCGCGGCAGCCCGCGCTGCTGGAACATCACCCGGCTGGAGGTGAACCGCAGCAACCCGTCGAAGGCCGGTGAGGGCTCGGGCCTCCCGGCCAGCCGCCCGCTGCCGCCGAGCCAGCCGAGCACGTCGCGGATGTTCCCGGCGCGGTCACTGCGGAAGGTGAAGAGCAGGTCGTTGTCCTCGATGGCGACGGGGACCTCGAAGCGGTCCTTGGTGACCCCGGGGTTCGCCGGCGACACGTCGGTGGGGCCGGGCACGGCCTCCTCCAGCACGTACCGTCCCGGGTCCTGCGCGAGACGCGGCAGATGGGCGGCGACCAGCGGCCCGTCCAGGCCGCCCGGCAGGCGCCGGAAGTAGGGCAGGCCGTAGGCGAGGAAGGTGAACACCCCGGTGGGGCTGAAGGGGTAGCGGTGCTCGATGGTCCCGAGCGCGTCACGCAGCAGCCGCTGGTCAGCGGCGGTGGGTGTGCGCGACAACGTCGCGGTCGCGAACACCGTGTGCACGGGGCCGAACCGCACCTCGACGCCCTCCACGGTCCGCGCGGGAGGCACGAACGCGGCGATGTCGAACTGCACGTCCCCGGGCTTGGCCCCCGGCGCCGCCCCGCCCACTCGCACCGGCACACTCGCCTGCCGCTGCAACGCGTCCAACGCGACGACAGCCGCCGCCAACCCGCCCCCGTAGAGCACCTGCCGCCTGCTCAACCCCTCCAGAGCGCTCTCACCGACCAGCCTCTCGCCCACGACTGCCCCCCTGAGCCCACGAGTTGACATGACGTCAGTCCCTCCCCGGCAACCTAGACGCGCCGCCCACCGCGCAGCAAGGGTGCGTCAGGCGAACACCTCACGCCGGTCCAGCGTCCGCGCCGGGCGGCTCGGTCAGAGGCGGGCGATGCGCTCGTTCAGCCAGGCTTCGTAGCGGGGGTGACTGTGGAGGAGGGCGGCCCAGGAGGGGTGGGCGTAGAGGAGGTCGCGGGCGGTCGGTATGTCGACGTGGTCCGGGCCCAGGATCTCGCGCAGGACCACGACGTCGAGTCCCGGCGCCAGCGGCTGCTCCGCGAGGCGGGCGAGGAAGGCCGGCAGGTCGGGCGCCGACTCCCGCAGCGCGCGGGCCGCGTGGATGTGGTGGGCCATCCAGCGCACGCGCAGCGGGTACTCCGGCTCGCCCTGCGCGGGCAGGCCCGCGAACGTGGGGGCGAGCGCGGTGAGGAGCCGGTACACCAGGGCGTCGAGGTCGCCCGGCAGGTCCGGGTACTCCCGGGTGAAGTGCGGCCACTCACCCGTCATCCGCCGCCCGAGGGCGGCGATGTCGTCCCACCGGGTGGGAGCGGTCGCCTCCCCGGGATCGGAGGAGACGAACGCCGCACCGAGGAGCTCGTAGTCGAGCGTGCAGCGCTCGCCGAGCAGCACGGCGTCGTAGAGGTCCTTGCCCTGCGGGTACAGGTCCCCCAGGAGCCACATCACCTTCCAGGCGAGGGACAGTTCGGGGGTCACCGCGAGCAGCCGGGCACCGGTCGAGCCCGAGGTGGGCGAGAACGCGGGCAGGTCCGTCGGAACCGGTGGCTGCGGCAGTACCTCGTTGAAGACGAAGTCCAGCTGCACCACCCCGCCCGGCAGCTCTCCCGCGCTCCAGGGCAGTACGAGGCGCCGGCCCGGGACCCGCTCGTAGGTCCAGATCTCGTCGCTGACCGCCCCGGCGACGTCGAACCGGACGAGCCCGTCCACCGCGTCGGCGGCCCGCTCGGCGGACCGGGCGACGCCGTCCAGCAGCGCCACGGCCTCCGGCCCGTCGAAGGGGTACGCGGGCGGCACCACGACGAAGTCGAGGTCGCCCGGCTCCCGGGCCGCCTCGCCGTACCAGGCGCGCAGCAGGACGCTGCCGCGCAGCACGAGCGAGTCGGCCCACGGGGAGGCGGCGATCCCGGCGAGCACCAGGTCCAGCGCGGCACGCCGTGCCTCGCCCCATGCTCGGGCGAGGTCGTGGTCCGCGAATGTCGGGTCCCCGGCCCGGAACGCGTGCAAGTACTGCTTCAACGCGGGCTCGAAGAGCGGACGTTGTCGTGCCCGCTCGTCCGTGACCGGACGCAGCGTGGCCGGCAGCTCGTGCTGCCGCCGAGCCGCGTCGGGCAACGGTGCCTGGGGCAGTTCGTCCCCGGCCCACCACCGTCTCCAAGCGTCGTGGATCTCGCGGTCCTCACTCATGCCGGCACCCCTTCCGTCGCGTCGGCGGCGATCCAGCCGTCGTCGACGCGCACATCGCTGTCGTGGACGACGAACTCCCGCTCCACCTCGTCCCAGTGGTGGCCCGCCGCACGCAGGGAGCCGAGCAGCGACTCCAGCAGGACGCCCGCCGTCCCGCTCCCGACCCCGTGGCAGCGCTGCGTCACAAAACGGCGTTCCAGGCCGTCAGCGGCCCCGATCCGCCGGGCGTTCCAGGACAGGTGCGCCCGGTGCGGCCCCACCAGACGGGCCAGCGCCCCGAGATCGGTCCCCGGAGCCAGCAACAGCCTGACGTGGTGCTCGAAGTAGAGCCCTGCCACGGCAAGGCGGCGCGCCTCGTCGCCGTCGACGACCGGCACGCCCGCCGCCCACGGCGGGACCTCCAGCTTGACGCGACGGACCGTGAACCCGTCCGCGCCCAGCGCCGCCGAGACCGCCTCCGCCTCCGCCAGCTGCGCGGCGAACGTGCCATGTCCGCGCAGCGTCAGCATCGGCTGCGAGGGCGTGGTCCCGCGCGCCAGCACGATGTGGGTGAGCTTGAGCCCGGCCCGGCGCGCCCAGGCGTCGAGGCGCGCGACGTCGGCCCCGCCCGGACAGGCCACGGTCAGGTGGGCCTCGAACGGTCCCGTGACCTGTGTGAAACCTCGGTCCAACTCGGCCTCCCTCCCCAGGTCAGCGGCGCGCGCCACCCTACGCGGCGGCGGGTCGCCGGTCGAGCGGGTATCGAGCGGACACGGAGAGGATGTCGGGAGTGTGTTGAGCGGCACGGGCGGCTCGGCAAGGATGGGGCGATGATCAAGGGTGTCCTGTTCGACTTCTCCGGCACGCTGTTCCGCAATGCCTCAACCCGGCTCTGGCTCGACGGCGCGCTCGACGCGCTGGGCGTGGAGCTGCCCGAGCCGGAGGCCGCCGCGCTGGCGGCACGACTGGAGCGCGCCGGGGCGCTGCCCGGCGGCGCGACGCCGGTAGAGGTGCCCGAGCGGCTGCGAGGGGTGTGGGAGGAGCGGGACCTCGATCCCGCCCGGCACCGGGCCGCGTTCACGGGCCTGACGCAGCTGGCCGCACCGCTGCCGGACCCGCGCCTCGCCGACACGCTCTACGACCGGCACATGCACCCCGAGTCCTGGCAGCCCTACCCCGACACCGAGACGGTCCTGAAGGAGCTGCGGCGTCGCGGCGTGCCCGTGGCCGTGCTCAGCAACATCGCCTGGGACCTGCGGACCGTCCTGCGCCACCACGGCGTCGAGCAGCTGGTCGACGCCGTCGTGCTCTCCTACGAGCACGACGCGAAGAAGCCGGACCCGCGGCTGTTCCGGGTCGCCTGCGACGCACTGGGCCTGCCGCCCCAGCAGGTGCTGATGGTCGGCGACGACCTCACCGCCGACGCCGGCGCCACCGCGCTCGGCTGCGCCTTCCTCCTGGTCGACCACCTGCCGGTCGAACAGCGACCGGACGCCCTGACGGCCGTTCTGGACCGGGTGAACGGCTGACCGGTGATCGGCTAGGGTCTGCGCCCATGGGATGGGGACCGTGGGGCAGGAAGAAGGCGGACCAGGCGCCGGAGCCGGATCCGGTGACGCTGATCGTGCTCCGGCAGCTCGCCGAGCGGCTCGACGCCAGGAGCGGTTCGCCCTGGCGGGTCCAGGGTGACCGGGTGCACGGACCGGGCCGCACGGCGATCATGGTCACCCACGAGCACGAGGGCACCGAGGGGCACGTCGACCTCCTCGTCGTCCTGGACACCGACCGTCCCGAGGCGACCTCGATACCCGACTGCGTCTCCGGCTTCGGCGCCACCCGCGAGGAGAAGCTCACCCGCGCGGTGGAGATGTGGGTCTCCACCAGCGGTGCCGCGCTCCTGGAGATGCTGGAGCAACGCGGTTGGCACGGATCCCGGTTCGCTCCGCAGGACCCGACCGGTTTCCCCGGCTGGCACGCGGTCCAGGGCGGTGTGGTCGGCTGGGGCGTGGGGCCGGAGCACGAGAGGGCCATGCGATGGGCGGCGGACCAGGACCTTCTCCCGCTGGTCGCCCCGGCGCTGCGGGCGGAGGGCCTGCCCCGGGACGAACTGGTCGGCGTCAAGCTGTTCTTCGGCTCGCTGAAGGGCAACGAGCGCGCCGAGGTCCGGGTCAACGGCCAGGAGTGCCCCGCCGCGTCGGCCGCACTCCTCGCCGCGGACTGGCCCCGCCCAGCCGAAGGCGGCTCCTACGCGCGCACCTACGCCATCCTCGTCCACCCCGCCTGACTCCGGCCCATATCCACAGAGAACCCACAAACCGCCCTGCTGCACTGCGTCCTGGAGCCGCCTTCCGGGCGGCGTGAGCGGGAGGTCAGCCGTGACGCGTCCACCCCACCGGCTCGCGACGGCCACGACCGTCGTCGCGCTGCTGCTCAGCCTGCTGGCCGCCTGCACCCACGGTGGCCCGGCGGCCGCGACGCCGACGGCACCACTCGCGGTCGGCAGCTCGACGGTGCACCTGAGTGTCGGCGGCGTGAGCCGCGACTACCGGGTCTACCGGCCGGCGGCGCTGCCGGCGCGGGCTCCCGTCGTGGTGATGCTGCACGGCGGGTTCGGCAGCGCCGCCGGGGCGGAGCAGTACTACGGCTGGGACCACCAGGCCGACACCGGCCGGTTCGTCGTGGTCTACCCGGACGGGATCGACCACGCCTGGAACACCGGCGGCGGCTGCTGCGGGACCCCCGCGAAGGACGGGACCGACGACGTCGCGTTCGTGACGGCGGCGGTGACCGACGTCGAGCGGCGGGTGCCGGTCGACCCGCACCGCGTCTACGCCACCGGCATCTCCAACGGCGGCATGCTGGCCTACCGACTGGCCTGCGACACCCGCCTGTTCGCGGCGATCGGGGTCGACTCGGGCACCCTGCTCGGCCCTTGCACCGACCCGGCGCCGCTCTCCGTCCTGCACATCCACGGGACCGCCGACCACAACATCCCCTACCAGGGCGGCCAGGGCCAGGGCTATGCCCGGATCGACGGGCCACCGGTGCCGCAGACGGTCGCCGGCTGGCGCGCGACGGACTCCTGCACGCCACCGACGACCACCACCGCCGGAGCGGTCACCACCACCCTCGCCACCTGCCCGGAGGGCCGGGCCGTGGAGCTGATCACGATCACGGGCGCGGGCCACCAGTGGCCGGGTTCCCCCGACCGACCGGTGATCCAGCACGTGCTCGGCCTCGACACACCCTCGAAGGCACTGAACGCCACCGCGGTGTTCTGGTCCTTCTTCGCCGCGCACCCGTCGCCCTGACGCCGCTCGACCCGCCTGGGCCGGCCGGCCCGGCTCAGCTCAGGGCGGCGAGCTCCTGGGCGATGTCCTCGTCCTCCGGTGCCTGCTCGGCGGCGCGGCGCAGCTCCGCGAGGGCCTCGGCGGGGCGGCCGGCGTCGCGGTGGACCAGGGCGAGGTTGTAGCGCAGGGCCGCGTCCTGGGGGTCGAGGGTGACGGCACGGGCGAGGTCCTCGGTGGCCAGGGCCAGGTCGCCCGCCGCGTAGGCGACACCCGCGCGGCCGGAGAGGGCGGTGACCAGGTCCGGGTCGGCCTTCAGGGCGCGGTCGAAACAGGCGCGGGCGGCGGGGAGGTCCTCCGCCTCGACGTGGTACTGGCCGAGGACGGCGTGCAGGTAGGGGTTCTCCGGGTCGTGGCGCAGGCCGGCCACCGCGTCCTCGCGGGCCGCCTCCGACTCGCCCGCGTCCAGCAGCAGTCCGGCCCGGTTGACGTAGGCGTCGACGAAGTCGGGCTGCAGGTCCAGGACGTAGCTGAAGTCGGCCAGCGCTCCCTCCACGTCGCCCTCGCCGAACCGCAGGTCGCCGCGATTGTAGTAGATCTCGGGGAAGGGCGGCGAGAGCCGCAGCGCGCGGGCGTAGTCGGCGAGCGCCTCCTCCGTGCGGCCGAGACGGCGCAGGATCGTGCCGCGTTCGAGGTGGTGCTCGGCGTGGTTGGGGTCCTCGCGGATCACCACCTCGTAGTCGGCGAGCGCGTCGTCGAGGCGGCCGAGGGCGAGGTAGACCCGGGCGCGGTTGTTCTTCAGCACGGAGCGGTGCAGCACGTGGGAGTCGTCGGGCAGCAGCCGGTCGAGCATCTCGATGCACTCGTCGACCAGGCGCAGCGCCTCCTGCGGCGCGCCGAGGTTGACCTCCACCAGCGCCAGGCCGTTGCGGTAGAAGGCGCTCTGGAACGCCCGCTCGTGCGGGTCCTCGATCAGCGAGGCGGTCGCGATGGCGGCGTTCAGCCAGGACTTGGCCTTGCGCTGGTCGCGGCGCTCGGGATCGTTGTGGCGGGTGTAGAGCATGGCCGTGTTGTAGGCCGCGTTCATGTGGACGCCGGGCTTGGTGGAGCGCAGCCGGGCCTGGTCGTCCATCAGCTCGGCCTCCTCCGTGCGCCCGAGGATGGAGAGAGCGAGCGTCGTCCCCTTGGCGAAGGACCACCACCGGTCGTGCCCGGCGCCGGCGCCGGCGGCCGGGTCGGCCCCGGCGATGCCGTCGACGAGTGCCAGACCGCGCTGCCCGTACTCGACGCAGGCCGCGTAGAAGCCGAGGCAGAGACAGTGGTCCATGGCGTGGAAGACGGCCCGCACGCCGGCCTCGGCCGGGTCGCCGCCGTGCTCGCGGTGGTGGGCGAGCGCGCCGACGCGCAGCGACTCCTGGTCCAGCGCCTCGATCTGCTCGGCGCGCCGGTCGTGCAGCGCCGCCCGGTCGGCGGGGTCGAGGGCGAGGTACGCGGCGAGGTCGGCCGGCTCGTCGCTGACGCAGTCGGCCATCACGTAGGCGACCGGGTCCAGCACCGTGGTCTCGGACGCGGCGGCGACCTCGACCAGGACGGCGTGTTCGCGCAGGACGTCGAGCAGGGCCGCGTCGTCGGGCGCCTGCTGCGGCATGCAGACCACGACCTGGAGCCGCGCGGGGTCGACCCGGCGGACCAGGTTGGCCACGAACTCCAGGTCGGTCGGGTCGGCCTGGTCCACCTGCTCGACCACCACGGTGCGCAGACCCTCGCCCGCCGCGGCATCGCGGACGAACTCGACCAGGCCGTTGCCGATCCGCACGGTCCGCAACCGGGCGTAGTAGCGGGTGCGTTCCGCCGGGATCGCCATCGAGGTGAGGGTCTCCCGGGAGTTGGGCACGAGGCTGTGCAACTCCGGTGCAGCCGACAACAGTTCGATGTCGTAACGCTCGACGAGGGCGCGGTCACGGGGCAGCACACCGGGGACCAGGGCGCGGGCGAGCGTGCCGGCCGCGGTGAACGGGCCGCGCAGTCGCCGGTGGGCGTCCACGACGAGGGTGTCGGGCGCGTCGAGCGAGATGCCGAGCCCGAGCAGCGCCCGGCTGCGGTCCCGGCGCAGCCCGCCCCGGAGCCAGTAGTGCGGACGCGGGGACTGGTTCATGCGAATCTCCCTGGGGGCGAGGGCGGCCGAGGATGCGCGGGTGGTGCGGTCAGACGGAGGCGGGTTCCGCGACGGAGGCGGCCTGGTCCGCGCCACGACGGCGTCGGCCGCGGAACGCGAGGTACCCCGCGAGGGCCAGCTCGCCGAAGTTCAGCACCAGGAACACGCACACGTCGGTGACGTTGAGGACCGAGGTGTCCCGCACCAGCTTGTGCAGCGCGAGCTCGGTGATGCGGATCGCGGCGGGCAGCATCACGGTGAAGGCCAGCACGGTCAGCAGCGTGTAGCCGCCCACCATCAGCCAGACGTACCAGCGGGCGACGCTGCGGTCCCGCGGGGTCCAGGTCTCCGGGTCGACCATGCCCTCGCGTCGGCCGAGCAGCGTCCGGACCCGGTTCTGCAGCAGTTGCCGCGAGACGGTCTGCAGGTCGTTGCAGCCGAGCACCGTGGTGGCCAGGAAGTACAGGTCGGTGCGGAGGAAGAAGTAGAACTGCCAGGCCAGCCGCATCAGCGTGCCGAAGGCCATGGCCAGCAGGAAACGCCCGGCCAGTCCCGCCGCCCCGGCGTGGGTCACCAGCGGCGCGGCGGCGAGGCTCAGCCCGCAGACCACGACGACGTCGACGCCCATGCCAGACAGCATCGGCAGGTACCGCTTGCGGCGCGGCACCGCGACGAGCCCGTCCAGGGAGGTGAGGAAGACCAGGTAGTAGAAGCGGCGGCCGATCCGCAGCGTGGAGTTGAGCCCGAGCCTGCGCCCGGCGAGCGCGTGCGCGCCCTCGTGCAGCAGGATCCACGGGAGCTGGCCGAGGACGTTCCCCGCCGTCAGCGCGACCAGCGAGGAGGTGGTGAAGAAGAGGTTCTGGTACTGCGGGGTGACGTGGGAGTCGAGCGACATGACCGCGACCCCGGCGATGGTCACCACCGCGTACAACGTCCAGGCGGGCCAGGAGAAGACCGCCTGGGCCAGACGCCGCCAGCGGATCACCGGCGCCTCGGCGACCTGCTCGCCCTCCGGCACCAGCAGCTCGAACTCCTCCAGGACTTCGAGGAACTCCAGCATGTCGACGCTCTCGCCGTACTGCGCCTCGTACCAGCGCGCGGCCTCGTTGGGGCTCTCCCCCGCCTCCAGCCGGCGCAGCAGCGCGGCGCCGTCCGCCGGGAAGAGGCCGTAGCTGTCGATGTCGGCCCGGCCGACGGTGACCTCCTCACCCTCCTCCAGGAAGGTCAGGGGGTAAAGTCTCAAGGGCCTGTCCAGATCCACCGCGGTTCCGTCCACGGACAACCACCTGCCACCTTGTCGAGGGTCGGCTCCAAGTGCCCCGGTCCGGGCCGCATTACGGGCGGCCCGGACCGGTCTCAGCTCTGGCTCACCTGGGATTGACGCAATGTCAGGCGAGGACGGGGCCGCCGCCGCAGTAGCAGGCGGACGCGGCCGAGGTCAGCCGAACGGTGCCGGCCTTGCGCACGGTGATCTTCTTCATGGTGGTCTCCTTAGAGCCGGTGACGCCGTCCCGGGCGCGGACGCGACCGGGCTCCCGGGCAGGTGCCCGGGAGATCGAGGCGGGGCGCGGTGGCCCCGGAACGCGGACAGGTCAGAAGTGAAGAAGGTGCAATGAACTCATGTGCTTCGCGGCGGAGTTGTGCGGACGCCGTCACATCGCCGATGAGATTTGCATGCACCTGACGGGGTGTCAACACCTCTCGCATTCCGTCGCACCGGCCACAGTTGTCATGTCCTGATCCTTCGGAAACGGACGGTGCCGTTTCCGTCGACCCCGAGTGGCCGGCGCCCCGCCGAACGAACGGTCAGTCGTCTACGCGCGCGGCGTAGGCGATTCGCTCCCCCTCAGCCGAGGCGGAAGGAGGCGTCGTCCACCAGGAAGGCCGTCCTGGCGCCGTCCGCCTCGTGCGCGGTGAACTTCACGATCACCGTGGAGCCGAACTCCGCCGCCACCGCCGGCGTCAGGTCGAAGCTCACCGGAACGTAGCCGCCCGAGGCGTCCAGGTTGGTCCAGGTGTGCAGGACGGCGATCGGACGACCGCTGTACTGGTCGTCCAACTCGAGCGTGAGCGTGTCCCGTTGCTGGATCGCGCCAGCGGTGTTGGTCGAGGCGACGTGGAGCCAGAAGGAGAACGAGGCGCGGGTGTAGCCGGGCGTCGTCTCGATCCCCTGGCTGAGGGTGTCGTCGGCGGCGGCGCTGTGGCCGAGCCATGCGTAACCCTTGCCGGAGCGCGGAGCGTAGGTGGTCGCCTGCGTGATGATGCCGGGCGCGGACTGGCTCCACCAGCCCGGGTAGTTGCCCTTGGCGTCCGTCGGCACCTCGAAGCCCGGGTCGACGGCCTGCTCGATCCCGGCGCAGCCCGTCGCCCCGTCGCGCGCCACCGTCAGCCGGACGCGGGTTGACGCCGTGTCACCGGCGCGGTCGCGCACCGTCACGGTGACCAGGTGCGTGCCGAGCGCCGAACTGCGGCCGCTGACACGGCCGGTGGTAGCGTCGACGACCAGCCCGCGCGGCAGGCCCTGGGCGCGGTAGCGCAGGCCGGGCCGGCCGATCCGGTCCGTCGCCAGGACCGGCACGGAGACGGCCTGTCCGGGGCGCACGGTGCGGTCGCACAGCGTGCTGACGACGAGCGGCTTGTTCGCGAGCACGGGGTGGTCGCCGGAGCAGGTGTGCTGGTCGTTCGACCAGGTCGTCTGCACGGCGAAGTCACCGGTGCCCAGGTGCAGGTCGAACAACCCGCCAGGCGTGCCCTCGGTGATCCAGGCGCACTTGTCGCCGTCCTCCTGGCCCGCCGGGTCGATCCAGCCGCCCATCGCGTTCTGGTCGGTGATCGTCTCGGCGTACTCGTGCCCGCCGAGCAGGCTCCAGCCGTCCAGGCGGCCGCGCGGGCCGGGGTTGATCCAGTTGGTGCCGCAGTACTTGTAGTCGGTCAGGTACGGCATGATCGTGTACGCGAGAGTGCCGTAGCTGGACCGCTCGAAGGTGTGCCAGGCGCACCAGCTGTTCAACTCGTGCCAGTGGTCCGGATCCACGCCCTGCGCGGTGGTGACGACGTACTGGACGTTCCGGTTGCTCGCCGCGGTCGTGTTGCCGAAGTGCTTGGCCGCGGCCGCGGCCTCGGCGGCGATCTGCGGCTCGGTGGCGGCCTGCGGGGAGGGCGCGGCGTTGTCGACCCAGACGCCCCCGAGCGCGTCCCCGTGCGGCATCCCGACCCGGGCGCCTCCGGCCGGGCAGCCGGCGGCGCCGACGTTGACGTTCTCGCAGTACTGCGTCATCACCCCGCTCCAGCTGTGCGGGCCGGCGTCGACGCCGGTGCCCAGGCCCTTGAAGAAGGCCTGCTGGTAGGGGGCGGCCTGGTCGGGGTCACGGGACAGGGTGGTGTACCCGTTCGCGTCCTTGGCGGCCTTGCCCCACTGGGAACCCCAGTAGACGATGAAGACCCTGGGCGGCCCGGAGGTGACCCCGACGGAGTCCTGACCGCCTCGGTAGACCAGGTTGGGCTGGTCGTTGTTGACGACCACAATCGGCCGCGTTCCCTGCGGGCGCGGCGTGGCTGACGCGGCGTCCGCTGCGGCCGTCCGCGCGTCCAGCGCGGCGTGCGGGCGGCCTGGCTGGATCTGTACCCAGTCGCCGTGGGTCTGGATCCAGCCATCGGCTGCGGGGTGGGCGTCGGCCGCCGGGGCTGCGGTGGCCACGGGGGCTGCGGCGCCGACCGTACCGGTCAGCGCGGTGGCGGCGAGGGCGACACCGACGAGCCGGGCGGCGAACCGCCCGAGTCCGTGCGAGATCAAGGTGAGTCCCTTCGATGTGGGCATGGGCAGGGGCTGAGCATCGAACGGCTCAGTACCATTGCACATGTCACGCATGAAGCCACTCACTTAGTCGGCCGTCCGCGCCCCCAACCCCCGCCCGGCGGGCCCACCCCTCCGAACGGCTGTGCGGCAAACCGCAGTTCAGCGCCGTGGAGCGACAGTCCGCCCGGCCGTCCACCCGTCGGTCGGCGGACAAGTCCAGCCGACCGGCTGTCACATAATGCGGTCATGGATCTTGAGAACCCCGAGAACTTCGTCCACGCCTGGCTCTCCGCCTGGAACGCCCACGACGTCGAGGCCGTGCTCGCCCACTTCGCGGAGGACGTCGTCTTCACCTCCCCCGTCGCCACGCGGGTCCTGGGCGGCGACGGCGTGGTCCGCGGCAAGGCCGCGCTGCGCGCGTACTGGACCGAGGCCCTGACACACGTCCCCGACCTGCGCTTCGAGCTCATCGGCAGCTACGTCGGAGTCGACTGCCTGGTCATCCACTACCGCAACCAGAAGGGCGGCCTCGTCAACGAGGTCCTCGTCTTCGACGGCCCCCTGGTCGTCCAGGGTCACGGCACCTACCTCACCGAGGCCTGAGACCGCGTTCTCCCGGCCGACCAGGAACACCTCGACCTCCGTCACCGCAGGTGCTCCTCCACCGGGCCCAGGTGCTCGTCGTCGTCCGCCACGACGATCTCGTCGCCGAGGTTGAGGACGCGGACGGTCCCGCTCTCGAACCGCAGGGCCACTCCGATGGCGAAGTCGAGGTGCTCGCTGCGGTACCGGATCTCCGGGGCGGAGAGGATCCGCTGCCCGACGAAACGGGTCATCGGAAACGCGGGGAGGTCGTCCTCGACCGTGGTGTGGCCGAATTCGTCCATGTCGTACGGGCCGTGAGGCTCGTCGAGCTCCATGGACAGCCCGCTGCCCGGCGTGTGGAAGCGGACCGGGCCAAGGCCGTCCACGTGCAGCCACATGTGCAGCAGGGAGGGCTCGATCTCCGGATAGTGGTGCCAGGAGGTCGTCACCTTCAGCAGGCGTCCGTCCACCAGGTCCTCAGACTCGATCATCCGTCGATGCTTTCACGACCCCCGCCGCGACGGAGACGGAAACGCCGCGCGCCCTCCGGTACGGGAACCGGAGGGCGCGCGGAGAGGTACGGGAACGCGGCGCCGATCAGACCTGGCCGGCCTTCTCCAGGGCGGAGCAGCAGGTGTTCACCAGCAGGCGGGTGACGACGTAGGGGTCGACGTTCGCGTTCGGGCGACGGTCCTCGATGTAGCCCTTCTTGTCGACCTCGACCTGCCACGGGATGCGGACCGAGGCGCCACGGTTGGACACACCGTAGGTGTAGACGTTCCACGGGGCGGTCTCGTGCTTGCCGGTGAGACGCTCCTCGACACCCGAGCCGTACTGGGTGACGTGCTCCATGACGATGTCCTGCGACGCGCCCAGCGACTCACAGGCGGTGATGATGGCGTCGTAGCCCTCACGCATGGCCTTGGTGGAGAAGTTGGTGTGCGCGCCCGCGCCGTTCCAGTCGCCCTTGGCCGGCTTGGCGTCCAGGGAGACGACGACGTTGTAGTCCTCGGCGATGCGGTGCAGCAGCCAGCGGGCGACCCACATGTGGTCGGAGACCTCGAGCGGGCCGACCGGGCCGATCTGGAACTCCCACTGACCGGGCATGACCTCGGCGTTGATGCCGCAGATGGCCAGACCGGCCTCCATGCAGGCGTCGAGGTGCTTCTCGACGATCTCGCGGCCGACGACCTTGCCGGCGCCGACGCCGCAGTAGTACGGGCCCTGCGGGGCCGGGAAGCCGCCCTCCGGGAAGCCCAGCGGACGGCCGTCCTCGGTCAGGAAGGTGTACTCCTGCTCGATGCCGAAGATCGACTCCTGCGCGTCGAAGCGCTCGGCGACCGTGCGCAGCGCGGCGCGGTGGTTGGTCTCGTGGGCGCTGCCGTCGATGTTCAGCACCTCGCACAGGACGAGGATGTTGTCGCCGCCGCGGATCGGGTCCGGACAGGTGAACACCGGCTGGAGCACGCGGTCCGAGGCGTGGCCCTCGGCCTGGTTGGTGGAGGAGCCGTCGAAGCCCCACACGCCCGGCTCGGCGCCGTCGGCGAGGACCTTCGTCTTCGAGCGGAGCTCGGCGGTCGGCTCGGTGCCGTCGATCCAGATGTACTCAGCCTTGAAGCTCACGGGCGTGTCCTCGCAGTGAAACGGGCGGGTGGGAACGATGCTGTGGCGCTCGGCGTCGCTCCGCTTCACTGGGGAGTTACGTCCTTCGCTTGGGTAGGAGATTCACAGGACGCAATTTCCCGGCTGTTGCCCGTTTGTGAACAGCAGGTTAACCGGGCCTCCGAGTGGTGCAGTTCACACGCCGGTGAGGACCAGGCTCACGTTGTGGCCGCCGAAACCGTAGGAGTTCGCCAGCCCCGCCCGCCACGTCCCGCGCCGCGGCGAGCCGCTGACCAGGTCGAGCTTCACCTCCGGGTCGACGCGCTCCAGGTTGCGGACCGGCGGCGTCACACCCTCGTGGAGGGCCAGCGCCGTCACCACCGCGCCCAGCGCGCCGGAGGCGCCGAGCAGGTGTCCGGTCATCGATTTCGTCGCGGTGACGACGGCGTGAAGTCCGATGGTCTCGGCGATCACGGCCGCCTCCACGACGTCGCCTGCGGGGGTGGAGGTGGCGTGCGCGTGGACCACTCCTACGTCCAGCGGGTCCACGTCGGCGTCGGCCAGCGCCTGGCGGATGGCGCGCTGCTGCCCGTCCGCGTCGGAGGCGGTGATGTGGAGCGCGCTGGAGGTGATGCCCGCCCCGGCGAGGTGCGCGTACACGCGGGCACCGCGTTCGCGCGCGCGGTCGGCACGCTCCAGCACCACGAGGGCCGCCCCCTCGCCGAGCACGAACCCGTCCCGGTCCGCGTCGAAGGGACGTGACGCCCCCTGCGGGTCGTCCTCCCGCTTGGACAGCGCCGTCATCTGCGCGAAACCCGCCATCGGCAGCGCCTCGACGCACGCCTCGGTGCCGCCCGCCACCACCACGTCCGCGCGGCCGAGACGGATCAGGTCCAGCCCCATCGCGATCGCCTCCGCTCCGGAACTGCAGGCGCTCACCGGCGTGCGGGCACCGCCGCGCGCCCCGAGGTCCATGCTGACCCAGGCCGCCGGACCGTTGGCCATCATCTGCGTCACCACGTACGGCGAGACCTTCCGCGCGCCGTGCCGCTCCAGCGCGTCGTCCTGCGCCAGCAGCGAACCGACGCCGCCCGTCCCGGTGCCGATCACCACCGCGAGCCGTTCCGGAGCCACCTCGGGACGCCCCGCGTCCGCCCACGCCTCACGGGCCGTCACCAGTGCCAATTGCTCGCACCGGTCGAGCTTGCGTGCCTCGACGCGCGGCAGCACCTGTGCCGGGTCCACGGCCAGCCGCGCCGCGAGCCGCACCGGCAGCTCCCGCGCCCACTCCTCCTGCAGCACGGCCACCCCCGACCGTCCTTCGAGCATCGCCGCCCACGTCGACGCGACATCGCCGCCGAGCGGCGTGCTGGCGCCCATCCCCGTGATCGCGACCTCGACCAGCTCCCGTGCCATGGCAGGTCTCCCTTCGTGCGGTTCTTTATGGGAAGCGCACGAGAAGATCATCGTCCGGCCGACTCCTCCGTATACGCCCAGGTGAAGCCTGGCACGGGCAGGGCAGGAGCAATGCCGGGGAAAGGCAGCGAGTCGAGCCGGTGATCCCTGGAGGGTTCCTACAACTCACGCGACCGGTCGGCCTCCGCCCACGGGTCCGTCAGCTCGCCCCGCTCGATGGCCAGCCGTGCCGCCCCGTCGTTGCGGTAACGCGGCGGGACGACCGACAGCGGCAGGTCCTCGCCGGTCGACCGGGCACGGGCCTTGACCGGCCGCAGCAGGGGACGCGGGCCGGGGCCGCGCTCCATCCAGTCGGCCAGCGTGGTCCAGGTGTCACCGAACGGGTGTGCCAGGAGGACCAGCACGTCCTCCGGCGGCGGTTGCGACGCCTCGCTGTCCATGGGGCACACGGTAGAACGCGGACCCGTGCGGGGACAGGCATCCGACGGGTTTTGTTCCGCCGCCCCTACGCCCTCAGGCCCTCAGGCCCTTGCGCCCTTGCGCCCTTGCGCCCTTGCGACAGCGGCACGTCGATCAGCGTGGTGCCGGTGCGCTCGGCCAGGGCCTCGCCCGCGGTCGTCTCCGCGAGCCACGCCTCGAACGCGTCGACGGACTCCTCCGGGACGCCCACCTCGACCACCACGCCGTGCGCCTCGTAGACGACGCCCCGCACGGAGTGACCCGCCGCGCGCAGGTCGTTCTCCAGACGCCCCGCGCGCACGTGGTCGGTATGGACGGACAGCAGTGTCACCGGGCGCCGCTCGACCAGGCCGACGGCGTCCAGCGCCTCCGCGACCGAGCCGCCGTAGGCGCGGACCAGCCCGCCGGCTCCCAGCAGCACACCGCCGAAGTAGCGGGTGACCACGGCGACGGTGTCGGTGACGCCACGTCGGCGCAGCACCTCCAGCATCGGGGCGCCCGCCGTACCCGCCGGCTCGCCGCCGTCGTTCGACCGCTCGCGGCGCGTGTCGCCGCCGACGACGAAAGCGGTGCAGTTGTGCCGGGCGTTCCAGTACTGCTTGCGGATCCCGGCGACGAAGGCCTGCGCCTCCGTCTCGTCGGCCACCCGGGCGAGGTGGCAGATGAACCGCGACTTCTTGATCTCGATCTCGTGGACACCCGGTCCGGCCACGGTCAGGTACGGCACGGACAGGCCTCCGACTTCGTCTGTTCTGCACGTCAGCCTACTCGGCGCCTCGGGCCGCCCGAGGGAACCGGGACGCTGCGCACCCGGCCGCCCGACCGATACGGTGGGCTCGCTCTTCGGGGCCGCGCTGCGTCGGGCGCCGGCGTCGAGGGTCAGGGATCAAGGATCAATGGTCAGAGATCGACTTCGGGGGGACCGAGGCGTGTTCGGAATCATCAGGCCGTGCCGGCACCGGCTGGGCGAGCGGCTCCTGGAAAGCTGGACGGCCCATCTGTGCGGGCTCTGCCTCGCGTTGCGCGACGGCCATGGTCAACTGGCCCGCACCGCCACCAACTACGACGGCCTGATCGTCTCGGTCCTCGTCGAGGCCCAGACGGGGAGCCTCCCGGAGGGACGCCGCAAGGCCGGTCCCTGCCCGCTTCGGGGCCTGCGGACCGCGACCGTCGCACGCGGCGAGGGGGCCCGGCTGGCCGCCGCGGTCTCACTCGCACTGGCCTCCGCGAAGATGCGCGACCACGTCGACGACGCCGACGGTCTCTTCGCGCGGCGCCCGATCGCCGTGGCCGCGGGCGGCGTCGCGGAGCGGTGGCGGCGCCACAGCGGGGCGGCGGGGGCCGCTCTGGGCTTCGATGCCGAGGGCCTGTTCGCCTCGCTGGCGCGGCAGACGGAGGTCGAGGCGGCGGCCGGACCCGGCTCGTCGGTCCTGCTGGTGACCGCCCCCACCGAGGAGGCGACCGCCCTGGCCCTGGAGCACACCGCCGTCCTCGCGGGCCGCCCCGCCAACCGCGCCCCGTTGCGGGAGGTGGGCCGCTACTTCGGCCGTCTGGCCCATCTCCTCGACTCGGTGGAGGACCTGAGCGAGGATCAGGCCACAGGCACCTGGAACCCGCTGGTCGCGACCGGCACCTCGCTGACGGAGGCGGAACGCCTGTGCCGCGACGCGGTCCACGGCATCCGGCTCGCCCTGGCAGAGGTCGAACTGACCGACCGCGCCCTGGTCCACCGTCTCCTCGCGCACGAGACGGACGCGGCCGTCCACCGCGTCTTCGCCCACGCGGGCGCGCCGGGCCGGACCGGCTCCTCCCGCCACTTTCACGGCGGCGAGGGCCACGACCAGCTCGCCCACAACGCCGCGTCCCTCACCCTCGACGGCCACACCACCGAAGCCCGCAACGGCCAGTGGACCCCGCCGCCGATGGGCCCGAACCCCTTCGGCACCCCGTTCCCGCCACCGCCCCCGCCCACCCGGCGCAACCCCCTCGCGGCCTGCGGCCTGTGGGCGGTGCTCTGCTGCACCTGCCAGGCCTGCTGCCGCGAGGAGTACGAGAACCCCTGCACCGGCCGCCGCGTGCACGGCCCGTGCAGCGACTTCGACTGCTGCGACGCGTGCGATTGCTGTGACTGCTGCGAGTGCGCCGACGGCTGTGAAGGGTGCGACGGGTGCGACTGCGGCTGCTGACGTCGCCCCTCGTGACCGGCCCTCGTGACCGGACGGCGCGCGCGGACGGCGCGAGAGAAGGCGTGTCCTACCCCGGCTTGCGGCGGTGGGCGGCGACCCGCTCGCGGGTCGCGCAGCGCCGTGAGCAGTAGCGCTGCACGACGCCGGTTCCCTGGGCGATGAACACCCGTCGGCAGGAGGACGAAGCACAGACCCCGCCGGGAGAGCACTGCCGCTGCCACAGCAGGACGGCCAGCGCCATGCACGACGTGGCGAGAAACCACTCGGGCCAGGGTGCGTCGTCACTGCCGTCCAGGTGGGGATGGATCGGGGCCGTCCCGTGGTGCGTCGTCAGGCGCAGCGGTCCGGTGTGGGCGGCGAGGAGACGGTTCAGCGACAGCGCAGCGGCCTCGACGTCGTCGGCGGCGAAGACCTCACGGAGCTGTCCGGCGGCGTCCCGCATGGCCAGGAGGTCCTCCTGGGTCAGCGTGATCGGCTCGACCTCGCCGAAGTCCCGCAGAATCGCCGCGAGTTCCGGAATTTCGGCAGCCTCACAGGTCAGGGCGTTCACGAGTGCTGCGGTGCGCCGCGCGTTCGCGGCAGGGCTGTGCCGCTCGGACCGGTCGTCGGCGTGGGCTGGCACCCGGCGAATGTAACGCATCTTTCAAGGTTTTGCGTTACCTGGGTAGCGTGCCGACGGTGGAACTGGAAGACGGCACGAGACGGTATCTGGCCGGGGCGGTAGCGGCTCGGACCGGCGACTCGATGGGCGGACCGGCCCTTCTGCTGGCCGGCCTCGCGATCACCCGTTCAGCCGCGTCCGCGTCAGCGTTGCTCGGCACCGTTCTGGTCTCGGCCATGATCGGCGCGCCGGTGTTCGGGATCCTGCTCGACCGCTCGCGGCGGCCCGGGCGGCTCCTGGCCGGAGCGCTGGCAGCCTTCGCTGCGGCGCTGGTGCTGATGCTGGCCGGGCTCGGTGTCCTGCCACTGCCGATGGTTCTCGCGATCGCCTTGCCGGCGGGGCTGCTCGGCCCGGCGCTGTCCGGCGGCTGGACCTCCCAGCTGCCGATGGTCGCCGGTGCGCGGTCGCTGCCCCGGGCCATGGCCCTGGACGCGATGACCTACGACGTCGCCGGGCTCATCGGGCCCGCACTCGCCGGGTTTGTCGCCGAACTCGTCGGCGCCTGCGCCGCCGTGATCGTCTCGGCGGCACTGATCGGCCTGGCCATCCCGGCAGCCGTGAGGCTGCCCGATCGAAGGCACCCGACGATTCCGTTCCGGGCACGCCCGGCAACCGATCTCGTAGCCGGCTTCCGTGCCATCACCGGCAACCGGCCCCTGCGCCGAGCGACCCTCGTCACGGTGACGTCCTCCCTCGGCGAAGGCATGTTCGTCACCTGCTGCCCCTTCCTGGGTAGCCATGCTCTCGGCGGCGCAACGCGCGGGGCGTACCTGCTCTCTGTCGTGGCCCTCGCCGGGATCGCCGCCAACGCGCTGCTGATGCGGAAGCCCACCTCGCTCCGCCCCGACACCGTGATCGGCCTCAGTCCGGCCTTCCTCGCTGTGGGGGCGCTCCTGGCCGCGACCGGCACACCGTTCCTCGTCATCCCCGCCGTGGCACTGATCGGCGCCGCCGAGGGCCCGCAGCTGACGGCCCTTTTCGCCATCCGCCACCGGGAGGCGCCGGAGCAACTGCGCGGCCAGGTCTTCACCTCGGGAGCCCCACTGCGTACGCCGTCGGTGCACCTCTGGCCGGTCTCCTGGCCACGCGCTCCCTCCTGGCGGCGCTGCTGACCGTAACGGCGGTGCAGGCCACCGCAGCCCTCACGGGCCTGCTGACGCGGACGGCGACCCCGGGGCCCGTGCGGGCCGGGTAGCTCCCCTCGGGCGTGCACCGCGCCGAAATCACCCGTGCGCCGAAATCAGCCGCGCGCGAGCTCGCCATCAGCCGCGCGGTCCGCGAGGGCGCGGAGCTCGGCCGCGTAGACAGGCCAGGCGTCACGGGCGAGGAAGTGGCCGACACCGGGCACGATGCGCAGCCGGGCGCCCGGAACCGCCGCGGCGATGTCGCGCGCCGCGGCGACCCGCAGCAGTGGGTCGTCCTCGCCGTGGAGGACCAGCGTCGGCGCGGTGATCCGGGCGAGCGGGCCTCCGTTCCACTTCGCACCGACCTGGCGGCTCTCCGCCCTGGGGTCGCGGAAGCTGCGCAGCCCGTGTTCGGCCTCCCGCTCGACGAACTCGCGGACGTCCCACACCCCGAGCTCCTGGCTCGGCGAGGCCAGCAGCCGGGCGACGGCGACCGCCATGGCCAGGTTGCCCTCCGGCGTGTCCGGATGCCGCAACCGGGTGAACGCCATGGTCCGCGCCAGGCGGACGTAGCGCAGTAGCCGCAGCCCCTTCGCATCGCCCGGGACGGCGCCCGAGGTGGTCACGGTGCGCACCCGGCCCGGATGCCGGACGGCGACGCGCTGCACGATCGCGCCGCCGAGCGAGTGCCCGAACAGGTGGGCCCGACCCCAGCCCATGGCGTCGAGGACCGCGACGGCGTCATCGGTCTGATCCTCGGCGCTGTAGGCCGGCGCGCTGCGCCGCATGAGCGCCGCGAACGGCGAGCCGCCGGGCGCGTCGGGCAGGTGCGTCGACTGCCCAGCGTCGCGCTGGTCGTAGGCGACGACATGGAAGTCGCGCCGCACCAGTTCCTCGACGAGGCCGTTCGGCCACCAGAAGCGGGATGTCCCGAGGCCCATCACCAGCAACAGCGGTTCGCCCCCCGCACCACCGAGGTCCTCGTAGGCGAGCTGCACGTCACCGTTGCGGGCGTAGCGCGTCATCAGAGCTGCCTCCTTGCATTCGCATACAGTGTTCGCAATCATCGTTCGCGAACACTGTATGCGAAAGATAGGCTTGGCCGCAACGAGGAGGGTGGTCGTCCGTGGCAGCAGAGGAACAGCCGGTGATCTGGATGCGTCCCGAACAGGCCGGCGTCGGCCGCCCCGCCGAACGCAGCCGCGCGGAGATCACGGCCGCGGCGGTCGAGCTGGCCGACCGCGAGGGCTTGGACGCCGTCTCCATGCGCCGCGTCGCCGCTGCCCTCGGCACCGGCGCCGCCTCGCTCTACCGCTACGTCGCCACCCGCGACGACCTGCTCGACCTGATGACGGACAGCGCCGCCGCCGAGTACGAGCTGCGCCCGCCCTCCGGCGTCTGGCTGTCCGATCTGCTCGACGTCGCCGCGCAGGCCCGCGCGATCATGCGGCGGCACCCCTGGCTGCCCGCCCTCGTCGTCACCAGGCCCTCCCTGGGCCCGCACGGGGTGGACGTGCTGGAGCACGTCCTCGAGGCCCTGGCCCTCCACTCGGCGTCACCAGCTCGCAAGGTCGAGGCCTTCGCGCTGATGAACGCCGTCACGGCGCAGTTCGTCCAGCACGAGCTCGCCACCACCGATGCGGCCGCCGCCCGCCACGCCGCCTACCTGCACCACGTGGCCACCGCCGGGCGCCACCCCCGGATCGCCGCACTGTTCGCCGCCTCACCGGTGGAGCCGGTGGAATCGGTGGAGCCGGTGGAATCGGTGGAGCCGGTGGAATCGGCCGAGGACGACCGCTTCGCCGCCCTGCTGAGCCGGGTCCTCACGGGCGTGCTGGGCTGACCGCCGCGCCCACGTGGCGCCGCAGGAAAGCCAGTTCGGCCTCGACGGCCTGCTCGTGGGCATCCTGGAACGGCGCATAGTGCCCGCCCGGCAGGTGGACCACCTCGGCCCGCGGAGTACGGGCCGCCGCCTTGATCGCCTCCCCGGGCGGAGCCGACCGGTCCCCGTCGCAGACGACGAACAGCACCGGGCAGCGCACCCGTCCTGCGTGGCGACCCGGGCTGTAGGTGACCAGTCGCAGAGCGGACCGCGCCGCCACCTCCTGATGCCAGGCCGGGTACCGACCGTCCGGGTCGAGCGGGCTGGGCCGCACCCCGCCGTCCGGCGTCGTGAGCACGACGACCTCCCCGCGCCTCCCCGCCAACCGCACCGGACGCGGCGGCCGCCCGAACCACGACCCCACCTCGTCGGCCAGACCCCGCGCCATGACTCGAGCCATCGCCCACGGCTGCTGATACCGCGCGGCGTTCATCGACGCCGCCCGCCCACCGAAGCCCGGCGACTGCGCCACCACCGCCGCGACGCCCGGCTCGACCGCGGCAACCTCCAGCAACTGACCGCCCGTGGCCGAGAAGGACCAGAGCGCGAGCCTGGCGGGATTCACCCCCGGCAGCGTGCGCGCGTACGCGAGCGCCGCCCGCCAGTCCGCCACCTGCCCGCGCGGCGTCAGCACCGGGCACCCGGTGTCCCCGTCCGCGCGCTCACCCGGCCCGCTCTCACCCAGCCCCCGGAAGTCGAAGGCCAGCACATCGAATCCGGCCTCCTGGAAGCGCCGGGCGAACCGGTCCGTCCCGGGCTCCTTGGGAACCGCGAACCCGCCCGCCATCACCACGCAGGCGCCGTTGCGACCGGGGCCGCGACCGGGGTAGTGCCAGGCCGCGCAGTGCGCGCCGCCGCTGTCGAACCGAACCCGCTCCCGCTGAACCGATACGCGCATGTCGACCTCCACGTCGACCCGACCGGATTCGCCTGCACCATTGAGTGAACCATATGGTTCACTTTGCGTCCATGCCGGCCGCCAAGGCGATCACCTCGTCCAGCACGTCCCGCGAGAGCACCAGATCGGCAATCAGCCCGTTGATCCGTTCGCGCTCGCTGCTCAGCTCCGCGACCAGCTGCGGCGTCGCCGACGCGCTCGGCCGCCCGTCCAGGTCCTTCAGGCAGGGCAGCAACTGGGCGATCTTCCGGCTGTTCAACCCCGCCGCGTAGAGCGTCTGGATCCGCACGACGCGGTCGACGGCCCAGTCCCCGTACTCCCGCTGACCGCCGGGGGTCCGCTCCGCCGGCAGCAGGCCCTGCGTCTCGTAGTAGCGCAGGGACCTCTCACTGACCCCGCTGCGCCGCGCCAGTTCACCGATACGCATGCCACGCCCCCCATTGCCCATGCCGTTGTTCCGACTTGAACCTCACACCTGTGTCAGCTCCTACCGTGCCAGAGGCGGGACCACACCGAGGAACCCGAGAACCGGAGGTTGCGGCGATGAGTGAACTGACCGGCAAGGTGGCCCTGGTGACCGGCGGGAGCCGAGGCATCGGCGCGGCGGTCGCGAGGCGGCTGGCGCGGGAGGGGGCGGCGGTCGCGCTGACCTACGTCCAGTCGGCGGACCAGGCCCGCGCAGTAGCGAAGCAGATCGAGGCGGAGGGCGGACGGGCCTTGGTCGTCCAGGCCGACCTCACCCGACCCGAGGCCGCGGTGGAGGCGGTCGAGACGACCGTGCGGGAGCTCGGCCGGATCGACATCGTGGTCAACAACGCGGGGTTCCTCACCTACGGGCCCCCTGTCTGA
Organism: Streptacidiphilus sp. MAP12-33; assembly: GCF_041261265.1. Lineage (NCBI taxonomy): Bacteria > Bacillati > Actinomycetota > Actinomycetes > Kitasatosporales > Streptomycetaceae > Streptacidiphilus > Streptacidiphilus sp. MAP12-33. The sequence continues at coordinate 59,967 of NZ_JBGCCA010000051.1, forward strand.
GGTGACGGCCGAGGAGCTGGACCGGGTACTCGCCGTCGACGTGCGGTCGGTCTTCCTCACGGCCCAGGCGGCCGCCCGGCACATGGGCGACGGAGGCCGCATCATCAGCATCGGATCGTGCTTCAACGGACGCGTCCCGGGAGCGAACTTCGTCCTGCAGGCGACGGCCAAGTCCGCCCTCGTCGGGCTGACCAAGGGGCTGGCCCGCGAGTTGGGACCGCGCGGTGTCAACGCCACCATCGTGGACCCGGGCCCGATCGACACCGACATGAACCCCGGCGACGGCGGCACCGCCGACTTCCAGCGCTCCCTCACCGCCCTCGGCCACTACGGCCAGGCCGAGGACATCGCCGCAGCCGTCGCGTTCCTCGCCGGCCCCGGCGGCCGCTACGTCACCGGCACGACGCTCGCCGTGGACGGCGGCTACACCGTCTGAGACAGATGGCCCACAGGTGGCCCACCCTCAGGACGCCTCCTCGTGTTCGAGGGCGCGCAGCAACGCCTCGAAACCGGCCGCCACACCGTCCTCTTCCCCACTGATCAGCCGCTCCAGCAGGAACCCGCGCAGGGTGCCGAGGATCATCTCCGCGACACCCCGCTTGCGGCGCTCCGGCCACTGCGGCGGACAGAGACCGACCAGGATCGGCAGGTACTGCTCGGACGCGTGGCGCCCGAGATCGCGGTAACGGGCCGGGTCGTACATCGCCAGGCCCATCGCCTGGTCCAACACCCGCGCCAGGCCGGCCTCCTCCGCCATCAGCATCGGCCACACCACCCGGATGCGGTCGGCCAGGGACGCTTCCGCGGGGCCCTCCGTCACGGCGGTCATCGCCAGATCGATCCGCCGCTGCCGGAGCCTGGCCACGGCCTGACGCAGTAGATCCTCCACCCCGTCGAAGTGGTAGAGCAGCACCTTGTGCGTCGTCCCGGCCGCCCGCGCGGCCCGGCGCAACGAGAAGTCGACCAGCCCGTTCACCGCGAGATCGTCGGTGACCAGCGCCAGCAGTTCGAGCCTCCGGGCCTCGCCACGCGGCGATCCGGTCGACCGACGGTAGCCCGCCGCGTTCGTCTCCACCTGCGGAGCGTACAACGGCACAACGCAGTGAAGCCCCCTGACCGGAGGTCAGGGGGCTTCACTGTAATAGTTGTTCGGCGGCGTCCTACTCTCCCACAGGGTCCCCCCTGCAGTAC
>NZ_JBGCCA010000052.1:0-60902 GCF_041261265.1 Streptacidiphilus sp. MAP12-33
CAGGGGCGCGGGGGGGGGCCCCCCCGCCGCGCCCCCCCCGGGGGGGGGGGGCCCCCCCCCCCGGGGGGGGCGCGGCGGGGGGGGGGGGGGGGGCCCCCCGGGGGGGGGGGGGCCCCCCCCCCCGCCCCCCCCCCCCCGGGGGGGGGGGGGCGCGCCCCCCCCCCCCCCACCCCTCTCGCGTTGTGGCTCAGTCCTCGCCGAGGTACGCCTTGCGGACGGACTCGTCGTGCAGCAGGTCCGCACCGGTGCCCGACAGCGAGATCTTGCCGATCTCCATCACATGGCCCTGGTCCGCCAGCGAGAGCGCGGCCTGGGCGTTCTGCTCGACCAGCAGGATGGTCATGCCCTGGTCGCGCAGCTCGACGACGGTCGACATGATCTTCTGCATCATGATCGGGGACAGGCCCATGCTGGGCTCGTCCAGCATCAGCAGCTTGGGCTGCGACATGAGCGCGCGGCCCATCGCCAGCATCTGCTGCTCACCGCCCGACAGGGTGCCCGCCGCCTGCTTGCGGCGCTCGCCCAGGATCGGGAAGAGCGCGTAGGCGCGGTCAATGTCGGCCTGGATCCCCGCCGCGTCCCGGCGCAGGAACGCGCCGAGCTGGAGGTTCTCCTCGATGCTCATCCGGGCGAAGATGCGCCGGCCCTCGGGCGAGTGGGCCAGGCCCATGCCGACGATCTTGTTCGCGGCCGTGCCGTCGATCCGCTCGCCGTTGAAGCGGACGGTGCCGCCCACCGGCTTCAGCAGCCCCGAGACGGTGCGCAGCGTGGTGCTCTTGCCCGCGCCGTTGGTACCGATGAGCGTGACGATCTGGCCCTGCTCGATCGAGAAGGAGATGCCCTTGACGGCCTCGATCTTGCCGTAGGCGACGCGGAGGTCCTCGACCTCAAGGAGCGCGGTCACTGGTTCTCCTCCGTGCTCTCCGTGCTGGTCGTGCTCTCCGTGCCGGCCTCGGCGCCGTCCATGGGGGTGCCGAGGTAGGCCGCGATGACGCGCTCGTCGCTCTGGACGGTCTGCGCGTCGCCTTCGACCAGCTTCTTGCCCTGGACGAGCACGGCCACCCGGTCGCACAGGTTGAAGATGAACCGCATGTCGTGCTCGATGACGAGCACCGCGATGCCGCGGTCGCGGATCGCGAAGACCAGCTCCTCGGTGGCGCGGGTCTCCTGCGGGTTCATGCCGGCCGTCGGCTCGTCGAGCAGCAGCAGGCCCGGCTCGCTGGCCATGGCGCGGGCGATCTCCAGCTTGCGCTGCTCGCCGTAGGGCAGGTTGCGGGCAAGCATGTCGCGCTTGTCCGCCAGCCCGACGAACTCCAGCAGCTCCATGGCCTTGGCCCGGGAGTCCGCCTCCTCGCGGTGGTAGCCGGGGCCGCGCAGGATCGCGGAGACGATGCCGACCTTGGTGCGCGTGTGCCGGCCGACCAGGACGTTCTCCAGCACCGTCATGTTGTGGAACAGACGGATGTTCTGGAAGGTCCGGGCCATGCCCGCCTGGGTGACCTTGTGCGGGGTCGGCGGCAGGATCTGGCCCTGATAGCGGACCTGGCCCTCCGTCGGCACGTACAGGCCCGTCAGGCAGTTGAAGAAGGTGGTCTTGCCGGCGCCGTTGGGGCCGATCAGACCGATGATCTCGCCGGTGTTGACGGTGAGGTCGACGCCGCCGACGGCGGTCAGGCCGCCGAAGCGCATGACGACGTCGCGCGCCTCCAGCAGCGGCGTCCCGGCCGCCGGGGCGGCCGCGGGAACGGTGGTGGTCTCGGTGGTCATCTCGTTCACGCCCCCGCGGTGCTGAGCTGGGCCGCGGGTGCTTCCTCGGCCTCGTGGAACTCCAGCTTCCGGCTCTTGCTCGCGATGATGCCCTCCGGCCGCAGCCGCATGAACAGGATCAGCGCGACACCGAAGATGAGCAGCTCGTTGCTCTGGAGGAACGTCAGCTTCTGCTGGAGCAGGTAGAAGAGTGTGGCGCCGACGATCGGACCGGAGACGGTGCCCATGCCACCGATGACGACGGCGGCCAGCAGGAACGCGGAGTTGGGAGGCACCGGCCCGGCGAAGACGAACGGGTCGGGCACCACGGAGAAGTTGACGTGGGCCATCACCGTTCCCGCGAGGCCGGCCAGGGAGGCCCCGAGCGCGAAGGCCAGCAGCTTGAACCGGAAGCCGTTGATGCCCATGGCGGTGGCGGCGGTCTCGTCCTCGCGGATGGCGACCCAGGCGCGACCGATCCGCGAGTCCGCGGCCCGGCTGAACACCAGCATGATGATCGCCATGATGATCAGCATCAGCCAGAAGTAGTTGGCGAACCGGCCGATGGTCGCACCCAGGATCGTGTGCGGGTTGCCGAGGTTGAACCCGAGGATGCTGAGGTCCGGGATGTTGACGATGCCGTTCGGGCCACCGGTGACGTTCGGGCCGGAGACACCGTCGAGGTTCGACACGACGATGCGGAAGATCTCTCCGAAGCCCAGGGTCACGATGGCGAGGTAGTCGCCGCGCACCCGCAGCGTCGGCGCACCGAGCAGCACACCGAAGATCCCCGAGACCGCAGCGCCGGTCAGCGCGGCGGCCCAGAAGGGGAAGGTGGCGTGGACGGAGGAGGTGACCGCGCCGGAGACCAGTGCCGCCGCGTACGCGCCGACCCCGAGGAAGGCCACGTACCCGAGGTCCAGCAGACCGGCCAGGCCGACCACGACGTTCAGGCCGAGCGCGGTCGCCGCGAAGATCAGCACGTTGACGCCCAGAGCGGCGTCGGCGTCGCTCTGCTGGACGAACACGAAGGCCGCGGCCGTGAGGAAGCCGAGCACCGCCGCGACGGCGCGGTTGCGGTCGAACACCTCGGTGGCCCGGCGCAGCAGCCCGGACTGGGACAGCGCCCAGAAGCCGAAGCAGAGGACCGCGAGGAAGCCGACGAACAGTTGCCCGTACGGCGTGTCCACGCCGTAGGCGAAGACCTCCAGGGCGATCGCCAGCATGACGACCATCAGCACGACGTCGAGCGCGACCGGCAGCCGCTTGGCCGCCCGCAGCGTCGGGGTCGGGCCGGTGTAGCGGCTGAGCACGATGCACAGACGGGCGATCAGGACCACGCCGGCGCCGGCCATGACGAGGCCCGAGGCCCCGTTGTCGGTCACGTGGAGCAGGTAGCCGACGGCGAGCAGGCCCGCGCCGCCGCCGAGGGTCTGCAGCCACTCGGCGCGCGTCGGCGCGCACGTGGTGGCCCCCGGCGCGCGCGGCAGGCCGAGCGTGCCGACCAGGGCGACCAGGCTCGCCACGCCGGCGATCCAGCCTCCGCTGGTCAGGTTGACCAGCCCGTGCAGCTGTACGGCGATGGCGATCAGGGTGAACCAGGTGACCGCGACGCCGCCGACCGCGAACAGCAGCGTGGCGTTGCCCGGGTTGCCCGGGGCCAGCACGCGCAGGCCCGGGACCGCGGCGAGGACGCCCATCAGGGCGGTGAGCACACCAGCCGTCAGGGTCAGCCACTGCAGGCCGCCCGGGTAGCCGTTGATGGTCAGGTCGCCGGGGAAGGACGAGCTGTAGGTCCAGGCGAGGAAGGCGGAGACGGCGGTGAACACACCGCCGCCGATGGCGAGCCCCTGGGCCACGACGACAGGCATGCGCAGGGCGGGGCGGAGCGCTGCCCCGTCGGGCAGCTCGGTGGTGAGGGTCTTGGTGTCGGTCATGCTGCTCACGCCCTGTCCGCGACGCGCTCGCCCAGCAGGCCCTGGGGCCGGAACATCAGGACGAGGATGAGGATGACGAAGGCCCACACGCCGGACCAGTCCTGGCTGCCGAACTGGCTCATGCCGGGGATGTACTGGATGTACGCGGCGGAGAGGGTCTGGGCCAGGCCCAGCACCAGGCCGCCGAGCATGGCACCGTAGATGTTGCCGATCCCGCCGAGCACGGCGGCCGTGAAGGCGAACAGGCCGTTGAGGAAGCCCATGTTGTACTCGATCTGGCCGTAGCGCAGACCACTCGAGACGCCGGCGATCGCGGCGAACACGGCGCCGATGGCGAAGGCGATCACGATCACCTTGTCGGTGTCGATACCCATGAGCTTGGCGGTGTCCGGGTCCTGCGCGGTGGCCTGCATGGCGCGACCGGTGCGGGTGCTGCGCACGAAGTAGGCCAGGAAGAGCGTCGAGAGGACCGCAGCGACCACAACGAAGATGTCAGCGGACTGGAAGACGACGGAGCCCACGTGGAACGGGCCGCCCGGCAGCGAGGGGAAGACCCGCGCGGACTTGTTGCCGGGGAAGCCCCAGACCAGCTGCTGCAGGAAGATGGAGAGGCCGATCGCGGTGATCAGCGGGGCGAGACGGGGAGCGTTGCGCAACGGCCGGTAGGCGAAGCGCTCCGCGAGGACGGCGACGAGCGTGGCGGTGGCCACGCCTCCCACGATCATCAGCGGCAGGGCGATCCAGATGGAGACACCGGCGCCGAGCTTGCTGTAGACGGCCAGCGCACCGAAGGCGCCGGTCATGAAGATCTCGCCGTGGGCGAAGTTGATGAGCTGGATGATGCCGTAGACCATCGTGTAGCCGACGGCTATAAGCCCGTACATGGCCCCGAGAAAAAGGCCGTTGGCCAGGTTTTGCGGCAGTTCGTGCACCGCAGGCCTCCGTTGTGGTTCGGATATGGAAACGCGCGGGGGCGCAACGGTGTGCTGCGCCCCCGCGCGGGCAGGGTCTGCGGTACGTCAGCCGGTGAAGGTACCGGTCTTGATGGTGGCCCACTGGCCGCTCTTGACGCCGTACACGGTGAGCTGCTTGTTGGTGGCGTCGCCGTACTGGTCGAAGGAGACCTGGCCGGTCACACCGGCGAAGCTGACCTGGGCCATGGCGGCCTCGATGGCCTGGCGCGGGTTGGCCGGCAGCTTGCCGCTGTTCGCCGCGGCGACGGCCTTGACGGCCTCGATGATCGACCAGGCGGAGTCGTAGGAGTAGCCGCCGTAGGCCGCGTACGGGTCGGCGTAGCCGGCCGCCTTGTAGTTGGCGATGAAGGTCTTGGCGGAGTCGAGGGTCTCGACCGGGGCGCCGACCGAGGTCGCGAAGTCACCCTCGGACGCGGTGCCAGCCAGCTTGATGTACGTCGGGTCGTACATGCCGTCGCCGCCGATGACGGGGATCTTGTCGCCCTGCTGCTTCAGCTGCTTGGTCAGCGGGGCGGCGTCCGGGTACTCGCCACCGAAGTAGACGAAGTCCGCGCCGGAGGCCTTGATCGCGGTGACGGTGGAGGAGTAGTCGCTCGCGCCGCTGGTGACGTGGTCCTGGCCCGCCACGGTGCCGCCGAGCTTGGTGAACTCGTCCTTGAAGGTCGCGACGAGGCCGACACCGTAGGTCAGCTTGTTGTCGACGAGGAAGACCTTCTTCTTGTTCAGCGTGCTGTACGCGAACTGGGCGGCGAAGGGGCCCTGGATGGCGTCCGTGGTCGCCGTGCGGAAGTAGGACTTGAACTGGCGCACCTTGGTGCCGGTGCCCCAGTTCGGGCCCTGGGTGAGCGCCGGGTTGGTGTTGGCCGGGGAGACCTCGACCAGGTTGGCGTTGTCGAAGATCTTCTGCATCGAGACCGCGACACCGGAGTTCAGCGGGCCGACCACGCCGACGACGCTGTTGTCGGCGACCAGCGTGGTGGCGTTCTGCTGGCCCTGCTGCGGGGAGGCCTTGTCGTCCGTCGCCTCGATCTTGAACGTGATGCCCGGGACCTCGTTGGTCTTGTTGGCGGTGTTGACCGCCAGGTCCACGGAGTTCTTGATGCCGAGGCCCAGGGCGGACAGCGGGCCCGTCAGCGGGGCATCCACGCCGATGGTCACCGTGGTCGCGGAAGACGCACTGCTGGAGCCGCTGGCGCCGGAGGCAGCGCGGGAACCGCAGGCGGTGAGGGTGAGCGTGCCGGTAGCCGCGATGGCGGTCAGCACGAGCAAGGAACGGTTGCGCACGGAGAGTCCTTCCACTGGCATGAGGGGTAGCCCGCGCGAAGGCCCCGACCTTCTTAACCATGGCGCGGTAACTGGCCGTGACTTTAAAGCTCCGTTGCGCTCCGCCGGGAGCGGTTGTCTCGCTATGTGATGGGGTTGTTATGTGCTGAGGAAGATTTGAGCCTTCACGCTCGACGGCAGGCGGCGGTCATGGCGTGGTGAAGGTCGGCGGTGTATCGGTCACCGAGTATTTCGCTTTCCTGCCCCATTGCGCGGATGTTACGGAACGTAACGTCTATGAAAGGTAGTTCGTCGTTCACCGGGATGTGCGAGCAATCGGTTGCGGTGGCGATGAGCCGAATCCGCCGACTTTGTCCGGGTTGCACCTCGACCGGCAGTGACGGTTCCGTACGCAGTGTCAAGCCCGAGTACTCAAAATGGATCTGAGTGACCGTCACAGCAGCGGCGTCATCGTCCCGAACGGAGATCACGAACTCGTCCGGGTGCGTACCGAGGCCGTCGTAGGTGACGGTGGAGCGCAGGGCGGGCCACGGGGTCGGTGCCGGAGGCGCGGGTTGAGGCAGCGTCAGATAGCGTGCCAGAGCGGCCGAAACGGCGACAAGAAGCCCGATACCGACCAGTGCGAGCCGACGCTTCGGGCTCTGTCGCCGACACCAGCCGCGCGGGCTGCGACGGTCACGGTCGTTGGCTTCCAGGATCTCGACCCGCCCCGCCCCGGACTCTCCCGCCATGCGGGCCAAGGTGCCCGCAGACAATGCGTGGCAAACACCTCGGGGGCGCGAGGAACCGCGAGACAAGCCACCGATGAGCAGATGGTCCTCAACGCGCAGGGCCATCCGCCTTGGGCGGGTTGCCCGCGCGGTTCCTCGCGCCCCAGGTAGTACAGCTGCTAGAGGTCGCGCAGCATGCAGGTCAGGCGGCAGCTGGTGATGCGGCGGCCCTGGTCGTCGGTGATGGCGATCTCGTACGTCGCCGCGGTGCGGCCGCGGAAGACGGCCGTCGCGACGCCGGTGACCAGACCGGAGGTCGCGCTGCGGTGGTGGGTCGCGTTGAGGTCCACACCGACCGCGTACCGGCCGGGGCCGGCGTGCAGCATCGCGCCGACCGAGCCGATGGTCTCCGCCAGCGCCGCGGACGCGCCGCCGTGCAGGAGACCGTACGGCTGCTGGTTGCCCTCGACCGGCATCGTGCCGACCACGCGCTCGGGCGAGGCCTCGACGATCCGGATGCCCAGCTTCTCGCCGAGGTGCCCGCCGGAGAAGGTCTCGGGGGTCACCCCCAGCTTCGCGAAGTGGTCCAGGACGTCCTGCGGGACGTTCAGCTGGATCGCGGCCTGCTCGGAGGCGGACTGCTCGGGCTGCTGGTCGGCCATGTTGCTCCTGACGCCGTCGTCGTGCGAGATCCGTGCGATCGTACGACGCGGGAGTGGGCCCGGCCGATGTGACGCAGGTCGCTCCAGCAGAACTGTCGGTGCCGGGCCATAGGATTCCAACGGCAGCAGCAGGACAGTCGGCGACGCGTTGGGTGGCGGAGTATGGCAGGCAGTAAGGGTACGACCGGCGGGGGCAAGGGGCGGCTGCTCCTCATGGACGGCCACTCCATGGCCTACCGCGCCTTCTACGCCCTCCCCGAGGAGAACTTCTCCACCGCCACGGGCCAGCCGACCAACGCGGTCTACGGCTTCACCTCCATGCTCGCCAACATCCTGCGCGACGAGAAGCCCACCCACTTCGCCGTGGCCTTCGACGTCTCCCGCAAGACCTTCCGGGCCGGCATCTACCCGGAGTACAAGGCCACCCGCTCCGCCTCGCCCGAGGGCTTCCGGGGCCAGGTCGAGCTGGTCTCCGAGCTGCTGGACGCGCTGCACGTGCCGCACCTGCGCTCGCCCGAGTACGAGGCTGACGACATCATCGCCACCCTGGCCACCGCCGCCGCGGCCGAGGGCTACGAGGTGCTGATCCTCACCGGCGACCGCGACGCGCTCCAGCTGGTCAACGACCACGTCACCGTGCTCTACCCGACCAAGGGCGTCTCCGAGTTCACCCGCTACACCCCTGACAAGGTGTTCGAGAAGTACGGCGTCACCCCCGCCCAGTACCCGGACCTCGCCGCTCTGCGCGGCGACCCGTCGGACAACCTGCCCGGCATCCCCGGCGTCGGCGAGAAGACGGCGGCCAAGTGGATCAACCAGTACGGCAGCTTCGCCGAGCTGGTCGCCCACGCCGACGAGGTCAAGGGCAAGATCGGCGAGAAGCTCCGCGGCGGCCTGGACGACGTCAAGCTGAACCGCGAGCTCACCGAGCTGATCCGGGACGTCGAGCTGCCGCTCGGCCTTACCGACCTGGTCCGGCAGCCCTACGACGTGCCGGCCACCACGCTGCTGCTGGACACCCTGGAGTTCCGCAACCAGCAACTGCGTGACCGCCTCTTCGCCGTGGACCCGGGCGCGGGTGCCGCCGAGGCGGGGGCCGCTGCCGAGTCCGCGGCCGGGCCGGGCGTGGAGATCCACGGCGCGCTGCTCACCGAGGCGGGCGCGCTCGCCGCCTGGCTGGCCGAGCACGCGGCCGAGGCGCGGATCGGCCTGGCGGCCGACTACAAGTGGTCGCTGGGGGAGGGCCACGTCACGGCCGTCGCCCTGGCCGTGGAATCCGGGCCCGCCGCCTGGTTCGACCCGACCTCGCTGGCCGAGGCGGACGAGCGGGCGCTGGCCGCCTGGCTCGCCGACGCGTCGCGGCCCAAGGCGCTGCACATCGCCAAGCAGGTGCAGCGCGCCTTCGCCGAGCACGGCTGGGAGATCGCCGGGGTCGAGGCGGACAGCGCGCTGGCCGCCTACCTGGAGAAGCCGGGCCGCCGCACCTTCGGTCTCGACGTGCTCGCCGAGGAGTACCTCGGCCGTACCCTCGGCTCCGCCACCGCTGCCGACTCCGGCCAGCTCGCCTTCGGCGACGAGGCCTCCGAGGACGACGCCACCGCGGCCGCCGCCGAGTTGCTGATGGTCGAGGCGCGCACCGTGCTGGATCTCGCCGAGGTGCTGGAGGCCCGCCTGGCCAAGGACAGCGCGCTCGCGTTGATGCGCGAGCTGGAGCTGCCCATCGCCGAGCTGCTGGCCCGGATGGAGCGCACCGGCATCGCCGCCGACCGGGAGTGGCTGGCCCAGCTGGAGATCCAGTTCGGCTCCGCCGTGCAGCAGGCGGTCAAGGAGGCCCACCACGCGGTCGGCCACGAGTTCAACCTCGGCTCGCCCAAGCAGCTCCAGGAGATCCTCTTCAACGAGCTGGGCCTGCCCAAGACCAAGAAGATCAAGACGGGCTACACCACGGACGCGGACGCGCTCACCTGGCTGGCCGGCCAGACCGAGCACGAGCTCCCCGTCATCCTGCTGCGCCACCGCGACCAGGCCCGGTTGCGGACGACGGTCGAGGGCCTGATCAAGACGATCGGCGCGGACGGCCGGATCCACACGACCTTCAACCAGATGGTGGCCGCGACGGGCCGTCTGTCGTCCACGGATCCGAACCTGCAGAACATCCCGGTCCGCACCGAGGAGGGCCGGATGATCCGCCGCGCCTTCGTCGTCGGCGAGGGCTACGAGACGTTGCTGACGGCCGACTACAGTCAGATCGAGCTGCGCGTCATGGCGCACCTCTCCGAGGACGCGGGCCTGCTCGCGGCGTTCGCCTCCGGCGAGGACCTGCACACCACCGTCGGCTCCTACGTCTTCGACGTCGCCCCCGACGCGGTCGACGCGGAGATGCGCCGCAAGGTCAAGGCGATGTCGTACGGGCTCGCGTACGGTCTGTCGGCCTTCGGCCTCTCCCAGCAGCTGGGCATCGAGACGGCCGAGGCGCGCCGCCTGATGGACACCTACTTCGAGCGCTTCGGCGGCGTGCGGGACTACCTCCAGCGCGTGGTGGAGGAGGCCCGGGGTACCGGCTACACCGAGACCCTGCTCGGCCGCCGCCGCTACCTGCCGGACCTCACCTCCGACAACCGTCAGCGCCGCGAGATGGCCGAGCGGATGGCGCTGAACGCGCCCATCCAGGGATCGGCGGCGGACATCGTCAAGATCGCGATGCTCAAGGTCGACGCGGCGATGCGGGAGGCGAGGCTGGCCTCGCGCATGCTGCTTCAGGTCCACGACGAAATCGTCCTGGAGATCGCCCCGGGCGAGCGCGGCTCCGTCGAGGACCTGGTCCGCCGCGAGATGGCCGGCGCGTACCCGCTGCGTGCGCCGCTGGACGTCTCGGTCGGCGCCGGCCGCAACTGGGAGGACGCGGGCCACTGAGGCGCGTAGCGCCTTTCAGGGGCGCGGGGAACTGTGCGAGCAACCCACCCGAGGCGGATGGCCCTGTGCGCTCGGGAGCTGACTGCATGTCGGTGGCTTGTCGCGCAGTTCCCCGCGCCCCTGGGTAGTGCACCTACGTGTCCGCGCTCATCCGATGGGCCAGCCAGACCGGCACCGCGGCCAGCACGATGAGCGCGGAGGCGCGACGTCCACGACCGGGCCCTGGTTGGGGCGGGCGAGGTTGTCGAAGATCCAGAGCGGCAGGGTCTGGGTGCCCGGGCCCGCGGTGAAGGTGGTCACCACGATCTCGTCGAAGGAGAGCGCGAAGGCCAGCAGCGCCCCCGCGAACAGCGCTCCGCGCACCGCCGGCAGGGTGACGTACCAGAAGGTCTGGAACGTGTGCGCGCCCAGGTCCGCGGAGGCGTCCTCGCTGGTGGAGGCCAGCCGCCGCAGGCGGGCGGAGACGTTGTTGAAGACCACGACGATGCAGAACGTCGCATGGCCGACGATCACGGTGAACAGTCCGAAGCCGATGCCCAGCGGCGTGAGCACCGTCCGGAACGCCGCGTTCAGGGCGATGCCGGTGACGATGCCGGGCAGCGCGATCGGCAGGATCAGCAGGAACGACACCGCCTGCCGCCCGAAGAACCGGTAGCGCGTCGCGGCGAACGCGGCCATGGTGCCGAGCACCAGCGCGACGCCGGTCGCACCCAGCCCTGCCTTCACCGTCCACAGCGCCGACCGCAGCCCCGGCTCCTGCCAGGCCGCCTGCCACCACCGCAGACTGAACCCGGTGGGCGGCCACGCGAACGAGCGTGAGGCGTTGAACGAGTTCAGCAGGACCACGAGCAGCGGCACGTAGAGCACGGCGAGCCCGAGCACCATCGCCAGACGCAGCGCGATCCTGGCACGGAGGTTCAGATGCATCAGAGGTTCTCCAACGCGCCGGTGCGGCGCACGGCCAGCAGGTAGCCGACGATCAGCAGCACCGGGACGCACGAGACCGCCGCCGCCATCGGGAGGTTGAGCGTCACGTCGGAGGCGATGACGGTGCCCAGCATCTGCGTCGTCCCGCCGACGATCTGAACGGTGAGGTAGTCGCCGAGGCTGAGCGAGAAGGTGAAGATCGAGCCCGCCAGCAGCGCGGGTTTGGCCAGCGGAAGGATCATCGACCGGAACGTGCGCCACGGGCGGGCCCCGAGATCGGTGGAGGCGTTCAGCAGGCTGTCCGGCAGCTGCGCGAACGCCGCGTACAGCGGCAGCACCAGGTACGGCAGCCACAGGTACCGGGCGTGGATTGTGCGCCCGTACAGTCGCGGCATGCCGGTGCGGTTGGGGGAACTGCTCGCGGAGCGAGGGCTGGGTCTGCGTGCCCTGACGGACGACTCGGGTGTGGGTCGTCCGGTCAGCTGGGCCGTGCCGTCCGAACTCGCCGATCCGACGCCGTGGTTGGACGGCGGCGAGCTGGTGCTGACGACCGGGCTGCGGCTGCGCTCCCGGGCCGTTCAGGAGGCCTTCGTCGACCGGCTGGTGCTGGCACGGGCCAGCGGGATCGGCTTCGGAACAGGGCTCGGGCACGACCGGGTGCCACGCGCCTTGGTGGCCCGCGCCCGGCCGGCGGCGCTTCCGGTGCTCGAAGTCCCCTACGAGACACCGTTCGTCGCGCTCGTCCGGTTCGTCGCCGAGCGGCTGGAGCTGGAACGGCGGGCGGCGACCGACCCGTCGGGGCGGCGTGGCCCGTTGGGCCGGGTGCTGTCCGAGGTGCTGTCCGGCGGCTTCGACGAACCCACCGCGGAAAGGGTGCTGGCCTGCCACGACATCGACCTCGCGCGACCGCACCGGGTGGTGCTGGGCGCCTGGTCCGCGACCGGGCGTGAGGCCGAGGCCCGGCTCGCGGCGCTGCCGTGCCGGTCGGCCGCCGCCGTGCTCGACGGTGCGCTGGTGGTGGCGGCGCCAACGGCGCTGGCCGAGGAGGCGGCGGCAGGGCTGCGCGAGGCGCTGGGCCGGGACCCGCGCTACGGCGCGGGTGCCGACGTCGCCCTCGGGCCGTCGGGCACGGGCGCGCGGGGCCTGCGGGTCGGCTACGCGGTGGCCCGCGAGCTCCTGGGCCGCGGGCGGCGCGGGAGCCCCGGAGGCCCCCGGCTCGCCGAGCTGCTGGCCGCGCAGAACGACCCCTCGGTCCGGCAGTTCGGCCGGCTCCTGCTGGAACCCCTGGTCCGCTTCGACAGCGAGCACCGCGCGGATCTCGTGGGCACGCTGCGCCGCTAGCTGGAGACCGACGGATCGGTGCAGGCGACCGCGGAGGGGCTGTTCGTCCACCGCAACACGGTGCGCTACCGCCTGTACAGGATCGAGGAGCTGACGAACCGTTCGCTCGCGGTGACGGCCGACCGCGCCGAGCTCTGGCTGGCCCTGGCGGTCACCTGACAGCCGGCGATACGCCCGGCGAGACGGGCAGCGAGACAGCCAGCGAGTAGAACTTGTTCTCATTTGGGGTGCGCGACGCTACGGTGCGCATCTGTCCGGCGACCGGAGGGAGCGGGAGACGTGCGTGTGCTGATCGCCGCGGCCGTGGGGGCCGCCGTCGCCGTGCTGGTGGGACTGGTCGCCGTGCCGCTCGCGGACCAGAACGGGCCGACCTCGCCCAAGCCCCTGCTCACCGGCGCCCCGGCGCATCCCTGACGCGCACCACCTGGCGCGCGTTCCCGACGAGAGGCGGCGGCATGAGGCAGCGACTGGCCCTGGTCCTGGTGGCGCTCTCGGCGTTCCTCGCCGTGCTCGGGGTGATGCTGCGCTGGTGGGTCTACCCGCACGTGGTGGCCGTGCCCGACAACCAGTACCAGGCCGTCGTTCTGGAGGCGGACGACGCCACCCTGATCGACTACAGCAAGATGACGGGCGTCCCGCACCAGCACGTCACCATCGTCGAGACCCTCAAGGGCGACGCGGCGGCTGCGCAGGCGGAGAAGCGGCGCACCGGGCGCGACGTGGTGGTCTGGGACGCGCTCTCCTACGTGCTCGGCAACGACGGCAAGCGGCTCTCCGCGATCCCCGAGATCTACCCCTTCGACGCCCGTACCCAGGAGCCGGTGCACTGCTGCGGGGAGAACGTCGACGGGCAGTCGCTCAGCCGGATCGGCATCGAGTACAAGTTCCCGTTCAACACCCAGCCCCACGACTACCAGTACTTCGACCCGCAGACCCGTACCTCCGCGCCGATTCACTACAAGGGGACCACCACCCTCGACGGATTGACCGTCTACTACTTCGAGCAGACGATCCCCTGGATGCGGGTGCCCTTCCCCAAGGCCATGCCGGAGGGTGTGGCGATCACGCCCCAGCAGATCGACAGTCTCGGCTACCAGCGCTGGTACACCACCGTCCGCAAGTTCTGGGTCGATCCGCTCACGGGCGCGCCGATCAACGGCGAGGAACTGCACAACGAGCAGCTGCGCATGCCGGCGAGCTCCGGGTTGGCCCCGGTGACGATCTTCTCCGGCGACGTGAAGATCCGCCCCGACTACCTGGCCGCGACGGTGGCCCTGGTCAAGAAGGAACGGGGTCTGTTGCTGCTGCTCCACGACGACCTGCCCGAGGGGCTGGCCGTCGCCGCGGTCGGGGCGTTGGCCCTCGCCTTCGTGGTCGAGGGCCGAGCCCGTCGTCGCCGGGTGGCGCAGTCAGTCGCGCACGCAGACGAAGATCGCGGTGCCGGGGAAGTGGCGTCCGCGCAGGGGGCTCCAGCCGCCCCATTCTGAGGTGAGGCCTTCGGGCCACTCCGGCTCGACCAGGTCCAGCAGTCGGAAGCCGGCCCCCGTCAGTTCGCGCACCCGGTCGCCCAGGGTGCGGTGGTGCTCGACGTAGACGGCGGCGCCGGTCTCGTCCTGCTCGACGTAGGGCGTGCGGTCGAAGTAGGAGGCGGTCGCCGTCAGTCCCTCCACGCCGGGCTCGTCCGGGAAGGCCCAGCGGATCGGGTGGGTGACCGAGAAGACCCAGCGGCTTCCGGGCTTCAGCACCCGGTGCACCTCGCGCATCAGCCGGGCGGTGTCGGCGGCGAAGGGGACCGCGCCGTAGGCGGAGCAGGCCAGGTCGAAGCTGCCGTCGGCGAAGGGCAGCACGGTGGCGTCGGCCTCGACCAGCGGCACCGGCGGGCGCTCCGACTGCTCGTCGATCCGCCGCGCGTGCTGGAGCTGCCGGTGGGAGAGGTCGAGCGCGACCGGGAGCGCCCCCTGGTCGGCCAGCCAGCGGGAGCACTGCGCCGCGCCGGCGCCGATCTCCAGTACCCGGGCGCCGCGCAGGGCCGCAGGGTCGCCGAGGAGCCGGGCGTCGGCCTCGTCCAGGCCCTCGGGGCACCAGGTGAAGCGGGCGTCGCCGAGGAACGCGCCGTGTTCGAGCTGGTACTCGTCGGCGTTCCGGTCCCACCAGCCCCGGTTGGCCCGGCTGCTCTCGTCGTCGCCGGCCTCGCGGCGGAGCGCCTCGGAGTCGTCCTCGGCGCTGTCGTCGTCCACGTCGTCGTGGGGTGTGTCATCGATCATGTCGTCGATAGCGTAGCCTTGGCGCCGTAGCAAGCGAGGTCAGCGCGTGGCCTAGCGGAATGTCCCGATCGGGCGATGTGTCACCATCCGTCCGGGCTGTTCCCGCAGTGCGGCTTCCGCATTGACCGTGCATGGCTGTCCCCGTATGCTACAAGTTGCGCTGCGGGCCTGCGCGCCTCGGACGGAGCAGGTCGCGCTCGCATCTGTTGAAGACTTCACGGACCGTGCTTTCAGGCTCTCTTCTGCGTGCACGTCAATGTGGCGTCCTTGGTGGAGCGAACACGGGTCCCCGGCGTGGTAGTACCTACGACTTCATGTCCGTACCGGAGCCCCTTTCCTAATGACGAGCAGCACCGAGGCCCCCACCACTCCCCAGGTTGCGGTCAACGACATCGGCGACGCCGAGGCATTCCTCGCAGCGATCGACGAGACCATCAAGTACTTCAACGATGGTGACATCGTCGAAGGCACCATCGTGAAGGTTGACCGTGACGAGGTGCTCCTCGACATCGGTTACAAGACCGAGGGCGTCATCCCGTCCCGCGAGCTGTCGATCAAGCACGATGTCGACCCGCACGAGGTTGTCGCGGTCGGCGACAGCATCGAGGCCCTGGTCCTCCAGAAGGAGGACAAGGAGGGTCGCCTGATCCTGTCCAAGAAGCGTGCGCAGTACGAGCGCGCCTGGGGCACGATCGAGAAGATCAAGGACGAGGACGGCATCGTCACCGGTACCGTCATCGAGGTCGTCAAGGGTGGTCTCATCCTCGACATCGGCCTCCGTGGCTTCCTCCCGGCCTCCCTGGTCGAGATGCGCCGCGTTCGCGACCTCCAGCCCTACGTGGGCAAGGAGCTCGAGGCCAAGATCATCGAGCTGGACAAGAACCGCAACAACGTGGTCCTGTCCCGCCGTGCCTGGCTGGAGCAGACCCAGAGCGAGGTCCGTCAGACCTTCCTCACCACCCTGCAGAAGGGTCAGGTGCGCTCCGGCGTCGTCTCCTCGATCGTCAACTTCGGTGCCTTCGTGGACCTGGGTGGCGTCGACGGCCTGGTGCACGTCTCCGAGCTGTCCTGGAAGCACATCGACCACCCCTCTGAGGTTGTCGAGGTCGGCCAGGAGGTCACCGTCGAGGTTCTCGACGTTGACATGGACCGCGAGCGCGTCTCCCTGTCGCTGAAGGCGACCCAGGAGGACCCGTGGCAGCAGTTCGCCCGGACGCACCAGATCGGTCAGGTCGTCCCGGGTAAGGTCACCAAGCTGGTTCCGTTCGGTGCGTTCGTCCGCGTGGACGAGGGCATCGAGGGTCTGGTCCACATCTCCGAGCTGGCCGAGCGCCACGTGGAGATCCCGGAGCAGGTCGTCCAGGTCGGCGACGAGATCTTCGTCAAGGTCATCGACATCGACCTCGAGCGTCGTCGCATCAGCCTCTCGCTGAAGCAGGCCAACGAGTCCTTCGGTGCCGACCCGATGGCGGTCGAGTTCGACCCGACCCTCTACGGCATGGCCGCGTCCTACGACGACCAGGGCAACTACATCTACCCGGAGGGCTTCGACCCCGAGGCGAACGACTGGCTGCCCGGCTACGAGAAGCAGCGTGAGGAGTGGGAGCGCCAGTACGCCGAGGCGCAGTCCCGCTTCGAGCAGCACCAGGCCCAGGTCGTCAAGAGCCGCGAGGCCGACGCCGAGGCTGCTGCCGCTGGTGAGGGTGCCGCTGTCGAGACCGGCGGCAGCGCCGTGTCCGGTGGCTCGTACTCCTCCTCCAGCGAGGAGTCCTCGGGCGCCCTGGCGACCGACGAGGCCCTGGCTGCCCTGCGCGAGAAGCTGGCGGGTGGCCAGAGCTGAGGCTCTGCCCCACGTGCTAGTCGCTAGCGTCTGACGAACCCCCGCCCGGGGAACCGGGCGGGGGTTCGTTCGTTGCCGGAGGTTTAACTCCAGCTGACGACTATGGCGCAGCCCATACCGGAAGCCTCTACCGATCAAGGGACAACTCGGTCACCGTGGACTGAGTTGCCCTGAACGGAAGCAGGCCGTCCACATGCACGAGACCCCCACGAAGCTCCGCGGTCCTTTCGCGGCGCTCGGCCGGTTCAGCTTCCGTCACCGTCGCTGGGTGGCGCTGGCCTGGGCCGTGCTGATCGTGGTCGGTCTGGTCTTCGGCACCAAGGTCTTCAACGCCGCCGCCCCCTCCGCCAAGGCCGCCGGCTCCGAGTCCGCGACCGGCTCCGCGCTCCTGTCCCAGTACGGCGGCGGTGGGGACTCCCTCCAGGCCCTCGTCAGCGGCAAGTCCCCCGACGACGCGGCGGTGAAGTCCGCCGTCGCCTCCGCCGAGAAGGACCTGCGCGCCCTGCCTGGCGTCTCGTCCGTCAGCGACACCCGCGCCCAGAACGGCACCTCCCAGATCGTCTCCGTCCAGCTGAGCGACCCCAAGGCGCTGAACCGGGCCGGCGCGGTGCTGGACGGCATCGGCCCGAAGAGCGGCACGACCGTCAAGCTCGGCGGTGACCAGGTGCTCCAGCAGCAGGTGCAGGAGCAGACCAAGTCCGACACCGAGACCGGTGAGATGGTCGCCCTGCCGATCACCCTGGTGGTGATGGTGCTGATCTTCGGCGGTTTCATCGCCGCCGGACTGCCGCTGATCGGCGCGATCGGCTCCGTCGCCGGAGCGCTGCTGGCCCTGCTGGGCTTCACCCAGATCATGCCGATGGACACCAGCGTCCTGCCGATCACCACCGTGCTCGGGCTCGGCCTCTCCATCGACTACGCGCTGCTGGTCGTCAACCGCTTCCGTGAGGAGCGCAGCAAGGGCGCCACCATCGAGCAGGCCGTGGAGCGCACGAGCGCCACCGCGGGCCGCACCATCGCCTTCTCCGCGCTGACGGTCGCCGTCGCCCTCTCCGGCCTCTTCGTCCTCACCAGCCCGATCTTCCACGCGGTCGCCGCCGCCGGCGTCAGCGTCGTCGTCATCACCGTGCTCTCCGGGCTGACGCTCGTCCCCGCGCTGCTCGGCTTCGCCGGCAAGAAGATCAAGCCGCCCAAGCAGGGTGTCCGGGACAAGGGACGCTTCGCCTGGGTCGTGCGCAAGGTCCGCCGGCGCGCCATGCTCGTGGCACTCGGCACCGTCGCCCTGCTCATCGCGGCCGCCGCGCCCTTCTTCGGCGCCCACGCGCAGAGCCTGAGCACCGAGACCCTGCCCACCAGCTTCAGCAGCCGCGCCGTCGCCGACACCATCGCCGCGGACTACCCGACGCTCCAGAACCCCGACGTCACCGTGCTGGTCAAGTCCGACCCGACGGCCGCCGCCGACTACGCCAAGAAGATCTCCGACCTGCCCGACGTGAAGTCCGCGGCGGTGACGCAGTCCGGCGGCAGCGGCTCCTCCGCCTGGTCCGCGGTGGGCGTCCACGTGGACGGCTCCCCGCAGGGCGCCACGGCCCAGCACGTCGTGGGCGAGCTGCGCGCCGACCGCGCCGGGCTGACCACCTACGTCACCGGCGACGCGGCGAGCGTCGTCGACTTCCAGCACGAGATTTCCACCCGCGGCCCCTGGGCGCTGGGCCTGATCGTGGCGGCGACGTTCGCGCTGCTCTTCCTGATGACCGGATCGGTCGTCGTCCCGATCAAGGCGCTGGTGATGAACCTGCTCTCGCTGGGCGCGGCGCTCGGCGTGATGACCCTGGTCTTCCAGGGCGGCTGGTTCAGCGGGTTCCTCGGCTTCACGCCCACGGGCGGGCTGGAGGCGTGGATCCCGGTCCTGGTCTTCGTCTTCTCCTTCGGCCTGTCCATGGACTACGAGGTCTTCCTGCTCTCCCGGATCAAGGAACTGCACGACGAGGGCTACTCGTGCGCACGCTCGGTCGAGCTGGGCGTGCAACGCAGCGGCCGGATCATCACCTCGGCGGCGGCGCTGATGGTGATCGTCTTCCTGGGCTTCTCCACCGGCAAGATGCTGGACATCAAGGAGATCGGGCTGGCCCTGGCCGTCGCGGTCCTCGTGGACGCGACGCTCGTGCGGATGCTGCTGGTCCCGGCGACGATGTCGATGCTGGCCCGGGTCAACTGGTGGGCTCCGCCCTTCCTCCGCCGCCTGCACGCCCGCTACGGCTTCAAGGAGCACACGGTCCTGCCCCCGCTGCCCGTCGCGGTCCTGCCGGAGCAGCGGGCGGACGTCGCACTCACCCCACCAGGGGCGCGGGGCTCCGACACATCCGGCTCCGCCGCGGGGGCGCGAGACACCACTGACGAGCGGATGGCCCTGAACGTTCGGTGATGTAGCTCCCGGGGTGGCTTGTCGCGCAGTTCCCCGCGCCCCTGGAGAGTGCAACTGACTGCTAGGTTGCATGCCATGGTGAAGGTGGGTTTGACCGGCGGTATCGGTGCGGGCAAAAGCGCCGTCTCGGCGCTGCTCGCGGCGCACGGTGCTGTGATCGTCGACGCGGATCTGATCGCCCGCGAGGTCGTCGCGCCCGGCACGGAAGGCCTCGCGGCCGTGGTCGCCGAGTTCGGCGACGGGGTCCTCGCCGCCGACGGTTCACTCGACCGGCCGGGGCTCGGTGCGATCGTCTTCGCCGATCCCGAGAAGCTCGCGGCCCTGAACGCGATCGTGCACCCCCTCGTCGGCCGCCGCTCCGCCGAGCTGGAGGCCGCCGCCGGGCCTGAGGCCGTGGTCGTGCACGACGTCCCGCTGCTGGCAGAGAACGGGCTCGCGCCGTTCTACGACCTCGTCGTGGTCGTCGACGCGGCCGACGAGACGCGGGTGCGCCGCCTTGTCGAGCTGCGCGGGATGAAGGAGGAGGACGCCCGGGCGCGGATGGCCGCCCAGGCGAGCCGGGAGGCGCGCCTCGCCGTCGCGGATCTGGTGATCGACAACGACGGTCCCCTGGAGCGCCTCGCTCCCCAGGTCGGCGACGTGTGGGAGAAGCTCGTCGCCTACCGGCCCGAGGCCTGACCGGCCGGCCCGGCCTGAACCCGGAGCACGGTCACCGTCGGCGGGAACTGCGCCAGGACCGTGCCGGGCGGCAGCTCCGCCGGGGTGCCGGCGAGGCTCACGCCGACCACCAGCTCGCCGCGGCGCATCGTCAGCCAGCGGCCGTCCTCGTCGGACCGCACCCGCACCGGGCCGGATGCGAGCGGGCGCAGCCGGATCAGGCGGCGGTACCAGTCCAGCAGCGTGGCGTGCGGCTCCTGCCCTGGCTGGTTCCAGTCGAGCTGCGAGGCGAGGTACGTCGACTCCGCCTGCGGGTCGGGGATCTCCTCCGGCTTCCAGCCGTGCTCCGCGAACTCCCGGCGGCGGCCCTCGCGGACCGCCTGGGCGAGGGCCGGGTCCTGGTGGTCGGTGAAGTACATCCACGGCGTCGTCGCGCCCCACTCCTCGCCCATGAACAGCATCGGCGTGAACGGCGCGAGCAGCGTCAGCGCCGCCCCGGCCGCGAGCAGGCCGGGGGAGAGCGATGCGGCGAGCCGGTCGCCGCGGGCGCGGTTGCCGACCTGGTCGTGGGTCTGGGTGTAGCCCAGCAGGCGGTGGGCCGGGGTGCGCGACGCGTCGATCCGACGGCCGTGGGTGCGGCCGCGGAAGCTGGACCAGGTGCCGTCGTGGAAGAAGCCGTGGGAGAGCGTCTTGGCCACCGCAAGCAGCGGGCGCTCCGCGAAGTCGGCGTAGTAGCCCTGCCCCTCGCCGGTCAGCGCGGCGTGCAGGGCGTGGTGGAAGTCGTCGCTCCACTGGCCGGCGAGCCCGATCCCGCCGGCCTCACGGGCGGTGACCAGACGGGGGTCGTTCAGGTCCGACTCGCCGATCAGGAACAGCGGCCGGCCGGTGCGCTCGGCGAGCTCGTCGACACCGGCGGCGAGCTCCTCCAGGAAGGTCAGCGCGCGGGTGTCGACCAGGGCGTGCACGGCGTCGAGCCGTAGTCCGTCGATCCGGTAGTCGCGCAGCCAGGCCAGCGCGCTGCCGATGAAGTAGGCGCGCACCTCGTCCGACCCGGGTGCGTCCAGGTTCACCGCCGCGCCCCAGGGGGTGTGGTGACGGTCGGTGAAGTACGGTCCGTAGGCGGGCAGATGGTTGCCGGACGGGCCGAGGTGGTTGTGGACCACGTCCAGGACCACGCCGAGTCCGAGCGCGTGTGCCGCGTCGACCAGGCGCTTGAGCGCGTCGGGGCCGCCGTAGGGCTCGTGCACCGCCCAGGGCGCCACCCCGTCGTAGCCCCAGCCGTGGCGGCCGGGGAACGGGCAGACGGGCATCAGCTCGATGTGGGTGACGCCGAGCTCGACCAGATGGGGGAGGCGCTCCACGGCCGCGTCGAAGGTGCCACCGGGGGTGAACGTCCCGACGTGCAGCTCGTACAGGACCGCGCCGTCGAGCGACCGGCCCGGCCAGGCGGCGGTGCGCCACTGGAACGCGGCGTGGTCGACGAGCTGCGAGAGCCCGTCCGGCCCGTCCGGCTGCCGGGCCGAGCGCGGGTCGGGCCGCGTCGGTCCGCCGTCCAGGCGGAACCCGTAGCGGCTGCCGTGCGGATCCGCCGCCACCCCGGCCTCCCACCACCCGGGACGCGCCTGGTCCGGCCGCATCGCGTGGACCGCCGCGTCGACCTCCACCTCGACGCCGGAGGCCTCGGGGGCCCAGACGGTGAAGCGGTGCGGGCGGCGGGCGGTGGGCTGAGCGGGAGTCGGCATACCGGAGGTCCTACCCGCCGGGGGCGGCCGGGCATGCGCCACGCGTGGCCCGGTCCGCCGGGCGGCGGTAGCGCGTCAGCCGCGGCGCAGCAGCGCGACGGGCCGACGGGCGAGCAGGTCGGCGAGCCGGACCGCGCCCGTGCAGCCCCCGCCGTCCGTCAGCAGGTTCGTCCAGGAGCCGTCCGGGAGCGAGAGTGCGGCGTCGCGCCAGCCCCCGGCCTGTTCAAGGCCGTGGGGGAGACGGGTGACGACGGTCAGCAGCTCCTCGCCGCGGAGGAAGGCGAGCGCGTGCGGGGAGGGTGTCGGCCAGACGGCGTAGGACGCCTTGGGGTCCAGGCGGGCTCTGGCCAGCAGGGCCGTCCGGGTGAGCGCGGCCTTCTCGGCGGCGGGGGGCGCTGCGGCTTCAAGGCCTCCCGGCGGAAAGCTCACGACACTGCGGTTGTCCGGGTCGACCAAGGTGTGGAGCGGGAACTCGCTGCCCTGGTACAGGTCCGGCGCGCCCGGCATGGTCAGGTGCAGCAGGGCCGCGCCCAGGGAGTTGGCGCGAGCGTGCGGGGCGAGGCGCTCCACGAACGCGCCGATGCGGGCGGCGAGTGCCTTGTTCGCGGGTATGGAACGGGCCAGCGCCTCGACCGCACGCTCGTAGCCGGGGTCGGGGTCCGTCCAGGTGGTGTGCAGCTTGGCCTCGCGGACGGACTTGAGGGCCACCTCGGCAAGCCGCTCGCCGTCGATCGGCCACGCGGCGAGCGTCGTCTGCCAGATCAGGTCCTCCGCTGCCCGGTCCTGCGGCAGCCCGCCGCCCGGCACCAGCGCGGACCAGGCGGTGCGCTCGGCGAGCCATTCCTCGGGCAGCTCGGCCAGCACCGCCAGCCGGGCGCGGGCATCCGCGCTGCGCTTGGTGTCGTGGGTGGACAGCGCCGTCATGGTGCCCGGCCACTCGTCGGCCAGATGGGCGCAGAAGGTGTGGAAGTCCTCCGGGCTCAGGCCCGGGTGGGCCGGGTCGCCGCCGACCTCGTTGAGGGAGAGCAGTGGGTGGTGCCGGTAGTAGGCCGTGTCCTCGACGCCCTTGGCGGCGACCGCCGCGGCCGTCTGGGCGAAGCGGGCGCGCAGCGACGCGGGGGAGCCCGGGTCGATCAGCAGCTCCCTGACGAGCGCGGCCGTCCCGGCGAACACGGCGGGGACGAGCGCCTCGTCCGGCGCGGCCCGCAGCGCGGCGATGTCGGCGTCCGGCAGCGGCTCGCCCGGGACGGGGTAGGGCCGGTAGCGGGGGAACCCGGCGAGCAGGCCCGCGACGGCCTGACGCACGGCCCACGCCGGATGATCGCTCCTGGCGCTGTCGCCCGCGCAGGTTTCCTGCACCTCGCGCACCAGTCGCTCCACCTCCGCGTCCAGCTCGCCCTGCGGGCGCACCAGCTCCGCCTTGCCGCGCAGCCCCGCGCCCGCCGCACCGCCCGCCGGCGGGCGCAGCGCCCGGCGCACACCGTCCGCGTCGGTCAGCACCCCGTCGATGTGCCGCAACGCGTCGTAGCCGGTCGTGCCCGCGCAGGGCCAGTCGGCCGGGAGGCGCTCCTGGCCCGTGAGGATCTTCTCGACGACGACATGGGCCCCGCCCGTGGCCTCGCGCAGGCGCCGCAGGTAGCCGCGGGGCTCGGCCAGGCCGTCGGGGTGGTCGACCCGGAAGCCGTCCAGCACGCCCTCCCGGTGGAGGCGGACGAGCAGGGCGTGCGTGGCCTCGAAGACATCCGGCAGCTCGACGCGGACGGCGATCAGCTCGCTGACGGTGAAGAAGCGCCGGTAGTTCAGCTCGGTGCGGGCCAGCCGCCACCAGGCGGGCCGGTACCACTGGCGTGCCAGCAGCTCGGTCAGCGGGAGCTGCTCCGTGCCCGGGCGCAGTGGGAAGACGTGCGGGCCGCTGCGCAGCACCGGCTCGTCCCCGTCGGGCCCGCCGCCCGAGGCCACGCTGAACCCGCCGTCCGCGAGGACGGCGCCGAGCCGGTCGCCGAGCACCGGCAGCAGTACCCGGCACGCCTGGGCGGGCCAGTCGATGTCGAACCAGGCGGCGAACGGCGACCGCGGGCCCTCGCGCAGGGTGCGCCACAGGGCGCGGTTGAGATGCAGCGGGGTGGGCGCGGCCATGTGGTTGGGCACGATGTCCGCGATCAGCCCCAGCCCGTGGGCGCGCGCACGCGCGGCGAGCGCGCGCAGGCCCTCCTCCCCGCCGTGGTCGGCGCTGATCCGGCCGTGGTCGACGACGTCGTACCCGTGTCGGGAGCCGGGCACGGCCTGGAGCACGGGGGAGAGGTGCAGATGCGAGACGCCGAGCCCCGCCAGGTACGGCACGGCGTCGGCGGCCTCCCCGAACCCGAAGCCCGGCTGCAGTTGCAGCCGGTAGCTGGCCGTCGGTGGACGTCGCTCGGCGGTCGTCATACCTACACGCCTACCCCATCCGGCGTGGTGCCACGACTGGGGCGGGGCCTTTAGGGGCGCGGGGAACTGCGCGACAAGCCACCCACGCAGCTGCTGGGCCGAACGTGCAGGGCCATTCGCTCGTCGGTGGTGTCTCGCGCTCACGCGGCGGAGCCGCATATCAGCAGAGCCCCGCGCCCCTGGAGGCGCTGTGCGCCTCAGGCCGACGGCCGCTGGAGGACCATCATCGACCGGTCGACCAAGCGGAGCGTCTCGCCCGCGCGGACCTTCGCGCCCGTGCCCGGGGCGATCGTCCACGGCAGGGAGGTGTCGACCACCACCTGCCACTCCTGGCCGTGGTTGACCGGCACCACGAACTCCAGCGGCTCGGCGTCCGCGTTGAACAGCAGCAGGAAGGAGTCGTCCGTGATCCGGCCGCCGCGCCGGTCCGGCTCCGAGATCGCGTTGCCGTTCAGGAACACCGTGAGCGACTTGGCGAACGAGGCGCGCCAGTCGCGCGCCGCCATCTCCTGGCCCTCGTTGGTGAACCAGGCGATGTCCGTCAGCTCGTCGTGGGTGCCCGAGACCGGGCGCCCGTGGAAGAAGCGGCGCCGCCGGAAGACCGGATGGTCGCGCCGCAGCCAGACCATGTGCCTTGTGAACTCCAGCAGTTGGCCGGCCGGGCTCTCCTCGTCGAGCAGCGGCCAGCGGACCCAGGAGATCTCGTTGTCCTGGCAGTAGGCGTTGTTGTTGCCGCCCTGGCTGCGGCCGAACTCGTCGCCGTGCAGCAGCATCGGCACGCCCTGGCTGAGCAGCAGCGTGGCGATGAAGTTGCGCTGCTGGCGCGAGCGCAGGCCCAGCACCGTCGGGTCGTCCGTGTCGCCCTCGACGCCGCAGTTCCAGGACCGGTTGAAGCTCTCGCCGTCGCGGTTGTCCTCGCCGTTGGCGTCGTTGTGCTTCTGGTTGTAGGAGACCAGATCCCGCAGGGTGAAACCGTCGTGGCAGGTGACGAAGTTGATGCTGGCGATAGGACGGCGGCCGTCGTCCTGGTACAGGTCGGAGGAGCCCGTCAGGCGCGAGCCGAACTCCGCCAGCGTGGCGTTCTCGCCACGCCACAGGTCGCGCACGGTGTCGCGGTAGCGGCCGTTCCACTCCGTCCACAGCGGGGGGAAGTTGCCGACCTGGTAGCCGCCCTCGCCCAAGTCCCAGGGCTCGGCGATGAGCTTGGCCTGGGAGACCACCGGATCCTGCTGGACCAGGTCGAAGAAGGAGGAGAGCCGGTCCACCTCGTGGAACTGGCGGGCCAGGGTGGCCGCGAGGTCGAAGCGGAAGCCGTCGACGTGCATCTCGGTGACCCAGTAGCGCAGCGAATCCATGATCAGCTGGAGCACGTGCGGGCTGCGCATCAGCAGGCTGTTGCCGGTGCCGGTGGTGTCCTCGTAGTACCGGCGGTCCTCGGCGAGCCGGTAGTAGGAGGGGTTGTCCAGGCCGCGGAAGGCCAGGGTGGGGCCCAGGTGGTTGCCCTCGGCGGTGTGGTTGTAGACCACGTCGAGGATGACCTCGATGCCGGCTGCGTGCAGGGCCTTGACCATCGACTTGAACTCCTGGACCTGCTGGCCGCGGTCGCCGAGGGAGGAGTACGCGCCGTGCGGGGCGAAGAAACCGATGGTGTTGTAGCCCCAGTAGTTGGCCAGACCCAGATCGGTCAGCCGGTGGTCGTCGACGAACTGGTGCACCGGCATCAGCTCCAGCGCGGTGACGCCGAGCTTGACCAGGTGCTCGATCACGGCCGGGTGCGCGATCCCGGCGTAGGTGCCGCGGATGTCCTCCGGGATGCCCGGGTGCACCTTGGTCAGGCCCTTCACGTGGGCCTCGTAGATGACCGTGCGGTGGTAGTCGGTGCGCGGCGGGCGGTCGTTGCCCCAGTCGAAGTACGGGTTCACCACGACCGAGGCCATGGTGTGGGGGGCGGAGTCGAGGTCGTTGCGGCGTTCGGGCGCGCCGAAGTGGTAGCCGTAGACGGACTCGTCCCAGTCGACCCGGCCGCTCATGGCCTTGGCGTACGGGTCCAGCAGCAGCTTGGCGCTGTTGCAGCGCAGCCCGCGGGCCGGGTCGTGCGGCCCGTGGACGCGGAAGCCGTAGCGCTGGCCGGGCTGCACGCCCGGCAGGTAGGCGTGGCGGACGAAGGCGTCCGTCTCGCGCAGCTCGACCGAGGTCTCCGAGCCGTCCTCGGCGAGCAGGCACAGCTCGATCCGTTCCGCCGCCTCGGAGAAGACGGCGAAGTTCGTCCCGGCACCGTCGTAGGTGGCACCCAGGGGGTACGGCTGGCCCGGCCAGACTTGCATGGTCCTCAACCAATCCTGCTCGGGGATCGTGCGCGGTGGGGCGGCCCTCTTGGCGTGATGCCCGGCCCGACAGATCGTCATGTCCGTCTGCATCGTGACGTAGCACACCGGTTCCCATGACAGACTTGCCGGTTCTTCGCCCGAACGAGTGTCTGTCCTCTCTACTGTGAGGGCGACGCGTGTCACCGTGGCGCTCGAACTGCTGCGCCGGTCTCCGGATTGGCAGTAGTCTTGATCGTCCGGGCCGACCCGGACGGCCCGCATCCGGCCGCTCGGCGCGGTAGCGTGTGGGCGCGGCCGATCGGCGCGGCGCTCCGGCGTACGTTCCAACGGTCGTCCAGAGCAAGCGGGATGACGCGGAATAGGGACGGTGAAGTCCGGAATGGTGGTCCCCGACGGGGGTTCCCCGGGGAACGCGGCACGGGGCGACGTTCCCACCGTCGTGGTCCGGACCGGCTCCGGCCGGACCGTTCCGACGCAGTCCGGCCCGCTGGAGCCTTCGCTCGCCTGGCCCACCGGGGCCTGGGAGGAGGCCCGCCTGCGCGTGGGCCGCGCCGGACGTGCCTACGTCTGGCTGAACCTCGTCGAGCAGCGCCTGCGCTCCGTCGTCGCCGAGGTGCTGCGGCCCGTCTACGAGCCGGCCCACGGGGACGACTGGGTCATCGCCGCGGCCGGACCGGCCGGCGAGGAGTGGGTGCAGCGCGCGGGAGCCGTCCGCGAGGTCAGCCGCCGCAAGGGGTATCTGCTCGATCCGGACGACGACGCCCTCGTCGTCTTCCTCACCCTGCCGCAGCTGCGCGAGCTGATGGTGCAGCACTGGCCCTGCTTCGAGCCCTTCCTGGGCGACCGGCGCGAGATAGAGCTGGCGCTGGACGAGCTGGAGGTGGCCCGGCACGTCGTCTCCCGCAACCGCACCCTGACCGAGAACGTCCTCTCCCAGGCCGAGCGCGCCTCCGCGCGGCTGCTGCTCCTGCTCGACGGCGCGGGCCGCGAGGCCGCGGCGGCCGCGAGCACCCACGGGATGCGTGCCCCCGTCGACGCCGTCGAGGAGCTGATCGGCGACCGCTACGCCGATGTGATCGGGGTCCACCAGGACCGGGTCCGGCTCCAGCGCACGCTGCCCGTCGAGGACCTGCTGGCCGGGGCGCGGCGGCTGGACGCCGTCGGCATCGGGCTCAACCTGCTCTGCCAGAACTTCACCGGACGGCGCCTGGTCCAGCTGGCCGACACCGGCTGCCGGATCCGGCTCCTCTTCCTCAACCCCGCGAGCAGCACCCTGCGCAGACGGGAACGCGAACTCGGCCTCGGCCGCGGCGAGCTGGGCAAGCAGGTGGAGACGAACATCATGCACGTGCGCCGGGTCCGTTCCCGGCTGCGTGACGCGGGCGCCTTCGAGATCCGCGTCTACGACGAGCTGCCGCGCGCCTCCGCCTACCTCGTCGACGGGGACAGCCCCGACGGCCTCGGCGTCGTGCAGCCCTACCTGCGGCGCAGCCGGGGCATGGAGTCCCCGGTCCTGGTCCTGCGCGGCGGCTCGGCCGTGCCGCTGGCGCCGGGACGCCCGCCCGAGCCGGGGCTGTTCCAGGTCTACCAGGAGGAGTTCGAGGGCGCCTGGGGCGACTCGCGTCCGGTGTCCTGAGCGGTCCTGCGGCGCCGGCGGACGAGCAGGCGCAGCGTCGTCGGCAGCGCGATCGCGGTGAGCAGCGCACCGACGCAGACCAGGATCCAGTCCCGGTCCTGGAGGCCCATCCCGAACTGCGCGACCCCGGCCACCGACAGGACGGCGCCGACGGCGGCTGCCGACCGCTCCTTGCGGCGCTGCGCCGCCAGCAGACGCTTGGTCAGCGGGCGGAGCGCGCCCAGCGCCGCGTCGAGCTGTTCGGCCACGGCCGCCTGCCGCTCCGGTTGCCCCTCCAGTTCCTGGCAGAGGCGGCCCAGCCGGCCCACCTCCCGCGACTGTTCCACCCACTGGTGGCGCAGAGCCGTCAGCTCGTCCACGGGTCCCCCTCCCGGTTCGGCACCGCTCCAGTGTGGCGCGAGGGGAGCTTCGAGGGGAACCTGCCCGCCGGCCTGTCAGTGCCGCGCGCGATGATGGTGGCCGACGGGACGAGAGGACGCGCTTGATGAGCTGGTTGCACGACATGCTGGTCGGTTTCGACCTGGAGACCACCGGTACGGAGCCCGCCGAGTCACGCATCGTCACGGCCGCCCTGGTGGAGGTCAAGGAGGGCGAGCCGGTCCGCTGCCGCGAGTGGCTGGCCGATCCCGGCGTCGCCATCCCGGCGGAGGCCACGGCGGTCCACGGCATCACCACGCGGCGCGCGGTGGCCGAGGGACGGCCGGCGGGGGACGTGGTGGCCGAGGTCGCGGCGGCGCTGGTCGCCTACTGGCGGGCGGGCATACCCGTGGTGGTCTACAACGCCCCCTTCGACCTCAGCCTGCTGGCGGCGGAGCTGCGGCGGCACGACCTGCCCTCGCTGGAGCGGCAGTTGGGCGGCGCGCCGGTGGGCCCGGTGGTGGACCCGCTGGTGGTGGACCGGGCCCTGGACAGGTACCGCAAGGGTTCGCGCTCGCTGGAGAACGCCTGCGCGGTGTACGGCGTCCGCCTGGACGACGCCCACGAGGCCGGAGCGGACGCGCTGGCCGCGGTCCGGGTCGCCCTCGCCCTCGGCGCACGGTACCCGCGCGAGGCGGGCGAGGTGGAGCCTGCGCTCCTGCACGAGCGCCAGGTGGCCTGGCACGCGCAGTGGGCCTCCGGCCTGGAGGAGTGGCTCCGCACCAAGAAGGACCCGGCAGCCGTCGTCGACCGCTCCTGGCCGGCGCGCTGACCTTGCGCCTCGCCTGAGGTGAGTGCGACCTATGGGCAGGTGATGACCTGGCCGGCCCAGGAGAGGCCGCCGCCGAAGGCGAAGGTGAGGACGGGGGTGCCGGAGGCGAGCTCGCCGGATTCGACGAGCTTGGCGAGTGCCAACGGGACCGACGCCGCCGAGGTGTTGCCCGAGTCGACCACGTCGCGGGCGATCACGACGTCCTCGCGCAGACCGAGGTGCCGGGTCAGCGACTCGATGATGCGCAGGTTCGCCTGGTGCGTGACGACACCCCCGAGCCCGGCCGGCGTCACGCCTGCCCGCGCGCAGGCCTCGCGCGCCATCGCGGGGAGCTCGCTCGTGGCCCAGCGGAAGACCGACTGGCCCTCCTGGGCGAACCGCGGCTGCCACGCGCCCATCAGGCGGACCGCGTCGCCGCGCGTCGGGTCGGAGCCCCAGACGACAGGGCCGATGCCGGCGCGCTCCGTCCCGGTCAGGGAGACGACCGCCGCGCCCGCGCCGTCGCCGAGGAGGATGCAGGTGCTGCGGTCCGTCCACTCCAGCAGGTCGGACATCTTCTCCGCGCCGATCACCAGGGCGTGTCGCGCCGCGCCCGCGCGCAGCGTGTGGTCGGCGGTGGCGAGCGCGGTGCAGAAACCGGCGCAGCCGTTGTTGAGGTCGTAGCAGACGGCGGAGGGGATGCCGAGGCGCGCGGCCACCTGCGCGGCGGTGGAGGGGCAGCGGTCCCGGTTGCTGCAGGTGGCGACGGTGACCAGGCCGATGTCGGCCGGTTCCAGGCCGGAGGAGGCGAGCGCCTTGGCCGCCGCCTCGGCGGCCATGTCGGCGACGGTCTCCTCCTCGGCCGCGATCCGTCGCGTCGCGATCCCGGTGCGCTGGCGGATCCACGCGTCGTTCGTCTCGACGAGCTGTTCGAGGTCGGCGTTGGTGAGGACACGGGAGGGCTGGTAGTGGCCGAGCGCGGTGATGCGGGAACCAGACACGGGTCTTCTCTCCACGGCTAGAGGATCGCTTGATCGTCGGGTGATGGGCGGGAATATAGCAATCGATCGTTCGGAAGCTATATGTGGGGGTCGGTATCATGGCGATTCATGAGCCCTCGGAAGTCCGTCGCTGAAAGCCGCCTGACCCGGCGGCGCATCGTCGACCGCAGCTTGGAGCTCGCCTCGACGGAGGGGCTGGAGGGGCTGACGATCGGTCGGCTGGCCGGTGACCTGGGCATGAGCAAGGCGGGGGTGCTCGGGCACTTCGGCACCAAGGAGAGCCTGCAACTGGCCGTGGTCGACGAGGCGGCCGAGGTCTTCGCGCGCGAGGTGCCCGAACGCGTGCCCCAGGTGCCGGCCGGGCTCGCGCGCCTGCGGGCGATGTGCGAGGCGTGGGTGGCGTACCTGGAGCGCCATGTGCTGCCGGGCGGCTGCTTCTTCACCGCCGCCGCGACCGAGTTCGACGACCGCGGCGGGCCGGTGCGGGACGCGATCGCGGGGATGAGCGCCGTGTGGCAGCGGGACCTGCGGATCCAGGCCCGGCTGGCGGTCCACGGCGGCGAGCTCCCGGCCGACACCGACGTCGGCCAGCTGGTCTACGACCTGGTCGGTGTGATGCTGGCGCTCAACCACTTCCTGCAGCTCCAGGGCGACCGGGCCGCGCCCGAGCGCGCCCGGCGCTCGCTGTGCCGCCTCCTCGGCGCCTGAGCTCCGGCCGACCCGGAGCGCCGGCTCAGGGGTGAATCTCCACCCTGAGCAGGAGACGGATCCACCCGGGGGACGAGGACTTCCGCCCCTGGCGGCAGGCAGGATGATCGAGGCAGACCTGGGGTTGCCGACGGGGAGATCGGTGGCGGGCGCGACGCCGCGTTACTGACTTGCCGGGCGGCAAGTAAGTTCCTTAGGATGCCCACACACTACGAAATTTCCTGCCGTCCGAGCGAGTCGGGTGGCCAGATCGCCCTGCCCACGACCTCACCCGGGGTGGCGGTGATCCATGCCGTGGAGGGGCAATCGACATGTTTCACCGGATCGGACGGGTCGTCGTCCGACACCCGTTCTGGACACTGATCGCATGGATCGTGGCCGCGGTCGCCATCGCGGCCTCGGCACCGACGCTGTCGTCGAACAGTGACGAGAGCAGCTTCCTGCCGAAGAGCTACGAGTCCATCCAGGCGATGGAGCTCCAGCAGTCGGCCTTCCCGTCGAAGTTCACCCCGGGCGCGGAGATCCTGTTCCAGCGCGCCGACGGAAAGCCCCTGACCGCGGCGGACAAGGCCCAGGTCACGGCGATCAACAACGAGCTGTCCGCGAAGAAGGACATCCCGCTCAACCAGGGTGTCTACCCGGCGCCGTTCTCCAAGGACGGCCTGTACGGCCTGGGCATGGTCAACCTCGGCAACAACAGCTCGGACCAGCAGAAGATGTCGGACGCCGCCAAGGCGATCCGCGCGGACGTGGCCGACCTGACCAAGGGCACCGACCTGACCGCCAAGGTCGGCGGTAGCGCGGCCCAGGTCCTGGACCAGGCCGACTCCAACAAGACCGGCCAGGCCATCATCGGCCTGGGCACGTTCGTCATCATCATCCTGGCGA
The DNA here is from genome assembly GCF_041261265.1 of Streptacidiphilus sp. MAP12-33. Classification (NCBI taxonomy): domain Bacteria; kingdom Bacillati; phylum Actinomycetota; class Actinomycetes; order Kitasatosporales; family Streptomycetaceae; genus Streptacidiphilus; species Streptacidiphilus sp. MAP12-33. Next base: position 31,578 of record NZ_JBGCCA010000052.1, read on the forward strand.
TGCTGCTGATCTTCCGGGCGCCGCTGATGGCGATCCTGCCGATCCTGCTGATCGGTGTGGTGCTGGTGGCGGCCAACGGGTTGATCGCCGACGTCACCACGGCGCTCAACCTGTCCTACAACGCCTCGGTCTCCGGCATCCTCATCGTGGTGCTCTTCGGCGTCGGCACGGACTACATCCTGTTCCTGATGTTCCGCTACCGCGAACGCCTGCGCGCCGGTGAGGACCACAAGGAAGCCATGATCAACGCGGTCGGCCGCGTCGGCGAGGCCATCGCCTCCGCCGCCGGCACCGTGATCATCGCCTTCCTCGCGCTGAGCCTGTCGTCCATCTCCTTCCTCAAGCAGATGGGCCCCTCGCTGGCGATCTCCGTCGGTGTCACCCTGCTCGCCGGTCTGACGCTGGTGCCCGCGGTGTTCTCCTGGATCCCGCCGCGTGTCCTGTTCTGGCCGTCGAAGAAGTGGCAGATCGAGCCCGAGGGCTCGCGTTTCGCCGCGATGGGCAACACCGTCAAGCGCCGCCCGGCCCTGGTCGCGGTGGTCTCCGGTGTGCTGATGGTCGCGATCGCCCTGGTCGCCACGACCTACAAGGCGAGCTTCGACTTCGCCTCCGGCTCGATGCCGAAGACCGTGGAGTCGATGGTCGTCCAGGACACCATCACCAAGGCCTACAGCGCCGGTGCCGCCACCCCGACCGACGTCTTCGTGACGAGCTCCACACCGCTCGACAAGAGCGCGGTCGACGCGCTGGGCTCCAAGCTCGACATCTCCGGGGTCGCCAGCGTCGCCCCGGCGAGGTACAACGCCGCGGGCAACACGGCCGACATCAGCGTCGTCTTCAGCAACGACCCCTCCAGCAGCCAGGCCCTCGACACGGTGGCCAAGCTGCGCGACGTCGCCCACGCCAACGCCCCCAACGGGACGAAGGTGCTGGTCGGTGGGATGAGCGCGATCTTCGCGGACATCCAGAAGGCGATCGACCGCGACTACTCCGTGGTCTTCCCGGTCGCCGCGGTCCTGATCATGCTGATCCTCGGTCTGATGCTGCGCAGCGTCGTCGCGCCCTGGTACCTCATGGCCTCGGTCGGCCTCGGCTTCGCCGCCACGCTCGGTGCGACGGTCCTGGTCTTCCAGCACCTGTCCAACCAGGGCGGCCTGATGTTCATGCTGCCGGTCTTCATCTACCTCTTCGTCGTCGCCATCGGGACGGACTACAACATCCTGATGATCTCCCGACTGCGCGAGGAGGCCCGTGAGGGCCGCGAGCCCCGCGAGGCGGCGGCGCAGGCCCTGCGTCACGCCGGTCCGACGGTCGCGGCGGCCGGTGCGATCCTCGCCGGCACCTTCGCCTCGATGATGCTGGCCGGGAACTCGCTCTTCGCGGAGATGGGCTTCTCCATCAGCATCGGCATCGTGATCGCCGCCTTCGTCATGGCGATGTTCTTCACCCCGGCGCTCACCGCGCTGGTCGGCCACGCCGCCTGGTGGCCGGGGCACGCCGACCGCCGCAAGGCGGAGGGCAGCCGGATCGTCGCCTCCTCGGCGGGCACCCGCTCCGAGGACGACGAGCTGGACTCCAGCCGCCGTTGAGCGCGTGTGACTGATTGCGCGTCAGCTCGCTGGCACCACGAAGGGCCGCAGCCGGAACGGCTGCGGCCCTTCGTGCACGGCTGGTAGCCTCGCGGTCATGCCGGAGCTGATCTTGCCGACCACGCGACTGCACGCCTCCTGGCTCGCCGCCCGCGCGGAGTGGCCTCCCGGCGCGCACCAGGACGGCACGGCCCTGCGCCTCGCGACGGATCTGGAGCTGGACACGGAGCAGGGGTTCGCCGCCTGGGTCGAGCGGCTGCTGGTCCAGTCCGACCGGACGCTGCCACTGCCGGAGGGCGCGGTGCACGCCACCCACTGGTGGATCGTCGAGGGCGACGAGTACCTCGGCGCGATCGACCTGCGGCACTACGTCAACCAGTTCCTGTACGACATCGGCGGCCACATCGGCTACAGCGTCCGCCCCTCCGCGCGCGGCCGTGGCGTCGCCACCTGGGCGCTGGCCGCGGTCCTCCCGCACGCCCGCGCGATCGGCCTGCGACGGACCCTGCTGACCTGCGACGACGCGAACGAGGCCTCCGCCCGGACGATCGAGCGCAACGGCGGGGTGCTGGAGGACGTGCGCAAGACCTACGCGCACGGAAAGAAGCGCCGCTACTGGATCGCCCTGTGACGGTCGGTATGACCTCGTTCCGGGACGCGGTCACCGCCTGGGCGGCCGCGGGAGGCGGCGCCGAGGACCCGAACGGCGCGCGGGCGCGTGAGCTGGCCGGGTGCCTGCCGGTGCGGACCGTGGTCCTGCTCGAAGGGCTGAGCGACGTCGCCGCGGTCGAAGCCCTGGCAGAGGCGCACGGCCGGGATCTGGCGGCCGAGGGGGTCTGCGTCCTGCCGATGGGCGGTGCGATGAGTGTGGGCCGCTTCGCGGGCCTGCTCGGCCCGTCCGGCCTGGGTCTGCGGCTGACGGGGCTCTGCGACGAGCAGGAGGCCGGCTACTACGCGCGGGGCTGGGAACGGGCCGGGGCCGATCCGGAGGGGTTCTTCGTCTGCCGGGCGGACCTGGAGGACGAGCTCATCCGCGCGCTGGGCCTCGACGTGGTGCGGGACCTCGTCCGCGCGCAGGGCGACCTGCGCCCCCTGGAGACCTTCCTGAACCAGCCCGCACAGCGCGACCGTCTGCCGCAGCAGCAGTTGCGGCGCTTCTTCGGCACCAAGGGGGGACGCAAGATCCACTATGGCCGCGTCCTGGTCGAGGCGCTGACGGCGGACCGTGTGCCGACACCGCTCGCGGGCCTGTTCGCCACCCTCTGACCGCGCCGAGCTGTCCGGCTACGCCCCGACGGCCAGTGCGGCCGGACGGATTGTCAGTGCTTCGGCATAGCGTTGCAGCAGCAACTCGGCGAGGTCGGGGGACGCGCCGATGGGCGCCGCGACGGCGGGGATGCCCGCCGTCGCGGCCTGGGCCGCGATGCGGTCCGGGAGCAGTCCGGGCGCCAGCAGGTACGGCGCGACGGCGAGGTGGCGCAGGCCCTGGGCGCGCAGGGCGGCGGCTGCCTCGGCGACGGACGGGGGCGCGGCGGAGGCGTGGGCCACCGCCACGCCTCCCCAGCCCGCCGCGCGCTGCCATGCGGCCGCCGTCGCGCGGACGGCCGCGTTCGCGGACGCGTCGGAGGAGCCGGCGGAGGCGAGGACGATGCCGGTGTCGGCGGAGGGCCGCACGCCCGCCTCGGCCAGGCGGCGCTCCAGCGCGCGCCACAACAGCGGGGAGGGGCCGAGCACGTCGGCCTGCTGGACGGTCAGACGGGGCAGCCGGGCGGCCGCCTCCCGCAGCACGCCAGGGATGTCGGTCTTCGCGTGGTAGGCGCGCGCCAGCAGCATCGGCACCGCGACGACGGGCGCCTGCCCCTCCTCGGCCAGCTGCTCCAGCGCACGCGGGATGCGCGGGGCACAGTGGTCGAGATAGCCGACGCGCGCGTCCAGCCCCGGGCGCAGGGCCCGGAGCCGGCCGGCGAGCGCGTCCATCGTCGCGGCGTGCCGCGGGTCGCGGCTGCCGTGCGCGAGGAGGAGCAGGCGGGGCGTCGTCATCGGTGTCATGGTCGTCCGGCCTAGCGCTTGGCGGCCAGCAGGCCGCGGGAGCGCAGCACGCGTCGCTCGATCGGGTTGAAGATGAGCAGTTCGATCCCGATGCCGACGAGCAGGATGAGAATGATCGTGGCGAGGACCCCGGGCATGTCGAGGTTCTGCCGGGAGAACTCCAGCTGCGCGCCGAGGCCGAGGCCGAGTGCGGGGGAGCTGGCGATGAGTTCGGCGGCCATCAGCGAACGCCAGGAGAAGGCCCAGCCCTGCTTGAGTCCGGCGACGTAGCCGGGCAGTGCGGCCGGCAGCAGGACGTGCCAGACGCCGCGCAGGCCGGTGGCGCCGAGGGTGCGGCCGGCCCGCAGGTAGAGCGGCTGCACCTGGTCGACGCCGGCCACGAGGCCGTTGGCGATCGAGGGCACGGCGCCGAGCAGCACGACGGCGTAGATGGTGGCGTTGGACAGCCCGAACCAGATGACGGCGGCGGGCACCCAGGCGACCGACGGGATCGACTGGAGGCCCGACAGGATCGGGCCGATCGCGGCCCGGACGAACTTGACCCGGGCGACCAGCAGGCCGATCGGGGTGCCGATGAGGACGGAGACCAGGAACCCGAGCACACCGCGCGAGAGGGAGGTCCAGATGACCGAGAGGATGGTCCCCTGCAACCACTGGTCGTGCAGGCTGTTCCACACGTCCAGCGGGCTGGGCAGCAGGTCCGGGCGCTTGATGTGCGCGGAGTACGCGAGCTGCCACACCAGCAGCACCAGCGCGATGGCGATCAGCGGCGGCAGCACCTTGCCGGTGAGGACCTTGACGAACGGGGTCCGTTCGACGGTCTGGGTCTCCAGGGCGTCCAGGCCGGCGCTGATGTCGGAGACGTCCGAGGCCGGCTTCGAGGTCGCCTCGGTGGGCTTGAGGTCAGTGCTGGACATGGCGGCGGATCTCCCCTCGGAGCTTGTCGGTGATCTCCACCGCGAGGTCGGCGACGCCGGCCGACTCGATACGGCGCGGCTGCGGCAGGTCGATGTCCCACTCCTGGGCGATGCGCCCGGGCCGGGAGGAGAGCAGCACCACGCGCTGGGCGAGGCGGACGGCCTCGCGCACGTTGTGGGTGACGAACAGGACGGAGAGGTTCGTCTCTTCCCAGATCTGGATGAGCTCCTCGTGCAGCACGTCGCGGGTGATCGCGTCGAGCGCGGCGAACGGCTCGTCCATCAGCAGGACCTTGGCGTCCTGGGCCAGGGCGCGGGCCATGGCCACGCGCTGGCGCATGCCGCCGGAGAGCTCGTGGATGCGCTTGCCGTGGGCGCCGCCGAGGCGCACCAGCTCCAGCAGGCGCTGGGCCTCGGTGCGGCGCTCGCCGCGCGGCACGCCGCGCAGGCGCAGGGCGAGCTCGATGTTCTGGCCGGCGGTCAGCCAGGGGAAGAGCGCGTGCTCCTGGAACATCAGCGCGGCCCGCCCGCCGGGCACCTCGATGGAGCCGGAGGTCGGCTGGTCCAGCCCCGCGACGAGGTTCAGCAGGGTGGACTTGCCGCAGCCGGAGGCGCCGAGGAGGCAGACGAACTCGCCCGGGGCGACGTTCAGGCTGATGTCGTCCAGGACGACGTGGGCCGCGGTGTTGCGGCCGAAGGACTTGGTGACGTGGTCGAGCCGGACGGCGGTGTCGACCACGGGGGTGGCCTCGGTCAGCAGGGCGGTCATGCGGTCACCTCCTGGTGCTGGCTGCGGATGGGGGAAGACTGTGGCCGAAGGCCGCTCCGGTCCGGGCTGACTGGGCATCGACGCGGACCGGAGCGTCCTTCGGAGCTGGGGTGGGCTACTGGGCGCCCAGTCCGCCGGCTGAGACGGTGGGCTTGCCCTCGGCGGTGAGGACCTGGTTGAGCGGGGTCAGGTCGTAGATGCCGGTGAGGTCGGGCTGCTTGATGAAGCCGGCGGTGACGGCGTGCTGGGCCTCGGCCTGGAGGGAGGCGGCGAGCGGGTCGTCGGTGACGGTGAGCTCGCTCCAGGCGGCGTCCAGGACCTTGGTGGACAGGGCCTTGCCGGTGAGGGCCTTCAGGGCGGCGTTGGCGTCGGTCCTGGCCTGGGCGGGGTTGGCCTGGATCCAGGCGTTGGTGTCGACGGAGGCCTTCAGGACGGCCTTGACGACGTCGGGGTGGGCCGTCAGGAAGGTCTGGGAGACGATGACGTTGGTGGAGACGAACTGGTTGTTCGGCCACAGGGTCTTCTCGTCGAGGAGGATCCTGGCGCCTTCGGAGACGAGCTTGGAGGCGGTTGGCTCGGGGACCCAGGCGCCGTCGATCTGGCCGGCGGCGTAGGCGGCGGGCGTGAGGGAGTTGTCGGTGCGGATGACGGAGACGTCGCCCGCGCCGGTCTTGGGGTCCTCCTTGTAGCCCTTGCCCGCGAGGTAGTTGAGCAGGGCGACGTCCTGGGTGTTGCCGGCCTGGGGGGTGGCGATCTTCTTGCCCTTGAGGTCGGCCAGGGTCTTGATGGTGGCGGGGTTGACGACGAGTTCGGCGCCGCCGGAGGTGGCCCCGGAGATGATCTTCAGGGCGGCGCCGTGGGACTTGACGTAGCCGTTGATGGCGGGGGAGGGGCCGATCCAGGCGATGTCGATGGCGCCGGAGTTGAGGGCCTCGATCTCGCTGGGGCCGGCGTTGAAGATCTGCGTGGCGATCTTCGTGCCGCCCAGGGCCTGCTGGAACTTCCCGTCCTGGATGCCGATCAGCGGGGTGGCGTGCGTCAGGTTGGCGAAGTAGCCGATGTGCACGGTGCTCGCCGACAACGCCGGACCCGACGCGGCCGAGGAGGCGGAACTGTTGTCAGAGGACGAGGTGGCGGCCTGCGAGCCGTAGCCGCACGCGGTCAGCAGCCCGGCGGCGGTCACGGCGGCGACGCCGGCCAGGGCGGCTCGTCTGATCCGGGTGGTGCGGGGCGAGCGGGAGCGCTGCGACATGGGAGAGGTTCCTCACGGGATGAGTGGCGAAGTCTTCGGTCAGGGACAGGCGGTGCGGCTGCGTGCGACGCGGGGCAGGTGCCCTCGCGTCAGCGGCACATCGGTCGACAGGCGCCGATGGCGCCGCGGCCGGCCCCGAGCGCGCCGCTGCCGACGCGCCCGCCTTCCTTCGCGAAGAGCGAGTAAGCCTCGCCACTCATCGTGTGATGACCCTTCATCAGAACCGTTGTCGAGGCCGCGGCCTCAGAACGCCTCGCCCGCCATGCCGGCGGTGAGGGTGGTGCCGTCGGCCTGGTCGATCAGCAGGAACGAGCCGGTGCGGCGGTTGCTGCGGTAGTCGTCCAGGGCCAGGGGCTCGGCGGTGCGCAGCACCACGCGGCCCAGGTCGTTGACGTTCAGGCTGCCCGGGCGCTCGATCTGCTCCAGGGTGTCCACCGAGATCGCGTAGGGGATGTCCTTGACGATCGCCCGCACGGTCCGGGTGGTGTGCTTGAGCAGCACCTTGTCGCCGACGCGCAGCGGGCGCTCGTTCAGGTGCGCCACCGTGGCGGCGACGTCCTGCGTCGGCTCGGGGGCGGGCCCGGCCGCGATCAGGTCGCCACGGGAGATGTCGATGTCCTCGGCCAGGCGGACCGTCACCGACTGCGGTGCCCAGGCGATGTCGCGCTCCTCGCCGAGCACGTCGATCCCGGCGACGGTGGTGGTGATCCCGGCCGGCAGCACGGTCACCGTGTCGCCGGTGCGCAGCACGCCGGAGGCGAGCTGGCCGGCGTAGCCGCGGTAGTCGGGGTTGTCGGCCGACTGCGGGCGGATCACGTACTGCACCGGGAACCGGGCCGGCTCCTCGCTGGGGTCGGAGCCGACCGGCACCGTCTCCAGGTGCTCCAGCAGGGTGGGGCCGCCGTACCAGTCCATGTTCGCGGACGGCTCGACGACGTTGTCGCCGGCCAGCGCGCTGATCGGGACCGCGACGACGTCGCTGACGCCGAGCGAGGCGGCGTAGGCGCCGAACTCCTCGGCGATCGCGGCGAAGACGGGCTCGGCGTAGTCGACCAGGTCCATCTTGTTCACGGCCAGCACCACGTGCGGCACGCGCAGCAGGGCGGCGACGGCCGCGTGGCGGCGGGTCTGCTCGACCACGCCGTTGCGGGCGTCGACCAGCACGACCGCCAGCTCGGCGGTCGAGGCGCCGGTGACCATGTTGCGGGTGTACTGCACGTGCCCCGGGGTGTCGGCCAGGATGAACCGGCGACGCGCGGTGGCGAAGTAGCGGTAGGCCACGTCGATGGTGATGCCCTGCTCGCGCTCGGCGCGCAGGCCGTCGGTCAGCAGCGCCAGGTCGGGCGCCTCCTGGCCCCGCTTGCGCGAGGCGTGCTCGACGGCCTCCAGCTGGTCGGCCAGCACCGACTTGGAGTCGTGCAGCAGCCGTCCCACCAGGGTGGACTTGCCGTCGTCGACGGAGCCGGCCGTGGCGAAGCGCAGCAGCGAGGTGGCGGTGATCTCGTCCGCGGTCACAGTCATGGTTAGAAGTACCCCTCGCGCTTGCGGTCTTCCATGGCGGCCTCGGACATCTTGTCGTCCGCGCGGGTGGCGCCACGCTCGGTCAGGCGGCTCGCGGCGATCTCGGTGATCACGGCAGCGATCGTGTCGGCGTCGGAGTCGACGGCGCCGGTGCAGGACATGTCGCCGACCGTGCGGTAGCGCACCAGGCGCCGCTCCACGGTCTCGTCCTCCTTGGGGCCGCCCCACTCACCGGCGGTCAGCCACATGCCGTTGCGGGCGAACACCTCGCGCTCGTGGGCGTAGTAGATCTCGGGGAGGTCGATCTTCTCCCGCTCGATGTACTGCCACACGTCCAGCTCGGTCCAGTTGGACAGCGGGAAGACGCGCACGTGCTCGCCGACCGCGTGGCGGCCGTTGTAGAGCGACCACAGCTCGGGGCGCTGACGGCGCGGGTCCCAGGCGCCGAACTCGTCGCGCAGCGAGAAGACGCGCTCCTTGGCCCGCGCCTTCTCCTCGTCGCGGCGGCCGCCGCCGAAGACGGCGTCGAAACGGCCCGTCTCGATGGCGTCCAGCAGCGGGACGGTCTGCAGCGGGTTGCGGGTGCCGTCCGGGCGCTCGCGCAGCCGGCCGTTGTCGATGAACTCCTGCACCGAGGCGACGTGCAGACGCAGGCCGTGCTCGGCCACCGTCCGGTCGCGGTACTCGATGACCTCGGGGAAGTTGTGCCCGGTGTCCACGTGCAGCAGCGCGAACGGCACCGGCGCGGGCGCGAACGCCTTCAGCGCCAGGTGCAGCATCACGATCGAGTCCTTGCCGCCGGAGAAGAGGATCACCGGGTTCTCGAACTCGCCCGCGACCTCGCGGAAGATGTGGACCGCCTCGGCCTCCAGCGCGTCCAGGTGCGACAGCGCGTAGGGGTTGTCCTGCGCGGCGGCGGGCAGGGAGATTGCGGTGGTCACGCCAGTCCCCTCTCGGTCAGCAGAGCGTGCAGGGCGGCGGCGGACTCGGCCACCGTCTGGGTGTGCGCCTCGATGCGCAGGTCGGGGAAGGCCGGGGCCTCGTAGGGGTCGTCCACGCCGGTCAGACCGGAGATCTCACCGGCTGCCTGCTTGGCGTACAGGCCCTTCACGTCCCGCTCGGAGCAGACCTCGACCGGGGTGGCGACGTGCACCTCCAGGTAGGCGGTGTGCTGCGTGGCGTGGCGGGCGGCGACGGCGGCGCGGGAGTCGGCGTAGGGCGCGATCACCGGGGCGAGGACCTTGACGCCGTTGGAGGCCAGCAGCTCGGCGACGAAGCCGATCCGCTGGATGTTGGTGTCGCGGTCCGCGCGGGTGAAGCCGAGGCCGCGCGAGAGGAACTCGCGGATCTCGTCGCCGTCGAGGATCTCCACGCGGTGCCCCTCGGCGCGCAGGCGCTCGGCCAGCGCGGAGGCGATCGTGGTCTTCCCGGCGCTGGGCAGGCCGGTCAGCCACACGGTGGCGCCGCAGGCCTGCACGGCGGCCGCCGTGGAGGCCGCCGGTGCGTCAGCTGTGGTGGTCATGAAGGTCTGCTCCAGTGATGGGGGTCGGAGTCGGGAGAAGGTCAGAGGTGGATGCCGCACTCGGTCTTGCCGGCGCCGGCCCAGCGCCCCGAGCGGGCGTCCTCGCCCTCCTGCACCCGGCGGGTGCAGGACTCGGGCGAGCAGCCGATCGACGCGTAGCCGTCGAAGAGCAGCGGGTTGAGCAGGATGCCGTTGGCGGCGACGTAGGCGTCCACGTCCTCCTGCGTCCAGCGGGCGATCGGGGCGATCTTGACCTTCTGCCGCTTCGGGTCGTACGCCACGATCGGGGTGTTCGCCCGGGTGGGGGACTCGTCGCGGCGCAGGCCCGTCGCCCACGCGTCGTAGCCGGCCAGGCCCCGGTTCAGCGGCTCGACCTTGCGCAGCTTGCAGCACAGGTCGGGGTCGCGGTCGTGGAGCCTGGCGCCGTACTCGGCGTCCTGCTCGGCCACGGACTGACGCGGCGTCAACGTGAGGACGTTGACCGGCATGGTCGCCGCCACCGCGTCGCGGGTGCCGATGGTCTCGACGAAGTGGTAGCCGGTGTCCAGGAAGATCACGTCGATGCCGGGCAGCGCGGTCGAGGCCAGATGGGCGACGACGGCGTCCTCCATCGAGGAGGTCACCGCGAGGCGCCGGCCGAAGGTCTCGGCGGCCCACCGCATGATCTCCTGCGCGGAGGCGTTCTCCAGCTCCACCGCGGCGGTGGCGGCCAGCGCCTCCAACTGCTCCGCGGTGTAAGCGGATCCGGTCGCGGACTCGGTCTCAGTGCTCATCTGCGTTTCCCCCGTCGGTGGTGGAGGCGTTGAGCAGCCCCAGGAACTTCAGCGCGAACGCGCGGCGGCAGGACGCGCATTCCCAGGCCCCGTGCCCGCCGGACTCGCTCGGGCGCAGGTCCTCGTCCCCGCAGTAGGGGCAGTAGAACGGCGCGGCGCGCTCACTCATGCGAGCTGCTCCTCACTGGCCCGGGTGGTCCACTGCGCGAAGCGCTCGCCGTCCTGACGGTCGTCCAGGTAGCGGCGCAGCACGCGCTCGACGTAGTCGGGCAGACCGTCCTTGGTCACCTTCAGGCCGCGGACCTTGCGGCCGAACCCGGCCTCCAGGCCCAGCGCGCCGCCCAGGTGCACCTGGAAGCCCTCGACCTGCTCGCCGTTCTCGTCGGTGACGAGCTGGCCCTTGAGGCCGATGTCGGCGACCTGGATGCGGGCGCAGGCGTTCGGGCAGCCGTTGATGTTGATCGTCAGCGGCTCGTCGAACTCCGGAAGGCGCGCCTCCAGCTCCTCGATGAGCGTCTTGCCGCGCTCCTTGGTCTCGACGATGGCGAGCTTGCAGAACTCGATGCCGGTGCAGGCCATCGTGCCGCGACGGAACGGGGACGGCTTGACGTGCAGGTCCAGCGCCTCCAGACCCGCCACGAGCGAGTCGACCTGGTCCTCGGCCACGTCCAGCACGATCATCTTCTGCTCGGCGGTGGTCCGCAGGCGGTCCGAGCCGTGCTGCGCGGCCAGGTCGGCGACCTTGGTCAGCAGCGAGCCGTCGACGCGGCCGACGCGCGGAGCGAAGCCGACGTAGTAGTTGCCGTCCTGCTGCCGGTGCACGCCGACGTGGTCGCGCCAGCGCTCGACGGGCTCGGCCGGGGCCGGGCCGTCGACGAGCGCACGGTGCAGGTACTCGTCCTCCAGCACCTGACGGAACTTGGCCGGGCCCCAGTCCGCCATCAGGAACTTGAGGCGGGCGCGGTTGCGCAGGCGGCGGTAGCCGTAGTCGCGGAAGATCGAGATGACGCCGACGTAGACGTCCGCGACCTCGTCCAGGGGAACCCAGGCACCCAGGCGCTCGCCCAGACGCGGGTTGGTGGACAGCCCGCCGCCGACCCAGAGGTCGAAGCCGGGGCCGTGCTCGGGGTGCTCGACGCCGACGAAGGCGATGTCGTTGATCTCGTGGACCACGTCCAGCAGCGGGGAGCCGGAGATCGCGGACTTGAACTTGCGCGGCAGGTTGGAGAAGTCCGGGTTGCCGATGACGCGGCGGTGGATCTCCTCCAGCGCCGGGGTGCCGTCGATGATCTCGTCCTCGGCGATACCGGCGACCGGCGAGCCGAGGATGACACGCGGGCAGTCGCCGCAGGCCTCGGTCGTGGACAGGCCGACGGCCTCCAGCTTCTGCCAGATGACCGGCATGTCCTCGATCCGGATCCAGTGGTACTGGATGTTCTGCCGGTCGGTCAGGTCGGCGGTGCCGCGGGCGTAGGTCTGCGAGATCTCGCCGATGGTCCGCAGCTGAGCGACGGTCAGCGCGCCGCCGTCGATGCGGACGCGCAGCATGAAGTACTCGTCCTCGAGCTCGTGCGGCTCCAGGATCGCGGTCTTGCCGCCGTCGATGCCCTGCCGGCGCTGCGTGTACAGGCCCCACCAGCGCATCCGGCCGCGCAGGTCGTTCGGGTCGATGCCGGCGAAGCCGGTGTGGGCGTAGATCGTCTCGATCCGCGTCCGCACGTTGAGACCGTCGTCGTCCTTCTTGAACTGCTCGTTGCCGTTGAGCGGGGTGAAGTGACCGGCAGCCCACTGGCCCTCGCCGCGGTGGCGGGTCACCTTGCGCTTCGGCGTGGAGGAGGCGGGGGTGGCGGCCATGAGGTGCGTCCTTCGGCAGTTGGTTCGGGGCCTGAGCGGTGCTGGTCCCGGACCGGTGCTGCGGCGCTGACCTGCACGAGGGTGCGTGCAGTCGCGGCGGCGACCCGGCCTGGGGCGACGCGTTCCGCGCGGCGGCGGGCGGTGCGTCGGGCTTGCTGTCGGTGGGGGCGGCAGGGGTATCAGGTCACCGGACAGATGGCGCTGGACATGCGGCCGAGGTCGACGTGAAGTCGACCGACCAGGGCAGTTCCGGCACCAGACATGGCAGAAGCGTCGCACGCCGAACTTTTCGCAGTCCAGCACCATCCGGTATCTGGACAAAACTGTCCCGCAGGCTGGGATTTCCGGGCGAGGCCGGTGCGACGGGAGGGCCGGGGGGTCGCGATCGGGCCTGCTATTCCGATCTGCAAGACGCGACCATCCATTATGTGGAATATCGCTCGGGCGGCGGTATCGCACGCGGCGGGTCGGAACGGCGGGCACGCCGGGTTCCCAGGATCGGAGAGTACGCCGCAGGCCGATAGGTTTGCCCTGTGCAACCAGCAGGCGAACCCACCCCGAAGGCCAGGCATCGCGCCCACGGTATGCGGCGTGCCAACCGCCGTCGGCCGCACGGGTGGCACCGGGCCATCGCCTGGAAGCTGATCAAGGACACCACGAACACCTGCGTCGAGTACCGGGTCACCGGACTCGCCGCCGAGGTGGCCTTCTTCACCCTGATGTCGGTGCCGCCCCTGCTGCTGAGCATCGCGGGCACGCTCGGCTACCTCAGCCACAGCGTGATCGCCAAGCTGGAGGCGGACATCCTGCGGGCCGCGGGCACCTTCCTGACCCCCAGCTCGGTGCACCAGACCGTCCAGCCGCTGCTCGACAGCGTCTTCCGCAACGGTCGCCCCGACCTGATCTCGATCGGCTTCCTGTTCGCCCTGTGGTCCGGCTCGCGGGCGCTCTACGTCTTCGTCGACACGGTGACGATCATGTACGGGCTGGAGGACCAGCGCGGCATCGTCCACACCCGGCTGCTCTCGCTCGGCCTCTACATCGTCGCGCTGATCGCCGGCACGGTGATCGGCCCGCTCGTCATCGCGGGCCCCGACCAGATCGTGCACTGGTTCCCCGCCACCGCCGACGTCGTGCACATCCTCTACTGGCCCGGCGCGATCCTGCTCTCGGTCTGCTTCATGACCACGCTCTACCACGTGGCCGTGCCGGTCCGGACGGCGTGGAAGGAGGACGTGCCCGGCGCGATAGTGGCGCTGTTCGTCTTCTTCGTGTGCAGCATCTTCCTGCGGCTGTATCTCGTGCACTCGGTGGAGGGCCCGACCGTCTACGGCTCGCTCGCCGCGCCGATCGCGGTGCTGCTGTGGATCGGCGTGATCGCCCTGGCCGTGCTGATCGGCGCGGCGGTGAACGCCGCGATCGACCGCATGTGGCCCACCCGGGAGACCGCGCAGGCGCGCGCGGAGAACGAGAAGGCCCGCGAGGAGGAGGCCCTGGAGGTCATACGGCGCGCCGAGGCCCGCCGCTCCGCGACCCGCAACCGGGCGGCGAACCCGCCGGCCTCCGGCGCGGAGGGCGAGTCCGAGACCCCGGCCGAGTACCCGGAACGCTGGGCGGACTTCCTGCCCCCGAAGGACGTCCGCGGCCGCATCCAGTCCAAGGGCGCGCGCAAACGCCGCTACCCGTCACCCTTCGACCGGGAGTAGCGGCGCAGCCCTCAGGCGGCGCAGCCCTCAGGCGGCGCAGCCGCCAGGGGCGCGGAGCTCTGCCGATTTGCGGCTGCTCCCCCAGCCTTCGGCCGGGAGGTGCCCCCTGCGTGGGCGCGAACAACCACGGCGTGCGGATGGCCCCGCTCGTTCGGGATCCGAAGCCCTCGGTGGCCTGTCGCGCCGTTCCTCGCGCCCCTGAGGGTAAATCCCTTGGCGCGTGGGTGACCGTCGGCGGTAGCGTTCCACACACCAGTGAAGTCCAGAGGAGGTGAGGAAGCGATGAACACCGTTCTGTGCCCGCAGCAGTCGAACGTCTCCGCTTTCACCCCTCGAAGGGCTTCTCTTGTCATCTCCCTCTGCCTTCGTTGACCTCTCCCGCTACGGCTGGGACGAGGACTGGCAGTCCGCCTTCGCGCCCTACGCGGCGCAGGGCCTGATTCCCGGCCGGGTCGCGCGTGTCGACCGTGGCCTGTGTGACGTCGTCACACCCCGCGGCACGCTGCGTGCCGACACCGCCCTGGTCACCCCCCGCGATCCGGTCCGGATCGTCTGCACGGGCGACTGGGCCGTCGTCGCCGACGGTGCCGCCGAGGTCGGGGCGCAGGTGCGCGCCCTGCTGCCGCGGCGCACCGCGGTGATCCGGGGCGGCGCGTCGCGCCGCTCCCTCGGGCAGGTGCTGGCGGCGAACGTCGACACCGTGGTCGTCGCCGTCTCGCTCGCCGTCGAGCCGGACCTCGGCCGCGTCGAGCGCTTCCTCGCGCTCGCGTGGGAGAGCGGTGCCGCGCCCGTCGTCGCGCTCACCAAGGCCGACCTCGCCCCCGACGCCGACCTCATCCGCGGGGACATCGAGCGGATCGCGCCCGACGTCCCCGTCCACGCCGTCAGCGCGACCGAGCGTGAGGGCCTCGCCGAGTTGCGTGCCGTCCTCGGCGAGGGGACTGTGCTGGTCGGACAGTCGGGGGTCGGCAAGTCCACGCTGGCCAACGCGCTCGTCGGCGCGGACGCGATGGACGTGCGCGCCATCGGCGTCGACGGCAAGGGCCGGCACACCACGACCACGCGCGAGCTGCTGCCACTGCCGGGCGGACGCGGGGTCCTCATCGACACCCCGGGCCTGCGCGGGGTCGGCGTCATGGACGCGGCCGGCGGTCTGCAGCAGGTCTTCGCCGACATCGACCGGCTCGCCGCCGACTGCCGCTTCGCGGACTGCGGTCATCTCGGCGAGCCGGGCTGCGCGGTCCAGCAGGCGCTGGACGACGGTGAGTTGTCGTTCCGGCGGCTGGAGAGCTACCGCAAGCTCGAGCGCGAGAACCGGTGGATGGCCTCTCGCGCCGACGCCCGCCTGCGCGCCGAGGCCCGCCGGGCGCGCATCGAGCGGGACCGTCACTGGGGTGAGCGGGGTCAAGGTCGCCACGCCAACCATCGGGTGTGACAGGACTGTTGCACTGGTGACCGGGTTGTGGCCCGCCCGCCCGTCGCGGGCGGGCCAAGCTGGGTAGGAGCCTTCCGGGGACGCGGCCCGCGCGTCCCGGGGAGGAGAGGGGTCGGACCGTGGCCGAGAACCGCCGTCGCGTTCCCTGGTACGTGAGCGTTCCGCTGACCTTCGCCGTGATCGTGGCCCTGTTCCTGGCCGCCGCGCGGTTCGACTGGCTGCCGGGGTTGCCCAACCCCTTCGGCGAGCAGACCGTCGACCGCAGCGGACCGGCCGTGCTCCAGTCCGTGCAGAACATGAGCCGCTACGACGCCGCGGCGGGCAACTTCCAGGTCGTCGTCGACCTCGACAAGGAGGCGCGCTTCCTGCCGTCCGCGCTGCTCGGCAACCGCACCCTCTACGTCGCCGAGGGCAGCGTCGACGCCTACGTGGACCTCGGCAAGGCCCAGGTGTCCGTCTCGTCCGACCGCCGCAGCGCCACCCTCACGCTGCCGCACGCCCAACTCGCCTCCGCCGCGCTGGACGTCAAGCACTCCTACGTCGTCGCGCAGGAGCGCGGACTCTTCGACCGGATCGGCCAGTTCTTCAGCGGCAACCCCGGCGACCAGCAGCAGCTCAACGTGGTCGCGGTGAACCGGATCCAGGCGGCCGCCACGGGAAGCGGGCTGACCGCACGGGCGCAGCAGAACACCACGCAGATGCTCCAGGGCCTGCTCAAGTCCCTCGGCTTCACGACCGTCACCGTCGCCTACCACTGAACCGCTGAGCCACCCCGGAGCAGTCAGCAGGCGCAGGAGATGCCGGAGCGCGGAGCGGTGAGGTCGTCGATCGGGCGCTGCTCCGTGCCCTTGGCCGACTCGAAGGCGAAGCCCTCGCGGACCCAGTACTCGAAGCCGCCGATCATCTCCTTGACGGAGTAGCCGAGCCGGGCGAAGGCGAGTGCGGCGCGGGTGGCGCCGTTGCAGCCCGGTCCCCAGCAGTAGGTGACGACCGTCGTGCCGGGGGCGACCAGCGTCGGGGCGAGCTCGGCGATACGGGCGGTGGGGATGTGCAGCGCGCCGGGGAGGTGGCCCTGGGCCCAGGCCGCGTCGCTGCGGGAGTCGACCACGACGACGCCCCGGACGCCGGCCGCGAGGTCGGCGTGGACGTCGGAGACGTCGGCCTCGAAGGCGAGGCGGGCGGCGTAGTGGGCGGCGGCGACGGCCGGGTCGGCGGCGGGGACGCTCAGGACGGCGCTGGTGGCGGCGGTGGCGTCGGTGGTCGTCATCGTGGTCCTCGTCCCTGGTCGTTTCTTCGCTTCGCTGCCGGTTCCCCCGGCGGCACCTCGATTCTGTCGGTCGGGCGATCTTCGCCACGAGTGGCGCGAACGCCCCTGAACGTGAAGATCCCGCCACGCCCGGGTGCTGCCACTGCCATGTCCGATTCCCGCCAGTCACTCGCCCCGCGATGCCGCAGACTGGAGGACGTGAGGATGCACGAAGACGCCTGCTACCGGGCGGTGAGCAGCAAGGACGCCCGTCTCGACGGAGTGTTCTACACGGCCGTGCGGACCACCGGCATCTACTGCCGACCCAGCTGCCCCGCCAGAACCCCCAAACGAGAGAACGTCGACTTCTACCCGACCGCCGCGGCCGCCCAGGCCGCCGGCTTCCGCGCCTGCCGGCGCTGCCGTCCGGAGGCGGCCCCCGGCTCGCCCGAGTGGAACCTGCGCGCCGACCTCGTCGGCCGCGCGATGCGCCTGATCGCCGACGGCGTCGTCGACCGCGACGGTGTCGCCGGTCTGGCCGCCCGCCTCGGCTACAGCGAACGCCACCTCGCCCGCGAGCTCCACGCCGAACTCGGCGCCGGACCGCTCGCGCTCGCCCGCAGCCAGCGCGCCCAGACGGCACGCGTACTGCTGCAGACGACCGACCTGGGGGCGACCGAGGTCGCCTTCGCGGCCGGATTCGCGAGCGTGCGGCAGTTCAACGACACCATCCGGGAGGTCTACGCGATGACCCCGACGGAGCTGCGCACCCGCCAGGGCCGCCGCACCGTCGTCCAGGGTGTCATCCCGCTGCGACTGGCCCACCGTCAGCCGTTCGAGGCGGCCGCCGTCTTCGACTTCCTGGCGCTGCGCGCGGTGCCCGGCGTCGAGGAGGTCGTCCCGCGCGCCGGGACCGGGCCCACGGCGGTCCGCACCTACCGCCGGACGCTCGCGCTGCCCGGCGGCCCGGCCGTCGCGGAGGTCGACGAGCCCTCGAAGCCGCAGGGCTGGCTCGACGCCCGCGTCCGGCTCGGCAACGTCCGCGACCTGACGGCCGCCGTCCAGCGGCTGCGCGCACTGTTCGACCTCGACGCCGATCCGGACGCGGTCGCCGAGGTGCTCGGCGCGGACCCGTGGCTCGGCCCGCTCGTCACCAAGCGTCCCGGCCTGCGCTCGCCCGGGCACGTCGACGCCCACGAGCTCGCGGTGCGGGCGGTCCTCGGCCAGCAGGTCACCGTCGCGGCGGCCCGCACCCTGGCCGGACGCCTCGCCGCCCGCTACGGCGCGCCCCTGCCCGAGGCGAGTGGCGGGCTCACCCACCTGTTCCCCTCGGTGGCGAGCCTCGCCGAGGCCGACCCGGCCGATCTCGCCATGCCCGCCGCACGCCAACGCGCCCTGCGCGGCCTGTGCGCGGCGCTGGCGGACGGCAGCGTCCGCCTCGACCCGGGCGTGGACCGCGACGCGGCGGGCGCGGCCCTGCTCGCCCTGCCGGGCATCGGCCCCTGGACCGTCAGCTACGTGCGCATGCGCGCCCTGGCCGACCCCGACGCCTACCTGCCGACCGACCTCGGCGTCCGCCACGGCCTGCGCGCGGCCGGCCTGGAGGCCGAGCCCGCGACCGAGGCGTGGCGCCCGTGGCGCTCGTATGCGGTCCACCACCTCTGGGTCGCGGCGGGCGAGGCCGCGCCGACGGCAGCCACCAACCGGACGTCCTCTTCGCATTCGAAGGTGAGCAAGTGATGACGCGTTACACGACCATGGACTCCCCGCTGGGCCGCCTTCAGCTCACCGCCGACGAGGAGGGGCGGCTCACGTCCGTCTACGCGCCGGTCCAGAAGGGCCGCACGGTCGAGCCGGATCCCGCCTGGACCCGCGACCCGGAGACCTTCGCCGACGCAGTCACCCAGCTCGGCGAGTACTTCGCGGGCACCCGCAAGGAGTTCGTGCTGGAGCTCGCGCCGGCCGGCACGGAGTTCCGGCAGCGGGTCTGGCGCGCGCTGGACGACATCCCCTTCGGCGCGACGGTCACCTACAAGGAGCTGACGCTCGCCGCGGGCCTCCCGCCGACCTCCGTCCGCGCGGTCGCGGGCGCGGTCGGCGCGAACCCGCTGCTCATCCTGCGGCCGTGCCACCGCGTCCTCGGCAGCGACGGCTCACTGACGGGCTTCGCGGCGGGCATCGAGGCGAAGCAGGCCCTGCTGGGCCTCGAAGGAAGCTGACCCCTGGTCAGTCGCACCATCCAGGGGCGCGGGGCTCTGCTGATCAGCAGCTCCTCCCTGCGGCCGGGAGGTACCCCCTGCGGGGGCGCGAGACTCCCCAGCCTTCGGCCGGAGGTGCCCCCTCCGATGAGCAGATGGTCCTCCACGTGCAGGGCCATCCGCCTCGGGTGGGTTTCTCGCGCCCCGCGGCGGAGCCGCTGATCAGCAGAGCCTCGCGCCCCTAGCCGGCTTCCTCGCCGAGCGCTGTCGCCAGACGTTCCAGGCCCGGGATGGCGTTCAGGACCGCGGTGCTCTCCGCAGGAGCGAGCGTTGCGAGCGCTGCGGCCAGCCGGCGCTCGTGGGCGCGCTGCCAGTCACCCAGCTGACGATGGCCCGCGTCGGTCAGGCCGATCCGGGCCGTCCGGCGGTCGCCCGGGTCGTTCTGGCGGTCCACGAAGCCCGACTCCAGCAGCCGGCCGACCAGCCCGCTGACGGTGTTCGGTGCGAGCCGCTGACGCGCGGCCAGCTCGCCGACGCGCAGCGGGCCCGTCGCGGCGAGCGTCTGCAGGAGCTCGACCTGCGCCATCGGCAGGGCCTCCCACGGGTAGTCCGTGCGGATGCTGCTCCGCAGCGCGCGGCGCAGCCGCGTCACCGCGTCGGTGAGGCGCTGGACCTGGGCCGTCGCCACCTGACCTGGCGCCGGAGTCAGCGGATCGGCATGATCGACAGGTTCTGGCATGCGGGAAGCCTAACGGGCGACCCAGCCCCGCTCGTACGCGTGCCAGCCCAGCTGCAGGCGGGTGCTGACTCCCGTCAGCGTCATCAGCCGTTGGACGCGCCGCTGGACGGTGCGCAGACCGAGGTCGAGCTGCTTGGCGACGCTGGCGTCGGTCAGCCCGGTGAGCAGCAGCGAGAGGATCTGGAGGTCCACCGGATCGGGCCGGTCCTCCGCCACCTCCAGCCCGCCGGGCCCGACGAGACCGGCCGGCCCGTCGAGCCCCACCACCCCGTCGGCGGCGAACCGCACCGGGTACGCCGACTGCCAGCACTGTTCGAACAGTCCGATCAGCGCCTCCAGCAGTCCCGGGGCGCGCACCAGCAGGGCGGCCGGTTCGCCGGGAGTGCCGAGCGCGAGCAGCGGCACCATGGCCAGCCGCCGGTCGGACACGACCAGCTTCGTCGGCACCTGCTCGGCGACGCGGACCTGCTGGCCGCGCTCCAGCGCGAGCGCCAGCGCCTCCATGACGGGTCCGTCGGCGAGGCGGTCGCGCGACAGCACCGTGCGGTGGACCACGCCCCGGGCGACGACGATGTCCTCCGCACCGTTCTCCTCCGGGCGGACGGCCACCGGGGCCTCGGTGACGAGCGCCAGCAGCTCCCGCTCGGTGCCGAGCTGGATCTGCTCGAACCGGTGGCGCAGGGCGGAGACGCCGGAGACGACCTCGACCAGGTCGGCCGCCCCGGAGCTCGCCGCGCCGGTGCGGCGGTACTCGTCGGCGAGCATTTCGACGACGCGCTCGGCCTCCTGCAGTTCGTGCCGCCGCTGCGACAGCGCCGGAGCGAGAGCGACGCCCGGCGGCGCGGCGACGTAGTGGTCGGGCAGCGAGGCGGACGCCGCAGCCAGGCCGTTGGCCTCCAGTTCCGTCAGGGACTGCTGGACCAGGCACGGATTGAGCGACAGCCGCTCGCCGAGCGCGTCCGGTGTCACGGCACCGAAGGAGAGCAGTGCCCGGTAGACCAGCTCGGCGCGTTCGTCGAGCCCGACGAATTCCAGCACCCTGCCTCCCACCGTCCTTCGCTCGAGGCCCTTCGCCCGAGGTCCTTCGCTCACTGCGCTCACGTGACGCCTATGCGTGCGCGCGCAACGATCATCATGCCTCGGCTTGCCGGTCGGCCGGTAGTCGGGGATCGGAACGCCGCTTCGACTGATTGTCCGGAAACCTTCGTTCGCTTGCTCCGGACGTGTTCTGATTCGCCGGTTCCCGGCCTCGGCGGGCTTCGCGCGTGGACAATGGCGTCCATCCCGGCGGTCAGGACGGAGGCGGCAGCACCATGAGCGAGCCAGGCGAACCGGCCGTGCCGAGCGGGCCGGGCGGCCCCAGAGGTGCGGGCCCTGCGGCTGCGGCGGAGGACGCCTGGTGGGACGCCGTCTACGGTCCGGCCGAGCGGGAGGCGCGGTACCGACCGAGTACGGGCACGGTGGACGACTGGTTCGCGTCGGCGCTCGGCGCGATGGGCGAGACGGCGCCACCGAGCGCACCCCCGGCGCCACGCGCCCCGATGGACGACACCGTCCCGGACCTGCCGCCCATCCCGTCCGTCCCACCGCCGCCGCGCGTCCCCGATCCCCGCGTCGGCGCTCCGCGCCCCCTGCCGGACCTCGACCTGGATCCGGACGTCCTGGCCTGGCCCCCGGACACCACCCGCCCGCCCGTTCCAGCCGATGAGCCTCCGCCCCCGGCGGCCACCGCGCCCGACCCGCCGACACTCGACCTCACGAGCCCCCCGCCGCCCGCGCCGACCGAGGCCGCGGCCACGAGCCCGGCTGCGCCGGGCGTGGGTGAGGACCTGTTGGCGGCCTCCGACCCCTCGGCGTCGGACGGGGTGCCGCCGGCGCGGGCCGGGGCTTCGCGCGCCGCGCAGCCGGCCGCCGACGCTTTCGGGCTGGTCCGCCCCTCTGCACCGGCTTCGCCGGGCGAAGGCGTCAGCCCTTCGGGCGCATCCGACGCTTCTGTGCCGGACGGGGTGCCGCCCGCGCCGGGCGTGGCTTCGCGCGCCGAGCCGCTCGACGCCGATGCCTTCGGGCCCGTCCGCGCCTTCGCTCCGGCCGAGCCCCCGACATCGCCGACCGAAGGCCTACCGGCCTCGTCCGGCGCTTCCGCGCCGCAGGTGGCGCCGCCGGAGCCGGGCGCGGCTTCGCGTGAGGCGCGGGCGGCTGGGGCGGGGCGGAACGGTTTGGGGCAGCCGCCGCATGTGCCGGTGCCGACGCTGCCGGACGGGGCGGCGTTGCGGTGGGGGCGGAGCCGGCCCGCGGCCGGGGAGCCCTTGCCGGAGCCGGACGCGTTGCCCGAGGCCGACCCGGATGATCTCGGCGCTTTGGTGCCCGACACCGCCTTGGAGCTCGCACGGCACGGCAGCATGACGCTCCGCGCCGGGACCGTGCGGGGCGAGGAGGCCCGCGCGCTCGGCGTGCCGCGTCGGGACCGGCTCGTGGCCGCGCGGTTCGGCGAGGCCGCCGACGGGCTGATGGTGGTCGTGGTGGCCTCGGGCCGCGGCGCGGGGGAGGCGGCGCGGCTGCTGGCCGCCTCCGTGGGGCGCAGTCGCGCGGGCCTGCTGGCCGACCTGCGTCAGGGCGCGCAGGAGCGCCTGCGCTTCGGACTGCAGCGGCTGACCGCGCGCGCCGCGCGCGTACTGGGAACGGAGGGCGCGGTCCACGCCGTGCTCGCGCCGCTGGACCCGACCAACCGGCTCCGGGCCGGCTTCGGCACCGGGCCTGGCGCGCTGATGCTGCTCGGGGACGACGCCTGGTACGACGCCTACGCGGGGCGTCGGCTCACGCCCGTCCCCGAGGAGGGCGACGGGTCCGGCGGGCCGCAGGGGCTCTTCCGGTTCCGCGCCGTCGTGCCCGAACCGGGCGACGTGCTGATGGTCTGCACGGACGGTCTCGCGACGCCGTTGCGCACCGAACCCGCCGTCGCCGCGCTGCTGGCGGAGCACTGGTCCCAGCCGCATGCCCCGGGGGGTGTCGACTTCCTCCGGCAGATCCAGGCGCGGGCGTCCGGTCACTCGGGTGACCGGACGGCCGCGGCGATCTGGGAGGACTGAGGCGACGGACGCCGCTCAGGCGTCCTTCGGGCCGTTCTCCGTGGGGGTGCTCGCGTCCGCGTCCGTGGCGGACGTGGGGACGGTCGGCTCCGGCAGCGGGCTGTCGCTGTCACCGTCGCGCTGCGCCGGGACGGGCGTGAGGATCACCGTGGAGTGCTCCTCCGCCTGGCGCGGGATCACGGCGGTGGGAACCTCCACGGGCACCGCGTCCTGCGGCGCCGCGTCCTCCGGCTGGGCCACCTGCGTCGGGGCAGTCTCCACCGGGGCCACCTGCGTCGGGACCGGGACCGGCGCCTGCGGGGGCACGCTCGCCTGGTACGTCGCGGGCGCCGGCGGGGCGTCCTGCGGCTGCGTCGGCGCCGGGACGTACCCGGGCATCGGCGCGGGAGCGGGGACGGTGCCGGGGTAGCCGTAGGCCGCCGACGGGTCGGCGTACGCCGCGTACGGCACGCCCAGCGGAGCGGTGGGCGCGGCGTAGGGGTGGCCGGTGCCCGGGCCCTGCAGGATGCGGATCTGCTGCATCGAGGTCAGCTTGCGGATCATGATGATGCCCAGCACCGCCGACGCGATGCGGCACAGGCCGACGACGCCGCCGAGGCCGAAGACGAACGCCAGCCCGCCCGACGTGGAGTAGCTGTCGACCGCGATGTTGCCGACCGAGAACGCCAGCAGCTGCTGGCCGACGATGAAGGTGAGCCACCACCAGGTCACCAGGTGGGTGCGGGGCTTGCGGCCGGTCGGCTCGGCGCCCAGCGGGATCGCCGCGCGCCAGATGCCACCGGCGACGATCCGCGGCAGGACCCAGTACGCGAGCGGGATGAACCAGCCGCCGACCGCCCAGCCCGGCGCGAGCGCCTGCTGGCCGGGGGCCAGGATCCGGGCGAGCGCCGCCGACTTGTAGAACCAGATGATGAAGACGACGCCGGCGGCGAGGTCCAGCAGGCTGCCGATCCCGTTGAAGGCCGAGGCGAGCGCGGCCCTGGCGAGGGGGTCCGTGTAGGTGCCCGTGTCCAGCGAGTGCTGCGCCGAGCTGTAGGCCCAGAGGTCGGTGCCGAAGGCGACGACGGCGATCAGGCCGCACACGGCGATCAGGATCTGCGCGGCGAGCCCGATGCCGGCCGGGGCGGTCGGTGTGACGAGCGCCGGCTGCGGGTAGTAGGCCGCGTACGACGGGGCCGGCGGAGCGGCGGAGTAGCCGCAGTGCGGGCAACGACCGTACGCGTCGAGCGCGGCCGCGGAACAGGACGGGCAGAGCACGGGAGATCCCCTTGACTGGATCCGCGCTCCTCGCCGCGCGGCTGGCGGCCGATGGTATGCGATGCGGCCGACAGTCGTCCATGTGTTCAGAGATGGCCTTCGTGTGCGAACCATCCAGCGTCGGCCCGAGGTGGACCGAATCACCCTGCTCGTGCCGATGGTTCCGTGCGCGCTCAAGCCCCTTTTGCGTGGCTCTGGTCGCCGCGCGGCATGACCGGCGTCACATCGGACCCGCATCGCACCCGCACATCGCACCCGCACTCGCCCGTCAGCCCGCGAGCAACGCCTCGCGCAGGTACTCCTCGACGTGGCCGAGCGCGACCTCCCGGCCCGCGCCGGGCAGGCCGACCACGATCGGGGTGCCGAAGCCGTCCAGCAGGGCGCCGAGCCTGACGGCGAAGCGCTCCGGCTCGACCTCGCGGAACTCGCCCGCGCCCAGGCCCTCGCGCAGCAGGGTGACCAGGTCCTCGCGCCACACAGCCTCGATCTCCACCTGGCCGGCCCGGATCTCCTCGCTCGCCTGCGAACGGCCCCAGACCTCGACCCAGAGCGTCCAGCGCGGGTCGCCGGGGCCGGTGGGCAGGTAGAGGGCGGCGAAGGCGCGCAGCCGGTCCGCCGCCGGTGCGGCGCCCGCGAGGAGCGCGCGGCGGCGCTCGCCCAGTTGCGACTCGCTCCAGCGCAGCGTCTCCAGCAGCAGCTGGTCCTTGCTGCCGAAGTAGTAGAGCAGGTGGCCGCCGCTCATGCCGAGCTCCCGGCCCAGCGCGGCCATGGTCACCCCGGCCAGGCCCTGGCGGGCGATGGCGGCCATCGCCGTGGCGAAGACCTCCTCCCGGGGCTTCGCCGGACGTCGCGCGGACGGCGCTCGGGCCACTCCTGCTCCTCGCTTCGAATGCTGTTCAAACCGGCGAGGACCAGTAAAGCACCAGCGCGGGCGACCCGGCGGTCAGGCCACCTGCCGCCCGGTGAGATAGCCCAGCAGCGGCACCGTCGGGTGGAGGCGGACGATGTCGACGGAGCCGTTCGTGGGCAGGGAGAGCACCAGCTTGCCGCCCGCTACCGTCACCGCGTGGTCGGTCGGTGCGGACCAGCCCGTGGTGCTGTGCAGGGAGACCGCGACCGTGCCGTCCGCGCCCTGCGCGGCCAGGCAGAGCCAGAGCGGACCGTTGCGGGCGCCGCCGGCCGGCGTGGTCAGCGTGCCCGCGGGCTCGACGGGGATGTCGGCGTCGGTGTCGGCCGCGAGTGGGGGCAGGTAGGCGAGCAACTCTTCCTCCAGGTAGCTGGGCTTCGGGCTCGGTGGCGCGGGCCGCGGGTACTGGCCGAAGTCGGCGGCCTCGGCGGTGTCGTAGTCGGCGCCGCCGTTCAGCGTCGTGCCGCCCGGCTGGCGGATCGTCGCGTAGGGCGACCAGACGCCGCCGGACCAGGCGACCGTCTGCCACAGGTAGCGCAGGCCTGCGGCGTGGGCGCCCTCGATCACCCGCAGACCGCCGTAGACACCCGTCCGGGCCGCACTGAGGACGGACTGCGCGCCCTCGAAGTAGGCCGCCACGGACGGCCAGTCGGTGTCGGTGTCGACGGCGAAGTGGACCACCGTCGTGTCCGGCAGCCCGACGGCCGCGCGCTGGGCCCACGCCGCCCGGGCGTCGCCGATCCCGGCCGCCCGTCCGTCCAGTGCCCGTGCGGCGGCGCCCTCCCAGACCGTCACCAGCCCGAGACCGGCCGCGCGGTAGTCGGTGACCTCGGCGGCGGTGAGGTTCTTGGTGGTGTCGGGGGAGAAGTAGCGGGCGACCCACGTCGCGCCCGTCGCCTTGATCTCGGCGATCGAGGGCCGGTCCCAGGCGATGTCGATCCCCGTCGCGCCCATACGCCCGTCCCGCCCCTCCGCCGACAGCCGGTTGATCGTGCACCGCCAGCGTATCGGCCCCCGCACGGGGGTGGGCCGGCCACCCGGAACATCCCTCACCAAGTGGGCACTGGAGGCACGTTGGGGGCGTGTGGAGGCACGCCGGAGGGCCGTCGGCCACAGCTTCGTCACGGCGTCGCCACAGGTCGGGAGCAGGCCTGTCGGCACGGTCCGCTACGGTGGCAGGCTTGTAGGAGAACGATCAACCAGGGGGATCCACATGCGTTCCGTCACCATCGCCGCCCTCGCGGCGGCCACAGCCGCCGCTGTCCTCGGCCTCTCTGCCTGCTCCTCCAGCGGGTCCTCCGGCAGCCCGTCCGCGGGCAGTACGGCGTCCTGCGAGGACGCGCTCGTCAAGGTGCTGGAGGGCGCGGGCACCTCCGTCGCCACGCCGCCGACCGTCCGGCCCTCGGAGTGCGCCGGCATCGACGCGGTCACCTTCGCCAAGCTCACCGCCGAGGCAGCGCAGACGGCACTGAAGAAGGTCGCCAGCGACTTCCCGACGGCCCTGCCGACGGACCTCCTCCCCTCGGGCCTGTCCGCCAGCGATCTGCCGACCTCGCTGCCGACCGACTTCCCGACCAACTTCCCGTCGGACCTGCCGACCTGGTCCGCGACCGGCTGACGGGTCCCCGCGCCCGGGGCGCGCTCAGCGGCAGGCCCAGAAGACCGCCCCGGCGGTCACGGCGCCGACGAGCGCGCCCACGAGCGTCTGCGCGGCGGTGTGGTCGCCGAGCCGCACCCGGGACCGGCCGATCAGCGCGACGACGGCGTAGCCGGTCAGCCACCAGACGCCGAGCGCGAGCGCCAGCATCGCCACGGCCCCGGCCGACGCGGCGGTGTGGATCGACACCTTCCAGCGCAGCCCGGCGGTGATGCCCAGAACGGGCACCAGCGTCGCGAGCATGGCCAGGATCATCGCCACCAGCTCCCGCGGCGCGCCCAGCAGTGCCATCAGCACCAGCCCGACCAGGACCGACGTGCCCACCAGCGGCAGCACCTTGGCCCGCTTGGCCCGGTCACCCACGTACCGGTCGCCGAGCCGTCCGCGCCGCACCCCGAGCTTGATCATCCCTTGCGGCACCACCCCGGCGAAGAACGCCGCGAACAGCGCCCACCCGGCACCGCCCCACCCGTGCCGCACCGCGCCCACCAGCAGCAGCACCCCGACGATGATGTTCTGCGGGTCCAGCCCCCTGGTCACCACCCGGGCCCAGAGCGGGCTGGCGGTGGTCTCGGCGGCGGCTTCGGCGGTCGTGGCGCTCATGCAAGTTCCTCCCCGTTGGTCGGGGAGAGCGTAGTGGCCCCGATGATCACTGCGGCTCGGCGGCCGTCCTCAGGTCGTCGGCCGTGAGCAGCGACAGCAGCCGGATGCCCGCCTCGGCGAGCGCCTCGGCCCCGCCCTGCTCGCGGTCGATCACGCACAGTGCCTCTCGGACGGTGGCGCCGAGCCCCCGCAGGTCCGCGGTCGACAGCACGATCTGCCCACCGCTGGTGACGACGTCCTCCACGACCAGCACGCGTCGCCCCGCGACCTCCGCGCCCTCGGCCAGGCGGCACGTCCCGTAGGCCTTGGCCTCCTTGCGCACGAACGCACACGGCAGCCCGGTGTGCCGCCCGAGTGCGGTCACCACGGGGATGCCGCCCATCTCCAGCCCGGCGAGCACCTCGGTACCGTCCGGCACGAGCGGTGCCATCCGGCGTGCGATCTCGTCGAGCAGGACGGGGTCGGCCTCGAACCGGTACTTGTCGAAGTACTCGGTGGCCGTGCGGCCGGAGCGGAGCGTGAACCGCCCGGTGAGGTGGGAGACGGCGTGGATGCGGCGCGCGAGATCGGAGTGGGTCACGGACGATCATTGTGGCAGCGCCCGTCCCGGTCCCGTCGGGCGGATGCGGCGTGCCGGGCCTAGCGTGGCGGGAGGGGAACGCGCGGCAAGGGGTTGCTCATGACCGGTTGGGTAATGGCCGAGGTCAACGCGGACGTCGCCCCGGAGCACGAGCGCCGTCTGCTCGACACCTACCGCCGTCTGCTCGCGCGGCCGCTGCCCGACGGCCTGATCCAGAGCGAGCTGCTGCGCGGCCCGGGCCGCCACTGGCGCATCCAGACCCTCTGGCGCGACCAGGCTGCCCTCGACGCGATGCGCGCCTCCGCCGAGGGCGAGGCGGCGCCTCATCTCTTCCACGACATCGACCCCGACGCCGAGTTCACCGTCTACGACGTGGTCGCCGAGTGGATCACCACGGAGCCGGGCACTCCGCCGCCGTGACGGGTCGAGCCCCGCCGCAGGCGGGGATCGCGTGCGACAGGGCTCGACCAGGGGCAGGTTCGGCGCTCAGGCCGGGGCCGGCTACGGCTTGGGCTGCTGCTGCGTGATGCAGTGGATGCCGCCGCCGTTGGCGAAGATCTCGCGGGCGTCGACGAGTTCGACCTTGCGGTCGGGGAAGATCCGGGCGAAGACCTCGGCCGCCGCCTGGTCGCGCGGGTCGTCGAAGCCGCACAGGACGACCGCGCCGTTGCAGAGGTAGTGATTGATGTAGGAGTAGTCGACCGGCTCACCGTCCTCCTCGAACAGGACGGTCGGGGCCTGGAGTTCGATGACCTCCAGGGCGCGGCCCTTGGCGTCGGTGGACGCGCGGAGCAGGGCGGCGATCTCCTTGGTGACCTCGTGGTCCGGGTGCTGCGGGTCCGGCTGGCTGTGGACCACGACCGTGCCCGGGCGCAGGAACGCCGCGACGATGTCGATGTGGCCGCGGGTGCCGAAGCGCTGGTAGTCGCGGGTGAGGCCGCGCGGGACCCAGATCGCCTTGGTGGTGCCGAGGAAGGCGTGGATCTCGGCCTCGACCTCCTCACGGGTCCAGTCGCTGTTGCGGCCCTCGCCCAGCTGGACGGTGTCGGTCAGCAGGACGGTGCCCTCGCCGTCGACGTGGATGCCGCCGCCCTCGTTGATCAGGCGGGAGGCGAAGCGCTGGACGCCCGTCAGCTCCACGACGTGCTCGGCGATGTGCTGGTCGTTCTCCCAGCTGGCCCACTCCTGGGCACCCCAGCCGTTGAAGATCCAGTCGGCGGCCGCCAGACCGCCCTTGCCGTCGGTGAGGAAGGTGGGGCCGATGTCGCGCATCCACGCGTCGTCCAGCGGGCGCTCGACGATCTCGACCTCGGCGGCGACGTAGCCGCGCGCGGCCTCCGCCTCGGCGGTGTTGACGACCAGTGTCACCGGCTCGTATCGGACGATCGTGTTGGCCACGTTCGCCCAGGCCTGGCGGGCGAGGTGGAGCTCCTCGCCGGCGAAGGTCTCGTTGGAGGTCGGGAAGGCCATCCAGGTGCGGTCGTGGGCGGTCCACTCGGCGGGCATGGACCAGCCGAGGGAGGCGGGGGTGGGGGTGGCGCTCATGAGGGTGCGGCTCCTGATCAGAGGAATCAGAGGAAGTAGAGGCGGCTGAGGGAGACCGTCTCGGCGGGGTGGGAGTGCAGGGGGTCTCCGTCGAGGGTGACCAGGCCGGTGGTCGCGTTG
>NZ_JBGCCA010000053.1:0-53599 GCF_041261265.1 Streptacidiphilus sp. MAP12-33
CGCCTGCTGAATACGAAGCCGCCTACTACCTGACAGCCACGAAACCGCAGGTCACATTCACAACCTAGAGTCTCCGACCAAGCCGGTGCGGTTCAACCCGATGCTGACCGGGACGCGGGTGGAGCTGGTCTTCGACCCGTTCGACCTGAGCGAGATCGAGGTGCGGGCGGCGGGGAAGCCGGCCGGGAAGGCGGTCCCGCACCGGCTGGGCCGGCACACGCATCCGAAGGCGAGCCCGGAGATCCCGCCGCAACCGGCGGCGCCGACCGGGATCGACTACCTCAAGGTCCTGGACGCCACGCATCAGGCGGACACGGCGAGGGGCATCAACTACGCGTCCCTGATGGACGACGGGCGGGGGCAGGGATGATCGACCGGGTCCAGGGCTTCTACGGCTTCACCCGCATCCCGTTCGGCCGCAACCTGGCCCCGTCGATGCTGCATCAGCACCACTCCCACCGCGAGGCCGCGGCCCGCATTGCCTGGTGCAACTACGACATGGACTCCACCACGCCGTTCGCGGTGGTGCTGATCGGCCAGCCCACCCTGCGCAAGCGCATGAAGCACGGCGTCCTGGCCGCCCTGGACCAGCGGATCGCGATCAGCTACCAGATGCCGACCATGAGCAGGGAGGAGACCAGCAGCTACATCAAGCACCACATCACCATCGCCAGCCGCCAGGACACCCTCTTCTCCGACGACACCGTCGAACTGATCCACCTCACCAGCCGCGGCCTGCCCCGCTCCGTCAACAACATCGCCTGGCAGGCCCTCATCGCCGCCTTCACCCAGGACAAAGGCATCGTCGACGAGTCCTCCGCCCGCCTGGCCATCACCGAGACCCACACCAGCGAGTGACCCGGGCCTCAGCCGACAGCCTTCCCGTCCCGGCGAAGAACGACCTGCAGCAACTGCTGCAGGTCGTCCTGGACCGCATCCAGCAGTTCGCCGCCGAACACGCACAGGGAGTGTTCCCAGGGGTGTCCGAAAGTGCCGAAGCGCAGGTCCTCCGCCAGGAAGATGAAGTAGTCCCCGTCCGGATACGGGCTGAGCGGCCAGCCCTCACGCGAGCGCCCTTCAAGAACTCGGGGCAGGAACATGTCGGTCGCCGGCAGATCCGGACGGAGCCGGTAGCACGTGTGCTGCCAATCCAAGATCCACAACGATTCTCCGGGGGCGCTGCAACCAGCCAGTCCTTCCTGCACCACATCGACCAGACGGTCGAGCTTGCGGTCGCCAGGGTCGTCGCCCAGCGCGTCGAGGCTCCACGTGATCGACGGAGAAGTCTCGGTGATCCCGGGGAAGGCATACATGTTGGGCCGGAAGTCGAAATTGGCATCGAAGCGGTCCCAGATGCCGTCGTATTCGGCCCTGGTCAGACGCTTGAGGGGTTCATCGATCACCCGACGAATCTAACCCCAGAGAAGCGAATCTCACGGTCCAATTTGCTGCCACCCGGCTGGTCATACGTCTGCTGGTGACGCGGCCTCACCAGCGACATGACGAGCATGACGCCGACACCATGTTCACCACGGCCCCCGCGACCTGACGGCCGCGGGGGCCTCTTCGCACCTCTTCGTCGACAGCGAGGACGTCGTCCTCGTCCTCACCTACAACGTCGCGCAACACCTAACGACCCGTATGCGCACTGGACCGACATCCCCGAACTGTTCGACCGCCGAGTCGCCGAGATCCAGGCCCGTGTCGACAATGCCAACCGGGGCCCCTGGTACATCGAGAACAACAGCCATGTCACCGGGCAGCCGCACCCCATGGTCTGCGCTGTTGATCACCGCCACGGCAAGATCGTGGGTCGGATCGAGACTCACCGACCCGCCGACTTTGAACTCATCCGTCACGCCGAGCCCGACCTTGAGTGGTGCCTCGACATGATCGCCAAGCTCCGCGCTCACCCTGCCGCCGCAGATGCCACGATCGCAGCGCTTGGCGGCACTGACAGCGACAAGTAGGCCCTACCGTCCCCACAAGCAGTACTGGGCCAGCCCTGCCGACGAGCGGACCCGCCACGCGGTGCGCCCATCAAGAGCGTCATCCATCTTCGCTGTCACGAACTGCGTCTGGTCCAAGATCGTTGGCAACTGGTCCAGGCCCGCTGTCACAGGACACCCGCGTACGAGTCGGTGTTCTTGGATGCCGCGACGGCCGCCGCCCCCGCGCTGACTCCGGACGAACAGGACGAGCTGCTGCGCCGGCTGGGGTCCTGCGGGCCTGCGGTAGTCCCGAGCTGCTGCGGCCCTGGGGGATCGGCGACCGCAGACCACCGAAGAGCGTGCGCAAACTGTCGGGCCCGATCGAGGCTGACCGGCTCCGCCTGCTCACCGACCGCCCTCGATCGCAGCGCAGTGCTCGGCTCGAAGGGCTGCCACCATCAGGGAGTCGATTTCCGCGGGAAGGGGTGTGGGTCGTGGCACTGAGCGATGTTTGGGTGGCCGCAGAGAGCTGTACGGCGACAACGTCGTGCGAGCCGACCAGATCCGCAGAGTGGGCACCCAGCCGCAAGCCCCGCTGTTCGTCCAGCTGTACCTGGACGACGGAGACCACGTCAGCGTTCAGCTCGGAGGACTGGGCGAACGGATCGAGCCCAAGATCCTGGAAACCATCGCGACCGGGCTGATGGAGGCGGTGTTCGCCGCTGCTGCGCTGCCGGGCAGCCACCGGATCGAGGTGGCCCGCGAGGACGGCAAGGTCACCGGCTGGCAGCGCGTCCCGTTGCCCGCGGAGCCTCCATCAGCCGCGTGACCCCGGCCTGTACGAACAGTCGGGTGACGGAGGCCACGAGCAGCGCGGTGACGGGGTCCGTCGTGTCGGCTGCGCGGGCCTTCGCCCACAGGGCGGTCGCGCGGTCGAAGGCGGCGCGCGCACTGGAGTGTCCGGCGCCGAAGTTGCGCGCCAAGCCCGTCGCCGCGCGCGCGTACAGCTGCGAGGCGCGGACGTCGTCGCCGATCTCGTGGCACACGTGCGCGAGGAGTTCGGTGGCGTGCCAGAGCTGGCTGCTGTTCGGGCCGAAGGCGAACTCCACGTCCCACACCAGCGAGCGGGCGGCCCAGGCGGCGTCCAGGAGCCGGCGCTGCTGCACGGCCTCGACAACCCGGCCCGCGGCTGCCTTCGTCCAGTCGGTGTTCTCGTAGCGGGTGGGTTCGCTTTGAAACGAGGCGGGCTGCTCCAGGTACACCGGGAGCTCCATGGTCTCGTCGTCGCTGCGCATGACCGTGCGCAGCGCGGTGCGCGGGGCGTGCGCGCGGGTCCGCTGGTGTGCGCGCGTCGAGGCTCGGCGTGCGCACCAGCCCCGGATGGTCGTCCACAGCAGGCGCAGCAGGGCTGCCGGCCACAGGGCCGTGCACACGACCACCGTGGCGGCGGCCAAGATTGCGCGCACGGGCTCGGCGACGAAGCGGTCGCCGCGTGCGTGCGCGTAGCGCTGCGGCAGTGGCAGGTTCACCGTCAGGCAGACCACGATTCCGGCGAGAGCGTAGAGCGTTGCCGCCGTGACGGTTGTCGGTGGCTGGGGCAGCAGCATGGTGATGCCAGGCACGGTGTCCTCCTCCATGGGGTGGCTCCACCTCATGCCGTCCGGGTCACCGCTACGGTCACCAGTTGCGCGGATGCCGGTTGCGATGCGGCAACAACCGCCGCATCCGGCGGTCCGACCCGGTTACCCCTGCCTCCGTGGCACGTCCCTGTTGTGATCGCCGATCCGGGCGCTGACCTGCACTGGTTACCTCGGCCGGTGACCTGACCCCGGGTAGGTAACCAGCCCCTGGACCTGCCCGGGGTGTGGTGGCTGCGAGGCGCGGCTGGCGCGTGACGGCTGCGTCCGCGCCGCGTTGGACAGGCCATGAGGAAGCATCTGTTCACCGCGCAGACCGGCGCGGCCCTGGCGGCCGGTGCGACGTCGGCTGCCGCCATGGGGCAGTACCAGGCAGTCAGCCTGGACGCCGCGTCAGGCGACCCAGCCGTCACCGGGCATGCGCAGCTGGACGTGACCCGCGCACACGGAGGCTTCCGCATCCTGGGCACCGTCACCAGCTTCTCCGGCTGTGTGAGCCTGAAGGTCGTCCAGGCGCACTTCGGGCTCTACTTTGGCGGAGACCAGATCGTGCGCGTCTGCGGCACCAACCGCAAGGTCCCGGTGGACGCGTTCACCCATCACTCCGATGTGGTCCTTACCGCGGACATCGGACCTGGGTTCGACTCCCCGATCACCAAGCTCACCGGGACGGGCGGATGACCGCCGCCGTTCTGCGCACCGCAACCGCCGGCCTCCTCACAGCGGCGGCCGTGGTCGGCATGGCCGGCTGCGCCACTCACAGGCACTGGATGACCGCCCAACCGGCCACGGTCTCCGCCACCTCGCACCCGACCGCCAACCAGATGGCGCCCTTCCCAGCCCCATCAGCGTCCGCGACCCCGCCCACCGCCTCGGCCTCCGTCGCCGCTCCCGCGTCCGCCAGCCCTTCGCCGAACCCTTCATCCGCTCCGGCACCGCAGGCGGCAACACAACAGCGGGAGCAGGACACCAGGGTTGCCGCTCCGCACCGGCACCGCCGGCACCACACCGAGTCGACCAGGCCGGCGGGCACCGCGCCTCACCCGGCCGGCGCCCGCCCCGCCGGACGACACGGCACCTCCCCCTGCGACGCCCTCGCCCACGAGGGCGGCCTGCCGGGAAACCTGTACGCGCAGTGCCGCCAACTCTACGGCTGAACCTCATGCGGAAAAATGCCACAGCTCCTCAAAAGGACGTAGCCGCCTCGCCACTAAATAGCGAGGCAGCCGACGCCTTCACATCTAAAGCAGACCGAGGATCTGCTCTCCAACCACGAGAACTATGCCAACCCCAAAGATGGTCAAAGTCATGCGTCGAACAACCGCCGGATTCGCAGGCTGATCATTCCCGGCCGCATATCTCTCAATCTCTCCCCGCACATAGTCCCCCTGGCCGATCAATGCCACCAAGATGGAGACCATGACGTCAATGTAGAGCACGAGAACTTGTTGGGAAGAGTTGTGCTTGACCATCCCAAAGAGGAACGCCAACCCAAGGGAGGCCACTAGCGCCAGTGCGATCCCAACACTGACCTTTTGCCGATTGGCCAGCAGGGCACACCGGATTCCCAGCGCGGCGGCTGCGAGAACCGCAGCGCCAGCGAACCACCAAAGCGGTACTTCAGGGGATGTCACGCATTCCTCACGGTTTGCTCATGCCGGGGCCGGCCACCGGGTGGGGGAAGCCGCTAGTGATCATCGGAGCCACTCCCGGAGCAATCCCCGGTCGTGATGCCCAGGAGCGCTTTGGCGCCCCCGGCGACGAGCTCGGATGCCGGGCGGCCGCCTCGGCGCCTGCGGAGCCTGACGCGTTTTCGAGCCGCCCGACCATCTCGCCGAACCGCGCAGCAACTGCGTTCGGGTCGTACGTTACCGGCCACCCAAGCCACTGCGGGTCATCGAGCTCACACAGCAACGTCAGCAGGTCCGCACCACTCTCCGTCACCCGAACATCATGTCGCAGCACCTGCTACGTGATCTACATGAGGTGATGCGAGCCAACCCGGCGCACCCACAGCGACACGCGACGGCCCGCCCCGAACGGCGAAGGGACATTACGGGCACCCAGCCGAGCAGATCAGCGCTCACCGCTGACGAATCGAGGCCATCTCAGCGCGCCATCTTTTGCCAATGACCCTCGGCATCCACCAGGTACAAGATAGAAGCCTTTTCAAGGCCAAGCACTCCAAGGAGGCCATCGACTCTCAGCGGGTCCGCTTCCTTTCCACGTTCGATCCAAACTTCCACATGCGAAAGACCCTCAAGTTGGCTAATTGCATAGTGCCCTCCATCGAGTCTGAATGTGGCATATTGAACCCTCCCCATGTCGACTCGACTCTCCTCAAGGTCGAGCGAAGCCCTGCCAGCCACCTCTGAAACTTCGGCATCCACGACATAGGCACGCCGAAACAAACTCTCGATAAACACCCAACAGCCAAGCTGGATGATCCTTCCCGCCATTTTCCCCACTGTCCCCTCTTCTTCATTCCAAAGATCGAATTGGGGGCTCATAGGAGCCCCCAGTCCGATTGTACGGGCCGTGAATGACACCAGGGCGATAGCTAGTATCCAGAGCATTGCGGCTGCCGACTGGCCCTTTGCGATCACGAAGATGCAACTCGCGATAAGCATGACAATTGGAGCCAAAACAGCCCTCGCGCGCCGTGAGGCCGTCGAGGCCATGCTGCTAAAACAGACGGCCGAGACCACAGCCAGAATGAGTCGGCCACAGCAACCCGACCGATCCCAAGTGGCCTGCCAATTGAAGCGTATCTATCTCCGAGAATCGGATCGCTCCGGCCGCGGATGCCGGTTCCCGGCCGACGGTTGGGCGGCTCGCGATCTACGGCCGCCCAACCGGACTGATCTCTTGACCTCTGCAGTTCACCGCGCTTGCGGGAAAGCCGATGAGACGCAGGCGGCTCCGGCAAGCGCGTGCGGTTCGAACCGGTGGCGGACGGCGCGTAGCCACAAGGCCCGGCAGCGCCAGCGTCAGTTCGGATCCTTCAGCGGAGAACCACACCTATCGCCAGACCCCCGAACAGCGCAAACGCCAGGAATGCTCCGACCCAGAAGTCGTACGGCTTGGGGTACGCCCGGTCCTGAGCAGTCATCTTCTGCTCCCGGCGTCCCCGCCGGCGTGCACTCCGGTCACGGATCGCCGTCGCGCGAAGAGAGCTGATGATGTACTCGGCGATCGCAAGGACAAGGACGGACATGGCTGCCAGGGGCATCAGGAACCAGGGGCTGTGGGCCATGTTTGTACCAACGATGACCTTGCAGGCGAACAGGAGGATGAACGTGGCAAACAGGGATGCGAAGCACAGCGCAAGCCAGGACATGGCAGCAAGCACGACGGCCTGCAGCAGCACCGTCGCGGCCGTGTCATTCCTCTCTGCTACTCCGCGCCCGAGTTCGTCGCCGTGCATTTCCACACCGAAGCCACGGCGAAGTCCTCCCGGAACGATCCGGTAGATCTTCTGAACCAATACGTAGTCGATGAGCAACGCAAATTCTCCAGGAGATTGATTCAAGCGGCTGAGCGTGATTTCGAGGGCGGCTTCCATGCCAAGGCTACGTGATGCCGTTCGGTCGGGGGCGGAGCGTTTGTCCGCTCCGCCCCCGCCACGGGATCAGTTGCTCGGCAGCCACCCCCCGTTGCTGGCCAGGGTCAGCCCGTCTCCCACGGTGGTGGCCATGAGATTGATGCCGATGGCACGCCCCCACGCGCTCGAGGTTGCGGCGGCTCGGGACGCGGCGTCGGTTGCGGCGGCGGCAGCCTTGAACGAGCGCGGACGCGCGGCTGCGATCTTGGATGCCCTTGTTGCTTCCTCGATCGCCGTACCGGCGCGCTTGTCCAGCATCGAGGCGATGCCGAGGCTTCCGACACCGGCGGTACCGAGCCCGGCAACTCCCGCCACTGCTCCAAACATGTCGGCAGTGGTCTTACCCCAGGAGGCGCCGCCGTTTATGTCCTCGTACGTGTTCCAGAGGGAGTCGCCAGTGGCGATCGCATCCGCAGTCATAGCGAGGCCGCCGGTCACGAGATCGAGCCCGGGGACAGCGGAGGTCGCGAGTGCAATCGTGTCCAGAACCGGAGCGAAGGAGCTCACAGTGTCGGCCGGAGACTTCACAAAGCCCCAGAATCCGCCACCCGAACTGTGCTGCGTGGACTGCGCCTGCTCCTCCTGAGCCGCACGCTTGTTGTAGGCCTCGGCCTGCGCTGCCATGGCGTTCATGACTTGCTGGGCCCGTGTGTTGCTCCAGTACAGCTTTGCGTAGTAATCGTTGTTCTGCGCGGCCCACTTGGCGCCCATGCGCTGGTACACCAAAACGTCGTTGCCCGTTGGTGGCGTAGGCATAGTGTGGTGCACGGCGACGCCCATGTTCCAGGAAGTCCAGTTGTGCGGGTGAGCCTGCTGGTAGTCGAAGCCGGGCTGGCCGTCGACGACTCCGCCGTGGGGGGTGTTGACGACGCGGAGCGTGCAGCCGGGGTCGTTGCCGTCGCATCCGCTGATGAACAGCCCTGACGGGTCGCTGAAGGTGATCGGGTTGGATCCGGCGTAGCTGTAGCCGTTGAGCTGCTGAGAGCTCGTCGCCTCGAAGATCGGGTCGAGACTGATGAACCTTCCGATCACTGGGTCGTACTGTCTCGCGCCGATGATGGTCAGCCCGGTGGACGCGTCGGTGGGCGCGTTGATGAATCCGCGGTTGTCGACCCACGTGGTCGCGGTGCCGCGCGGGGCTCCGTACGGGGTGAACTCGCGCCAGGTCGGGACCTGGGCGCTCGAGTCGAGGTACAGGTTGCTGGTGCCGTGCTGGTCGGCGAACTCGAACTCGTACGCGGAACCGCTTCCGGTACGGACCGCTGTCCCGCCGCCCGGAAGGGCGTAGTGGCGCACCCCGGTGACCGTGGTTCCTGTCAGGGTGAGCTCCTCGCCCGGCAGGTAGAGGGTGGTGCTGGTCGGGTCCTTCTGGAGCAGCAGGGCGCCGTCGGGTCCGTAGACGTAGTGGCTGTCGCCGTTGGTTCCGCCGGTGATGTCGGTGAGGTTGCCGGCGTCATCCCAGGTGATGCTCGTTTGAACCGCAGCGATGCGAGAGGGCGCCTTTCTCTGGGATGTTCCATCCCAGAGAAAGGCGCCCTCTCGCATCGCTGCTTCCTGGTTAACGTTCGCCGTTCGGGGCGGACTAAATCGTCGCAACGTGAACGAAGTCAACTCGCCCGTAGGGCGTCTTGGAACCCTCCCAAAACGGGTCACAATCGCCCCAGTCCTTTGAATCGAGGAGGTTGGGGATTTCTCGCTCTTCCTGGAGGCTTGAACTGATGATGAACGCGTTGCCCTCGGGGTCGGCCATCGTAACCTCGCCGATTCCCCACCCATGGTGACGCTTTTCGATCAGGAGCGCGCCCAGGCCCTCCAGGCGTCTCACTTCGTCGACGAGCGATCCGTCGGTCGGTTGGAGCCAAAACAGGACAGCTCCCGCAACATGGCCCGGGGGAGCAGGCATCAGCAGGACCTGCTCGGACGTACCGTTCCCGGCAGGGAAGTCGATCATGGCATAGGGCTCATTCCCCGCCAACTTCCCCCTCAGTGCGCCGCACCAGAACGTCTGCTGCCCTTCAAGATCAAGGCAAGGGACCATGGCGAATCGCATACGCATCGGCATTCAGGCACCCTACCCCTGATCTTGCGCTCGGGGATCGCGTTGAGCAAAAGGCACGGTCGGGAGCGCCAGCGGGCAGGAACACTGCCCTGGGTGGACCACTCCGCGTCTGGCACGGCACCTCACGGCGCGCGGTGCTCGCGGAGTTTGCCGCTCGTGCGGGTTGCCCACTCGTTACCGGCGGGGGGCTCAGTCGGCCGAGGGATCGCAAACAACTTCTGACGTGTATGTCGTGTGCATGCTGGTGTTGGTGCATGGAACGGATGCCGTACTCAACGGACTTGTCCGACGCGCAGTGGGCCTTGAGCAGGCCGCCTACCCGCATGCGAAACGTCTGCTCATCACCGCGGACGGCGGTGGCTCCAACAGCTCCCGCGCCAAGGCGTGGAAGGCGAACCTCGCCGTCCTCGCCACCGAGACCGGCCTTCAGATCAGCGTGTGCCACCTGCCTCCGGGAACATCGAAGTGGAACCGGGTCGAACACCGCCTGTTCTCCTTCATCTCCCTCAACTGGCGCGCCCACCCGCTGACCAGCTACGAGACAGCCCTGAACCTCATCTCGGCGACCACCACCCGCACCGGGCTGACCGTGACCGCCCGCCTGGACACCGGCAGCTACCCCACCGGCATCGAGATCAGCGAACAGCACGCGGCCTCCCTCGCCATCCGCCCCGACGACTTCCACGGGGAGTGGAACTACACGATCCCGCCCCAGCCCGGTACCCCCGAAGTCCCGCTCCACCCGCCCGGCCCCCGATCCCACCCCCGGCACGCGCACACATTCGGCGCGACCCTGGCCACCCACCCCCTGCTGACCGGCCTCGAGCGGCATGACCTGGATGAACTCACCGTCGGCGTCCGCGACCGACTCGACGCCCTGCTGATGACGCGGGTCTGTACTTTGATCGGCTCTGGCCCGTAATCGGTGGTTGCGCTACGTGGTGATCATCGGAGGAGGATTCGCTGGCGGAGGAGAGGAAAGCCGGCGCGACCATGCATCTGCCTCATGATCCGCTTGGTGCGGGTGTTGACGCCCTCGGTTCGGCCGTTGTGGAACGGCAGCGTCAGGCCGGCGTCGACGGCGGGGCGGTCGAGCTCGAGGCCGTTCGCGAAGGAGTGCAGGTGGGGCAGTTCGGTGGCGCGGACTGCCACGATCCAGTCGGTGAGCTTGGCGTCGTTTCCCTCAGCCGGAGTCAGCAACTTGGCAAACTCGCTGACCAGGCGGGCGAGGCCGGTCATCTCGGGGCAGGTGTTGGTGAGCTCGGCCAGGAACGCGGCGTCCTTCTCGCGCAGGTGGTCGGGGTGGGTCAGTAGCAGGCGGGCGAAGCGCTTCGGGGTGGTGACCGGCCGCTCGCCCTCGACGCGGCCCTGGTTGATGTAGCGGACCAGGAGGTTCGCGCTGCCGGTGTAGCCCAGTTCCTTGATCTCGCGCAGAAGGTGGGTGACGGGCACCGCGGGATCCTCGGCTCGGCGTCGGCGCAGGTGATCGCGGTAAGGGTCGACCAGGGTGGGCCGGTAGCGGGGTGCCCGGCGCTCGGCTGGGGGCTCTTTGCGGCGCATGTGTCGCTTGACCGTGTTCAGGGCGAGGTCCAGGCGGCGGGCGCACTCGAGCAGGCCGACGCCCTGGTCGAACAGGTCGTGGATCTGCTGCCAGCGCTCGCGGACACTGTGTTCGTGGACTTTGCGGTGTCTCATGAGACACCGCAAAGTCGTGCCTCGGCGGTGTCATTCGCGCTCGCGGGCTCTCGCGAGCGCGGAGACCAGGATCTGGGCCTCGGTGGGCTGATTCGCGAGCCGTCCTGCTTCGAGGATCGCCTCGTCGGTCATTCGCGCGCCAACCTGGTGGGCTCGATGGACGGCGTCTACGTTCAGATGTGCCGTCAGCACGAGGAGCCAGCGCATGGCCTGCACGGGGTCGGCTTCAGTCCCGATGCCGTCCCGATACCAGTCGGCTGCGACATCCACCGCGCCATCGTGGCCGTTTTCTGCCGCACTAACATACCAGCTCAGGGCTTCCCGGTTGCGCCCGCTGGCCGCCAGCTCGTCGCCCAGCAGCGCGGCAGCTTCCGTGATGCCGCCGTCGGCGGCCTGGGTCAGTAGTCGGAGGTACTCATCACGGTCAGCGCGGCGGGTGCCCTCCGACTGAATGACCGCGGCGTTGAAGGCCCCGTAGGCGTCTCCCTTGTCGGCTGCTGCGCGAAACAGCGCCAGTGCCTCGTCGCGGTCCTCATCCACTCCCAGGCCCCGCACCAGCATGAAGCCGAGGGTGCGAAGGCCGGCAGCATGCCCGGCAGCGGCCGAGGCCCTGGCGTAGCCGACCGCCATCGGAAGGGCGTCTTCGGTGTAGTAGTCCATCAAGATCCCCGCCATCAGGGCCTGTGCCTCGGGGGCTCCTGCATCAGCGAGAGGCCTGACGTGAGGGGCCGCGAACCTGCTGACGGCGTTCGCACCTTCCAGGCTTCCCAGCTTGGCCGCCTCGATCCAGGCAAGCCCGGCATCTACCCACCGTCCGGCCTCAGCCGCCTCCTGCCCAGCGTCGAGAAGCTCTCGTATCTGTGCCGACTCAGGGTCGGGCTGGACGGACGTCACAGAGGCTCCTGGAAGAAGAGTGCGGGTGGCGATCGGCCGATTGAAGCAGAAGCACCTCTTCCGCGCGGCGTCGGCCCGGGCGGGACAGGTGCAGCTTGATCTCGTATCGGAGATCGGCGTCGACGCCGAGTCCCCAGCTCTCAAGATCTTTCACGGAACTCCGGTCAGACCCGTTTTCGACCGTCCTCATCATCCGACCACCGCCGTCCTCGCAGCATCCGCCACCCGGCTCGTAGAGGCAGTCTCAGCCCGTATGGCAGGATCCCCGGCATGCAGAGACGCGAGGGGGAAACCACCAGGCGCACGGTCGCCCGGTGGACAGTGGGGCTGCTCTTCATACTCAGCGGCCTCGGTGCAGCCGCCGTCAACGCGATCGTCGGCTACGAAGCCGGACAGCTCCTCGCGCACGGCACCCGAACGTCAGCGACCGTCGAACAGGTCACCTACGGGAAGAACAGCGACTCCGCAGAGATCACATTCACCGACACTCTGGGAACCGAACAAGTGGCCTGGATCGACGGCGTCCCGCACCAGTACGGCGTTGGCGACCACATCACTGTTGTCTACGACCGCAACGATCCCTCGAACGTCTCGGCGGTCTCGACGGCGGAGCAGAAGTCCGCGCCGAGCACCGTGGCGTTCTTTGCCCTCTTCGGGGCGATCTTCGTAGGCGTAGGCTTCTTGACCATATGGCGAGGCGTCCCCAAAGGGATCGGCGGGTGGGCCTACAACCGGGACTACCTTCCTGGGGCACGGCGCCGGCCGTCGTCCCCTGAGTCGTTGGAGCACGCCTCGGAGACCGTCGACTGACGAACCGCTCCCGGATGGGCGCCGCGTGGAAGGGACAGCCGCCGGTCTGGGATGGCAGCGAGTAAGGGGAAGTTGCTCCCGGGTTGCATGGCGTAGACCGAGGTGAGTCACAGTGCCGCTGCGGGAGGCTTGCTGTTCGCGGAGGGCGGTCGTCTCTGCCGAGAGGCTGGCGATCACTGTGGCGGCGGCGTCGAGCTGGTCCTGCAGACGCCGGCGGTCTTGCTGGCTCTCACGAAGCTTTCGAAGGGCCTGGGCCAGCTCTTCGTCGCGCTTGCTGTTGGCGAGCCTGGGGCGGGGACTCGCTGACCCGGCGGTCCCATTCAGCGAGGATCTCCGGGGCGCGGTTCATGGTCGCGCGGCTGACACCGGCCTCACGCCAGAGGTTGTTCTCGGTGAGCTTGCCGTCGGTGTTCTGGGCTGCGCCTGCGAAGAGCCGGTCCATTGCCTCGCGGAGGGCCAGCTCAGTCGCCGCAGAGACGGTGGAGGCGGTCACGGCTTGGGCTCCCTCTTGAGGACGAGTTCGACGTCGCGGAGTTGTTGACCGAGGTTTGCGCGATGGTTCGGGGCGACCTAGACCATC
This sequence comes from Streptacidiphilus sp. MAP12-33, assembly GCF_041261265.1. Classification (NCBI taxonomy): domain Bacteria; kingdom Bacillati; phylum Actinomycetota; class Actinomycetes; order Kitasatosporales; family Streptomycetaceae; genus Streptacidiphilus; species Streptacidiphilus sp. MAP12-33. The sequence continues at coordinate 13,211 of NZ_JBGCCA010000053.1, forward strand.
ACTCGGCTCGTCAACGAACGCATCTGCGCCTACGACCCGACCACCAACGAACGGGGCCTGCTGGCACCCTCCGCGGTCTGGCAGCCATCGCCCGGGGACGAGGTGATCGACCACACCGTTGCCGATGATCTTCAGCGCGCCTACTACACGACCTTGAACGCGGTTGTCTGCGTGACGACGGACGGCACCGAGCGCTGGCGGTCGTCCCTGGCACCTGAGTCGGTCCGGCGGCACGGGCACCATCCCGGCTGCCTGCTCTCCCCGGACGAGGCCGTGGTGTGGGTCTACCGGCCCGACGCCATGGCCGGCCGCGACCGATCCGACCAATGGGTCGCCCTGGACGCCGCGACGGGAACGGTCATCGCGCAGGCGGATCTGGACACCGTCGGACACAGCGGAATCCAGCTGCTGCACGAGCCGAGCGGCCAGGTCCTGCTCGACGTAGGCGAAGGTCAGGACGGCTCGGTCATCTACCGCGCCTCGCTGACCGATGCCGGGATCGATCTGTTCACCTACCCCTGGGACGACCGGTGCCTCATCGACCTGTCGCCCGACGGAAGCCGGTTCATGACCGTCGACCACACGCAGGGCGACGCCGCGATCCACGCCTACCCCGAGGGCGACGTCGTGTTCAGCCTCTCCGTTGAGGACTTCGGGCACGACCCCGAAGAACGGTACGTGGAGTGGAGCGGCGGCTACCTGAACCCGGACACCCTCATCGTCACCGTCGCCGGCGAAACCGACGACGAACAGGAGTGGTTCCGCAACTACCGCGTCGACGCGCACTCCGGGCGCATCCGCGGCGAGTTCGACGCCCACGCGAGCGACGCCTACGACCTCCGGCCGCTCGGCGACGGAACCTGGCTCACCACGGACCCGTCCGGCCACCCCATCCGCTGGACCAGCACCGAAGCGTGAACACCACGCCGGCCGCCGACCAAGGCACTCACAACGACACCTGATCGGTCACGCACCCGGGGCCGGCTCGTCGGGCGGGTCAAGCAGGTGGGGCCCGTTGTTGCGGACGTTGTTCACGGCCAAGGAGACCTGGCGGGCGCCGAGGTGTCCGGCGGCGGGCTCGATCAGCAGCGCGCGCAGCTCGGCGGGGTCCTGGTGGCTCGGGTCGAGCCAGGCTTCGAAATCGGCGGGCGCGAGTGCGAGGGGCATGCGGGGGTGGACCCGGCCGGCGGCGTCGGTGGCCTCTGTGGTGATGATTTCCCTATACGTTCAGCGTGTTGATGGGCCCTGAGGGGAGCTGAACGGTGCGTGGATGGCGGGTTTTCTGGGTCGGCGAGGACTGGGCTGACCGGGCTGGAGGACCGAGCTCTGCACCCGTGGACATGCGGGCCGGGGATCCGATCTTCGTGGGCCCGGACTACCGGATCGACCCTGTGCTGTTGGGGTACGGGAGCTCGCGGGCGTTCCGAGGGCTTGCGGTGGAGACGCGGCGGAACTACGCAACCGATCTGACGCTGCTGCTGACCTTCCTGTGGTCACGCGAGCGGCGCTGGCTAGACGCGCGGAGCCGGGACCTGGAGGACTTCGAGGACTGGCGGCTGCGGGATCCGGAGAATCCTGGGCGGGTCGGAGAGTCGAAGGCCGACCGAGAGCTGGCGGCTTTCTCGGGGCTGTTCAGGTGGGCGGTGGACCAGGGGCACGTGACGGTGGATCCGGTATCTCTGATGCAGGGCGTCGGGCGAAGGCGGAGGTCGCGCGGCATGACGGCGCGGTCCGGAGCTGGCGGCATGCACTGGCTGACCCCGCGGTCGTGGCGGCTGTGGACCGATGTCGGTCTTCGCGGGCACACCGGCGCCGGTGTGCCCGAAACGGGCTGGGGTGGACGGCTGGAGGATCGCAACGTCGCCTTCGCCCGACTTGTGGTCTCCTCCGGGCTACGTCGCCAGGAAGCAGGTTCACTGCTGACGTTCGAGGTGCCGCGCATGCCGCATTCCGGCGGACGTTACTGCCGGGGCCGGGTAGCGGCCGAGGTGACGCGGGCGAAGGCGGCACGAATGTTCTACGCGGCCACCGGCAGCGTGCGGGATATCGAGAGCTACGTGGAGTCGTCGCGGGCTTGGGCGGTGGCCAAGGCCCAAGCGAACGGCAAGTACGACCAACTGCCTGGCCTGCGCCTGGTCACCGAGGTGACGCACGGGCCGCGGCCGAGGGTGCGATGGCTGGATGGGCTGGGTCGCAGCTTCGAGCAGCCACTGGATCGGCTCACCTGGCAGGAGCGGACGCTGCTGTTCACGGAGGGTCCTGCCGGTCCGGAGCCGATGTGGCTGTGGTTGAACGAGGCCGGACTCCCGCTGCACCCGCACTCCTGGGAGGCCGTCTTTCGTGCGGCGAATCAGCGCTGCCGCCTGGTCCTCGCCCCGCCGCAGGACGCGGGGCGCGATCCGTTCCGCGTCTGGGCGCCCTACGCCACGGTCCACGCGGGCCGGCACAGCTTCGCGCTGTTCATGTTGGTCGTCCTGAACTGGTTGCTGGACCGCCGATACGGGCTGAGCCCGGCCGAGCGGCGGGACTTCCGCCTGCTGTACGGGGATCCGTGGCACATGGTGCAGGCCCTGCTGGGGCACGCAACGCGTCAGGTCACGATCGACACTTATCTCGCCCCGGTGAGGCACCTGCAGCTGGACTCGCTGCTGGCCGATGCCCCGCCGTCGGCGGCCGAGCCGGTCGGCGATCTGGACGCTCTGTTCGCGCGCGTCGCCCGGGAGACGGAGGGGATCCAGGACATCGAGGCGCGGATGGCGGGTGCGCGGTGAGCGGGCCGGGTCGCCGTGCGTCGCTGCCGCCGCCCGGCCATCGCACCTCCGAGTCGGAGGATGTGCTGTCCGGGTTGACGGTCTCTCATCGCGACCGTGACGGTCACGTGAGGATTTTCGACTTCTCGCTGCTGCTGGCGGCCGAGCCGATGCAGCGCTCGCTCGCGGTGCTGTTCGCCGCGAAGACGCCGGCGTGGGGCTCCCACGCGACTTCGCGCGGACGGTTCCGGGACTTGCGGAGGTTCTGCGAGGTCACCGCGGCCTGGACACCTGTGCCCAGGGACCTCGATGAGGTGCCTGCGGCGCTGCTGCGCGCATGGTGGCGGGACATCAAGGGCACGCAGGGCGGTCGGGACACGTTCCGGAGCGTCTCTGAGTTTCTGCGCGCCGATGGGCGGCTGCGCGGCGAGGTCGCCGAGGAGCTGGCTCGCCGGGTGCCGGTGCTGCCCCGTGCCCGCGAGTCGTTCGCCCCGGCAGAGTTCGAGCGGGTCCGACTCGTCGCGGAGCGAGGATTCCGGGCCGCGTTGCGGCGGATCGAGGAGAACGTCGCGCACCTGGAGCGATTCACGGCCGGCGAGTTCGCCGTCGGCAGCCAGGAGTGGGAAGTCGGCTGGCTGCTGGACGGGCTCGCTCGGACTGGAGATGTGCCCCGTCGCCGCAGCGGCCATGTGACAGCGAACGTCAAACGGCTGCTGGGCGGAGGTGGTGCGGAGGCCACGTGGAAGCGGTTGTTCCTCGACCGTATGGAGGCCACCTCGCTCGGAGTGCTGTTGATGGCCCGCTTCGGCTGGAACCTTGCGGTCATCAGCGACATGCCGGTGCCCCGGGCCGCGCCGGACGCGGGCGCGGACGGTCGTCCGACGTTCACCGTGCAGATCGTCAAGCACCGTGGCGCCCGGATGGAGAGCGAGAGCATCCCCGACACCGGCGCGGACTCCCCGGGCCGGCTGCTCACCCGCGCGATCCGGGCGACGAGCTTCGCCCGTACTCTCGCCCGCACCCATACCGGCGACCGGGATACAGACCGGCTGGTGGCCTGGTACGTCCACGGCGCATCGCCTCCGCTCACCGACCCGTCGAGGCGAACGGTCGCGGGCCGGATCCGCTTCGGCCTCACCGCAGAGGACACCGCGGAGTGGGGCAAGGCGGCCGGGACCGGAGCACCGTTCCGGCGCGGCCGGAGAACCGTAGTCGCTGCCGAGCGGCGCGAGGCCGTCCAGCACACCCAGGCCACCTATGAGCGCCACTATCTCCTGCCCGACAAGCGCGTCCAGGCCGAAGCCGAGCCCGTCATCGCCGCGGGCGCCGCCGACGCCCTCGACAACGCCCGCGCGAGCGTCCACCGCGCCGCCGCGCACCTCACCGAAATCGGCGACCCCGCGCACCAGGAGACCGTCACGGCCGACTGCTCCGGGGCCGAAGACGGCCCCGCACCGCTGGACGACGGCGGATGCGGGGCGTCGTTTCTCCTCTGCCTCGGCTGCGAGAACGCCCGCATCCACCCCGGACACCACCCGCGGCTGGTACTCCTCCACCAGGCGCTCACCAACGCCCGCTCGGTCCAGAACCCGTCGGTATGGAACCGCACTTGGGGAGAGCCCCATGAGCGCCTGGAGGATCTGCGTCGACAGATCGGCGAAGGGGGCTGGCAGCACGCCCCACGGCCGCGCCACCACGGCGGACCGGGAAATTGTCGACGACCTGATCAACGGGGACCTCAACCCATGACCACCACCCCTCAGCCCATTCGCGACAGCCTGCCGCACCCCGCCACCCTGGTCATCCCGGCCCACCTCGCCATCCGAGATCACGGCCACCTCAACTCCGCCTTCAGGGATGCCGTATGGTCCCTGGCCCCGCTGATCGACGACCCGAGCCAGGACCTCACCTCGATCGACTGGCGCACCTGCCCAGGCGGATTCCGCGAGCCCCTTCGCCTGATCGCCTGGGTGTTCCTCAACCGAGAGCTGCAGGCGACCTTCCTGCGTGCGCGCGGCCGCAGGATGCGCGGCCGGCTCTCGGCCCGGGTCGCCCGGGAGACCGTCGGCCAATGGGTTCATCTTGCCTGCTGGCTCACCGACCGCGGAGTCCACGAACTGACGGACTGCCATCAGGGGCTGCTGCATGACTACGCGCTGGCCCTGCGCGACACCGGGCCTGGCCGTGCCCACGTCCACAAGCAACTGCTCGCGCTCACCCGCCTGTGGGCCTTCGACCAGCTCAGCCCTGCACCCGTCGGGGTCGCCCGGCCTCCGTGGGACGAATACGGCATGGACGACTACCTGCCTGCCACAAGGTCCGTTGGTCCGGAGAACGCACGGGACCCGCTCACTCCAGCCACCATGGGCCCACTGCTGATCTGGGCGATCCGCCTCGTAGAGGAGTTGTCCACCGACATCCTCGCGGCCCGTGCCGAAGCGGCACGGATCGCCGATGCCGCGCGGACGCAGTCCAGCACCTCGGCCGGTCGCGCCCGACTGGACGCGTACGCCGACGCGCTGATCGCAACGAGCGGACCGGTGCCGGTCACCCGCCGGCGCGGCCGGACCTCTCTCGCCCGCTCCTACATCGCCGCACTCACCGGCGCCTCCCTGCACCAGGTCCAGTCGGCCCGCGACCGCACCCATCCCCAGCTCGTCGACCTGGTCACTGCCAACCCCGGACCTTGCCCCCTCGACGTGCCCGTCACGGCGACAATCGGTGAGCGTCCTTGGAGGCAGGCGATCGACCTGAACGAAGTGGACACGCTGGTACGGCACCTGGTCACCGCCGCGTTCGTGGTGTGCGCCTACCTGACCGGCATGCGCCCGCAGAAAAAGGGGGGCGGAATTGCGTTTGATGCAACATCCGGCAGGGCGGGCTACACGCATAACTGCAGGTGGGATGGGGTGCCTTCGTGGTCGCCAGGCTGGGGGCGACCGATCTGCCAGCGGCTCTTGCGCTCGACGCATGCCATCCCAACAATGTTGCATCTAACGCAACGGAGGTTGGAGTGGCTAGAGCGGCTGATCTGGCTGGGGCGGCACACCTGATGCTCGTGGACGGGGTCTCGTACCTGGACCCCGAGCCAGCGGTGTTCGAGGCAATGCTGGAGGGGTGGACCAAGCAGCAGCGAAGCCGCTTCCTCAACTGGGACTCGACCATCAAGCCGAGACTGTCGCTCGTCCGCCGGTTCGCCGAGTTCACCAACCAGTACCCGTGGCAGTGGCAGCCAGCCGAGGTTGAGGCATTCATCGACCACCTGCGGGCGAAGACGCCGACGTTCACGGTGTCGAGCGGTCGCGGCTACCAGAACCACCTGCGGCTGTTCTGCGAGTACATCACGGACGCGCGCTACGGCTGGATGAACGTCTGCCAGGAGCGCTTCGGCCAGGTGCCGGTGCAGATCCTGCACGAGTGGAACACAGTCACCCACGTCAGCGAGTACGAGGGCGACCCGAGCCGTCGCCCGCTCACCTACGACGAGATCCAGGCCCTGTTCGACGCCGCCGACGGCCGGATCGAGGAGATCCGAAAGCGCGGCCGCAAGGGCGCGTTGGCCGCGATGCGGGACTCCGCCCTGCTCAAGAGCTACTACGCCTACGGCATGCGCCGTCGGGAGGGCGTCTATCTCGACGTCGCCGACCTGCGGCGCAACCCGACGGCTCCGCAGTACGGGCGCCACGGGGCGATGTTCGTCCGCTTTGGGAAGTCCTCGAAGGGCAGCCCGCCCAAGCGCCGCACCATCTTCACGGTCCCGGAGATGGACTGGATCGTCGATGTCCTGGACCACTACCTGACCGAGGTCCGCCCCCGGTTCGGCGCCGGCAAGCACCCGGCGATCTGGGTCACCGAACGCAGTGGCCGCCTGTCGCGCCGGTCGGCGAACGAAGCCTTCGATGCCGCACGGAAGGCCGCTGACCTGCCAGAGGAGCTGAAATTGCACTGTCTGAGGCATTCGTATATCACGCACCTCGTCGAGTTCGACTACCCGGAGCGGTTCGTCCAGGACCAGGCTGGACACGGCTACGCCAGCACTACGGCCATCTACACCGGCGTCTCGGACGAGTACCGCAACCGGCTGCTGCAGCGAAAGTTGACCCATCGCTACCCCGGCATCTGGGAGGACCCCAAGTGATCAAGAAGATGGGCTACCGCTGGAACCTGCGCAAGCTCATGGCCGACCGGGAGATGTTCCAGACCACCGACCTGGTCCCGCTGCTGGCCGAGCGGGGCATCACCCTCTCCCGCGAGCAGGTCTTCCGGCTAGTCACCCAGCCCCCGCAGCGGCTGTCGATGGACGTCCTGGCGGCCCTGTGCGACATCCTCGCCTGCCAGCCGAACGATCTGATCGAGGTCCAGGTCGTCAACGAGGAAGTCCGCAAGACGGCCGGCGGCGAGACGCCCGGCCCGCTTCCGGCCGTGCGCCGGACCTCCATCCGGCGCCCGGAGGGCCTGTGACCGCGCCCTCGCCGACCGCGCCGTCGGTCGTCGCCCGCCTCGCCGCCCAGGCCGCTCGACTGGAGGCCGCCACCACCGCCGTCACCACCAGGCTCACCGCAGCCCTGCCTGGCCTCGATGCCGAGGAGGCCGCAGCCGCACTGGTGGCCGCAGTGCCGATCCCCGTCCGCGGGGCGGCCCGCTACCTGGAAGAGCTCGCCGAACACCTGGCCGGCCATCCCGCGGCCCTGACCTCCGGGAGTTCTCTCTGCCCGCCGGTCCTGCTGCGGCTGACCCAGGTGCTGCACGAGGGCGGCCATCCGGTGGTCCGCCCCGGCTGCGCGCACTGCGGCACGGTGCGGACAGACCTTCGCCAGCTCCGGCCCGAGGGACGGCTCTGCGCAACCTGTGACGCCAACAGTCGCCGCGCCACCTGCGCGCGCTGCCACCGCGAGGGCATGCGGATCTCCGCCCGCCGGCCCGAGGGCGGCATCTGCACGGCCTGCTACCACAAGGACCCCGCCCGCCTGGAGGAGTGCGCCGGGTGCGGCGAACTCCAGAACCCGGTCGTTCGCCGAGAAGACGGCCTGGGCCTGTGCGTCAGGTGTTGGAAGCGCCCCACTCACACCTGCGTGACCTGCGGCAAGACTGCGGTCGCGGCACTGGTCGACGTCGACGGCGCGGTCTGCCACCTCTGCTACAACCGCCACCGTCGCCCACGACGGCCCTGCGGCCGGTGCGGACAGCTCAAGCGCATCGCACGCAACGCGCACGACGGTGAGCCCGACCTGTGTGACGGCTGCTACCGCGGCCCCGAGGTGAGCTGCTCCGCCTGCGGTCGCATCCGCCCCTGCAGCAGCAAGCTCCAGGGCCAGCCCGTCTGCGGCAACTGCTACCGGCGCAATCGACAGGGCGAGCCATGCGCCCGCTGCGGTCGGACCAAGCCGGTCAACACGCGATGGCCGCTCGGGCCGGTCTGCATGACCTGCTACAACACCGTCCTCCGGTCGCCGGCCGAGTGCTCACGCTGCGGCACGGTCCAGCCGCTCATCGCGCGGGACGCCGGCAGCGCCGGCGTCTGCGGACCGTGCGTCGGCTTCGCCGCCGACTACACCTGCCGCCATTGCGGCCGGGCCGGCAACCCCCACAGTCAGGGCCGGTGCGCGTTCTGCGTTCTCGCCGAGCGGGTCAACCTCCTGCTCGCGGGGGCCGACGGCGTGGTCCCCGAGCAGTTGCAGCCGCTCGCGACGGCACTGGCGGCCGTGCCGGCGCCCTTCCAGGCGATCCAGTGGATCCGCGAGAGCCCGAACAGCAGGCTTCTCGCCCGCCTCGCCGCCGAGGACCGTCCGCTCAGCCACGAGCTGCTCGACGAGCTGCCGCCCAGCCGGAACCAGCGCTACATCCGCCAACTCCTGGTGCACACCGGCGTCTTGGTCGCGCGCAACGAGGACCTTGAACGGATCCCCGGATGGCTGGAGCATGAACTGGCCGACAAACCGGCGGCCCATGCGAACCTCGCTCGCCCGTTCCTGCACTGGTTCCTGCTCCGACGTGCACGCCAACGCGCGGCCGTCCGCCGCTACCCGGCGTCCGCTGACCGCGATCTTCGACGGCGCGTCAGTGTGGCCCTGGAACTGTTGGCCTGGCTCGGCCAGCAGCAACTGGCACTCGAAGACCTCACTCAAGAGCACATCGATGACTGGATCACCGACGGCGCGAGCCAACGGCGCTATTTGATCCGCTACTTCCTGAACTGGACCGCGAGCCGCCAGCTCACCAGCAAGCTCACCGTCCCCTCCATCCCGCAGCAAGAACCCCAGACCCTGCTCGACGAGGACGACCGCTGGCACATCCTCCAGCGCTGTCTCACCGACGACTCCCTGCCCCTGGACGTCCGAGCCGCCGGCGCGATCACCCTGCTCTTCGGTCCGTCCACAGAACGGCTCTGCAATCTGACGCCCGACCACCTACAGCTCGGCAGCAAACACACCCACCTGAGACTCGGCCGTCACCCCGTCCTGCTGCCCCCACGACTGGCCGGGCTGCTGCACCAGCTGGCGGAAGAGCCCCTGCCCGGCTCACGAGCCCTGTTCGCCCAGGCCACACCGGGCCCCCGACTGCTGTTCCCGGGCCTGGTCCCAGGGAAGCCCATCTCGACGCACGCCATGACGCAAAAGCTCAACCGCCACGGAATCTCGGTCCGCGCGGCCCGCAACTCCGCCCTTGCTGCGCTCGCCGCCGACCTCCCCAGCCCGATCCTCGCCGACCTGACCGGCATGCACCGCCACACTGCGATCCGCTGGGTCGCCTACGCCCGACGCGACTGGGCCGAGTACCTCGCGGCACGCGCCGAGGACCAACAGGAAGGCAGACGATGACCGACGCGACCGGCCGCAATGATGAGCGCACAGTCCAAGAAGTGCTCGATTACCTGGTCACAAACTTGAACGGCGCCCTGCGTCGCCCGGGAATGTATGGCGGTGAGATGGCGATCAGGCTCTACCTCGACGCGGTGGCGTTCGCGGACTCCGCCGAGCTGGCATGGCAGCAGGAGCTGAAGGACCTGCAAACCCGCCGAGGATCCTCCTACACCGGCGTGAGCGGAGCCTTCCAAGATCTCTGGGGTGATGCACACGAGGGCGCCGTGGCCTCGGTCTACGCCGAGATCGCACACCGTCAGGGATGGCTGCGACTCGACCGGACCCTCACCTCGGCCGAGCACGACGAGATCCGTCGCGTCAGCAAGACCTGGTGCCGCAAGGACCGTCTCCTCAGCGACATCGTCACAGCGTTCGGCCCGCCCTCGGTCCTCTTCGGAGGGAACAACCCCAACTACCCCAAGACGCTGGCCTACGGGACCGACCAACGTGGCGACGCCCTGCTCTGCTTCCACCTCTGGAACAGCTTCGCCCCGGGTCCAAGCCAATCGTCGGCTTCCGTCCACGCCGAACCTGTCCTCTGGGCCTTCCGGGACGGCGGCACCCTGTTCACGGACGGCTTCATCCTCACCCCGGAAGGATTCGCCCGTCGGCGTGCGAGCTGACAGAAGTGTGGGCACGGGGGAACCGGGTTGCGAGGCAGCCGGAGCTGCGGTGGAATCTGGCGGGCTGCGCACCTGTGGCCCGGGCGGGGAGGGACCGATTGATGGACGAGACGACAGCGCTGGACAGCGTCCTGCAGCAGGCGCACGTGGCTCAGGTGAGCTCGGTGAGCGGGTTCGAGGCGTACGGAAAGATCCGGGTGGACCTCTCAGATCCGGTGGAGTCGGCCCAGCTCAGGATGGCCATGGCCGTGGAGTCGCTGCCCGGGTTCCACTGCATGTGCCTCGGGGACGTCCGCTTCGAGTTGTTCGACAGGGACGGTGAGCGGCTCGCAGCCGTCGTCCTGCACCACGGGGCGACACTGAGGTGGGGGCAGTGGGAGAGCGACGCCATCCTCGCCGACGGCCGCCTGCTCCTGGCGTGGCTGGACGGGCACGGGATGCCCGGCCCCATGCAGCAGTTCGAAGCCGACCGACAGCGAGCGGAGGAAAGATCTGAAGAGGAGCGCAGCTGGCTGGCTGCGATGCCCGCCGGACTGGAGGGGACCGCCGACTGGATCGTCGACCTCTCCCGCACCGGCGGCATGCCCACCCCCGAACTGCTCGCGGAACTCACGGACCGACTGCAGGCGACGTTCCCCGACCCGGTGGAGCGGGTGCTGGCCCTGCTCCACTGGTACGGCTCCGGCAGCGGGCGCTGCTCCGGCTACCCCGTCCACGAGGGTGTGCCTGGCGAACTGCTCGGCAGGGTGCCGATCGCCGACCTGCTCGCCGGGCTGGCCGACCCGCGGGCCGAGGAGCGGCACGACGCCGGGGCCGTGCGGCATCTGGTGGGCTGGAAGACCCGCCCGCGCCAGAAGCGGGATGTCGCCGGCCTGCCCGAGCCGCTGCGTGCCCGGCTGCTGGCGCATGCTCGCCGCTCTGGAGACTCCGACAAGCAAGGCCGCGCAGAACGGTGGTTGGCACCCCCGCGGACCTGAAACCCACCAAGCGTTCAGTGGTTGGGGAAGGCGGCACGCTCAGCAACAGAGAGGGGGAGGTGGGCGGCCTGGGTACGAACACGGCCGAGTCGTCTTGCTGCGACGGATGCGCAGGGGGCACGAGAGCTCCAGCAGCGGACCTGGCACCATGGGGCGGTGTCCGATTCCTTCGAACTTCCCGCCATTGCACAACCGGTCCTGGAGACACTGCTACTCAGCCTGGCCGGCAACCCGTCTGCACCGCCGGAGGTTCTAGTTCGCCTGACGGCGGCGAACATCGACCGGTCCGGGTTGGCCCGGCGGCGCGACCTACCCACGGACGCTGCAGCGGCGCTTGCCACCGACCGTGATGTGACCGTGCGGTCGAATCTCGCCTCGAACCCGAGCCTCCCGCCTGCGGTGCAGGTCGTTCTCGCCGGCGACGCCGACCCGCGGGTGCGAGGCTGGCTGGCTGAAGGATCGGAGTACTTCACCACAGTCGGTGTACACGGGCGCCGAATCCCGGACCCGCTGCTGCGCGAGGTCTACGAACTACTGGCCCATGACCCAGAACCGAAAGTCCGCCGCGCTCTGGCCTTCAACCGTCACCTGCCGGACGATGTGCGGGCCAGGATGCTCGATGACGCGGACTCGCGAACGGCCGCCATCGCCGCTAGCGAATGGCCCTTGGCGCCGACCGGCCGGATCGGAGAACTCCTGTCGCGGGCAACCGGCGCTTTTGGGCGACAGATGCTTCTGCTCCGCCTGGATGGTCCGCTTCCCACAGAGGCCGCACGCGCCATGCTTGCCGAAATCGACTCCGCTGCAGACAATGCCTACAGCGAGGGTCTGCTGCGACAGATTGCCGAAGTCGCCGACCTGGACGCCGGTCTGACTGGCCGATTCCTGGCGAATCCGGACTTGCGCGCCGCGGTGGCGGCGAACCCGACACTGTCGGCCGAGCACATCGCGGACTTGGCGCGTGATCCGAACAACCAAGTACGCGCGGCTGTTGTCGCCCGGCGCGGCCTCGACCCGGAGTTGCGAGAGTCGATACCGGTCGACTACGACGACCGCAGCAGCACCATAGTCGGCTGGCTGCTGACCGAAAACCTGTCCGAGCAAGATCAGCTGGCGTTCGCCCGAAGCCGGCACCAGATCTTCCGCAAGACCCTGGCCATGCGCGCCGATCTACCAGACGAGTTTGTCGAGATCCTCGCCGACGACGAAAGCTTCGCGGTTCGACTATTCGTGTGCGAGCGACAGCCGAACGCCCCCGGTTGGCTGCTAGCCCAGATCGCCGAGCAGTGGACCAGCTACAGCCGGTGGGACATGCTCGCCCACAAGAACTTCCCCGCCGATGCCGCTACCGGCCTGGCCCGCTCCGATGAGCCCCACGACCGCGCGGTCGCCGCAGCACACCCCGGATTGCCAGCCGATACGATCGAGGCTCTGCTGACCGACGACGATGACACCGTACGACGTCGAGCCGCGACCAACCCCGCCATTCCAGCCGACCGGCTGATCGGCCTACTCGGTGCCGCCGATTCCGCCGTTGCCGCAGGAGCTGCCGCGAACCGGCTGCTTCCCGTGAACACGATGCACCAGGTGCTCAATCAAGCAGGGCTGTGAGGACGCGGCGCGATCCCCCGGCCTGGTCGAGATGCCCGACGACCCGCGCTTCGGCCACTGGGCCCGACGTGGTCCCCTCGATCAAGGTCAAAGTCACCAGGCCAGGCCAGGAAATCGGCGGCCTCTTGGTGTTCGGCGATGGCGGTGATCAGCGATTGCATGCGCCGCACCATAGCGGCTGGGGACGACAGTCCCACGCTCACGTGTGTCCGGAGGGCCGGGCAGAACCGCGGGCGTGCCCCTGTTGGCCGGGCGCGAGGGAAGGAATAGTGCACGGTCGGAATAACCCCCTCCCGCCAGTAGTCCTCGCCCTGCGCTCCGGCTGCTGCCCCGATCCCCAGCAGCCTGCCGTCGGACCCCGGCCGCGCCATCTGATCCGTATGCACCTCGACGACGTCGATCCCGACGACGGGGACTGGGACGACGACCCGGAGGCGACGGACGAGGAGAACGGTGAGCCGTACCTGCTGATTCGCAGCCAGCACTTCAAGAGCGCCACGGACCCTGACACCGGCAACCACCTGCCCAGTGGAGCCGAGCGCGCCGTCCCCTGGGTGGCCATCACCCCCGTCGTCACGGCCATCCGTCTGCTGGAACAACTCGTTCCCGCCGGTGCGCTGCTCTTCGGCTCCGGCATCCACGACCCCAACCGCACCCAGCATCGCACCAGGGCGCTCGGAGTGGGCGTGATGTCCGATCGGATCGAGGACCTCGTGGCCTGGGCCAGCGCCGAAGCCGCGGAACATGACCTGCCTGGCGAGGTGATCCCGCCCGACCCGAGCGGGCGGATCGGCACCGCACGCTTCCGCCGCACCCTGGCCTGGCACATCGCCCGCCGTCCCGGTGGCTTGGTCGCCCTCGCCATCCAGTACGGCCACCTGCGCACCGCCCTCGACACGGACGAGTCCGGCCGCTACGGCAGCCGCTCACGACATGGCATCCACCATCTGCTCGACCTGGAGACCGCACTCGCCACCGCGGACGCCGCCGCCGACCTCCACGAACGCTTTCAGGAGGGCGAAGGCGTCTCCGGCCCCGCTGCCCGCCAGGCCCTCCGAGCCGCCGCAGCCACGAAACGTCTCGGCCCCGCCCTCGTCACCGCCGGCTTCGCCCGCAAACACACACTCGCCAAACAGCATCTCGCCCGCGACGGCGCCGTCCTCCACGACAATCCCCACGCCCTGCTGCTGTGCCTGTTCCGCGCCGACCGCGCCTTGTGCGCCAAGGACGGACCCAACAGCCAGCCCACCCTCCACGCCTGCGTCCCCGGCTGCGCGAACACCATCCGCACCGACAAGCAGGCAGCAGCGCTCCGCCGGCGCGCCACCCAACTCGAGGCCAAGGCCTTCCGAACGCCGGCCCCGATCGCACAGCGGCTCCACGCCAACGCCGTTCGGCTTCGCGCCTGGGCCGACGACCACGACCGCACGCGCATCACCCACCAGGAGAACCCTGCATGAACCCCGCCCCCGACGAACGCACACGCATCCGCGCCGCCATGGAACGCATCCTGGGCGGCGTCCCCGAACGCTCCAACGGCGCCTGGACCATCGTCGCCCTTGCCATCGAAGCCGGCGTCCCCCGCAACGCCCTCACCCAACGCCACATCGACCTGAAGAACGACTTCTACGAGAAGGTCAAGGTTCGCGGAGCCACGCCCGACGTCGAGATCCGACTACGACGCAAGATCACCGAACTGAAGAAGACTCTCGCCAACAAGAACACCCAGATCGCCGCACTGCAGGCCGACGTCCAGGGCTTCCTCGCCGAGAACACCCGCCTCACCCTGGAGACCCAGGAACTACGCGACATCCTGGCCGGCCACCAACCGAACGTCACCCCGCTCCACCGCGGCAGCCTCACCACGCCGCCGAACGGCCGCGGCCCGCGCTGACGCTCCTGCGGTTGTGGGATATCCCATGAGTTCCGCCGCCTGCGGACAGCTCGTTGCCCCAGGTCAGCTCTGTAGTTGACGGCGAACGGATTGAATCGATCATGATGGTTCTTCAGGATTCCCGAAGAACCATCATGATCGGCTTTCGGCGGGGGCTGCGCACGGCCTGGTCGGGGCTCCGCCGCGAGGAGAAATCCCACACCAGGCCCGAACGGGTGTGACTGGAGAAGCCACAGGTGGAGGCGCGCCCCGCTGCAGGTGGTCCGCCGTAGCGTGACTGGCAGCGACGGTTGTTCGAGTCAGAGCCCAGGGAGCACGCGATGCCGACGAAGGATCTCCCAGCAAACCTCGCACCCTGGAAGGGCCAGGAGCGTGATCTCTACCTGAAGGTTCTCTCGGGAGGAGCAGAGCTCGACCTCGGCAGCGGCGACCCCAGCCACGGCGAGAACTGGGGGCCCGACCGGACCATCCGGGCGTCCGTCATCCGTCACCTGCTCACCGATCCAGAACTCGCCCCGCGGGTCCTCCGGCTGCAACTGAAGGGTGCCAGGATCGAGGGCAAACTCGACTTCGAGGCCGCCACACTGAGCGGCACCCTGCAACTGACGGGCTGTCATGCCTCGAGGTCGCCATCCTGGAACAGGCAACCGCTCCGGGTGTCTATTTGGTGGGCTGCCACCTGGCCGGACTCAAAGCGGGCCAGCTCCACACCGAGACCAATGTCTACCTCCAGGGATCCACCTGCGCCTTCGTTGAACTCACCGGTGCCCAGGTCGAGGGACAGTTTGACCTGAGCAACGCCGTCTTCCTCGGCAGAGAGGAACCGAAGGCAACTCTGGAAATGTCCGGGATCTCGGTCGGCTCTGACGCATTCTTCAGGGGGACCACTGTTACAGGCCTGACCAACATGATCGGGGCGCGGATCGAGGGTCAGCTCGACCTCCGCAAGGCGACGCTGAACTGCCGTGGCAGGAAAGCCCTGCGTGCCAGCGAATTGAAGATCGGCGAGGACATGTTCTTCGTCGAGGGGTTCTTCGCGGACGGCGCAGTAGACCTGACCGGAGCGAAGATCGGCGGATCGCTGGACTTCGGGAATGCCAAATTTCATCACTCAGGCAACGCCCCAGCCCTTGACCTGGCCAGAGCCCATGTCGAGCAGAACCTGGTCTTCGGGGACGGCTTCACCGCGGAGGGCGCCGTCCTGCTGGCCGGCGCGACCGTCAACGGCAACGTGGACGCCAAAGGCGCTCAGTTCCTCCACCCCTCGGACACCGCGATCGACGCACGCGGCCTCCACGCCCGCGACGTCAACTTCACAACTGCTTCCTCGCCGACCGAGACCGACCGCAACGGCTTCCGCGCAGTGGGGAAGGTCATCCTGGCCGACTCGGTGATCAAAGGAACCCTCGACTGCCGGGGCGGGTCCATCTCCTGCCCCAGATCCAACGAGGCCGCCCTCGACGCCCGCGGCGTGAAGATCACCCGCGACCTGCGGCTCAGCAAGGGATTCACCGCGACTGGCACAGTGAACCTGACCGGAGCAAAGATCGGCGGCGAGGCCGACCTGTCCGACGGGTCTTTCAAGAACGCCGATCGGTGCGCCATCTCTGCCCAGCAGCTCACGGTCCGCACCTGCCTGCTTCTGGAGGACAAATTCCGGGCCGACGGCCTGGTCGATCTCAGGGCTGCGACGGTTGGTCAACTTAAGGTCGGCGGCCAGGTCCACCTGCCTGAGCTAGATGCCCTGGTCCTGGACGGCCTGAAGGCCGCGCAGGACGTAGAGTTTCACGAGGGCCTCGTCGTGGAGGGCACGCTCCGCATGCGCGCGGCGCGGATCGGCAGCGACCTACGGATCATCAAGCCGAAGTTGAGTCGCGGACGCGCCGGCGTGGCGCTCGACCTCGAGGGAACCACCGTTACCGGCACCCTGGAACTCAGGGCCGACAGCGCCGTGGGCGGCCAGGTCGACCTCCAGCAGGCCAGCGTAGGCCTCCTGGATGACGACCTGACGTTCTGGCCCGAAGCCAAAACGCTGCTGGCCGACTTCACCTACACGTCCCTATCTGACTTCGACACAAGGAGCGTTGGCACCCGGATTGACTGGCTCAAGGGCAGCGCCTATTCGGCTCAGATCTACGAGCAACTCGCCGCCGTCTACCGGGCCGCGGGCCGCGCCGACGCCGCCCGGAACGTCATGTACGAAGGCCAGAAGGAGCGGCCACGCCAGGGCTGGCCCGAGCAGATCTGGTCCAGGCTGCTGCGCATTACCATCGGCTACGGCTACCACCCGGAGCGAGTGCTCTGGTTGCTGGCGGTCTTCGAGATCTTCGGGACCGTATTCTTCTCGATCCGTCGCGACGAGTTGAAGCCCAGCGAGACGCTAGTGGTCGCCTACGGAAGTGACACCGACGGAGCCCTTAAGCACTTGCAGCCAGCGCTCTATACCCTCGACCTGCTCCTGCCAGTGGTCAGCTTCGGGCAGCGAACGCTGTGGCTCACGCTGGGTGCCACCAGCTGGGTGGCCACCTTCCTGATGGTGCTGGGGTGGGTGCTGGGCGCCATCCTGGTCTACGGGATCACCATTGCCTACCAAAGGCGCTCCAGTTAAAGCCCCTGACAGACTCCCGGCCCTGTACTCCCGAAGCTGCTGCGATGTGACAAGTACCAGAGCGTGACGGCCGGTCAGCCGACCGGCATCCCGTCCCGGCGGAGGACGACCTGCAGCAACTGCTGCAGGTCGTCCTGCACAGCATCGAGCAGTTCGCCACCGAACACGCAGAGCGAGTGTTCCCAGGGGTGGCCGAAGGTGCCGAAACGCAGGTCCTCCGCCAGGAAGATGAAGTAGTCCCCGTCCGGATACGGGCTGAGCGGCCAGCCCTCACGCGAGCGCCCTTCAAGAACTCGGGGCAGGAACATGTCGGTCGTCGGCAGATCCGGACGCAGCCGATAGCACGTGTGCTGCCAGTCCAAGATCCACAACGACTCCCCAGAGGCGCTACAGCGAGCGAGTCCTTCCTGCACCACGTCGACCAGACGGTCGAGCTTCCGGTCGCCAGGGTCATCGCTCAGCGCGTCGAGGCTCCACGTGATCGACGGCGAAGTCTCGATGATCCCCGGGAAGGCATAGATGTTGGGGCGGAAGTCGAACTTGGCATCGAAGCGGTCCAAGATGCCGTCGTATTCGGCCCTGGTCAGACGCCTGAGGGGTTCATCGATCACCCGATGAATCTACTGAGCCTGAAGGCGTGATGTCGGGCGGGCGCCGAAGGTGTGTCAGGGCGATGCTGCCACCCGCCTGTGTGGGCATGGGGTTCTACTGGCAGGGTTGCCTTCGTGGATGACCCCATTGGCACCCAGGCCCCGTCATACCGGTTGAAGGACCCTGCAGAGGCCCTGGCAGCGTTCCAGAATGCGTCGCCGGGGCTGGCTGCGCTGAGGCGCCCCACGCCGGCTGTAGTTGACTGGTCGGTCATGGAGGGGGGCCTGGGCACGGCCCTGCCCCCGGACTTCATGCTCCTCGCCGAGCACTTCCCCGTTTTGACCATTGGGGACTCCCTGGCCGTCACCTCCCCGCTGCCGGGACGCGAGCAGGCGTGGGTGCGGGCGACGCTCGACGAGCTTGAGATCATCGGAGACTGGTGCGAGGACGCTCACGGAGATCCCCCAGTGCGACCCTTCCCAGCGCCTGGCGGTCTTCTCCCCTGGGGTGCGACGGACTGGGGGGACTACTTCCTGTGGTCCACGAACGGGACTCCCGCCCAGTGGACTGTCACGGTCGCCACCCGAGGCGGCAGCTGGTGGCACTACGACGGTGGCATCGTCCAGTTCCTGACGGGGTTCGTGGACGGTAGCGTCGAACAGTGGGGCCTGCACGCGATCGCGACCGAGATCACGGGAGAGGACCCGTTCTGCGATTAGGCAGCCGGGGCGAGGCCGGTTCCGGTGAGGCATCCGTCGATAAGGTCGGGCCGGTACTGGACCTCACGCAAGCCCCGCTTCAGGGCACGCATCAGGTGAGCGGGGTCGGTGAACGCTCTGTTGGCCTGACATCGGCGGCGGAGCAACGACCAGATCCCCTCGACTGGGTTGAGCTGGGGTGCGTAGGGCGGGAGCCAGTGGACGGTGATCCAGTCCTGGGCGTCGATGAACTCGCGCAGGCGGCGATCGCGGTGGACGTTGAGGTTGTCCCAGACCAGCACAATCGGTTCGCCGAGTTGGCGGTGGGCGACGGTGAGCAGGTCGCGGTAGTCGGTCCAGGCGAAGCTGCGGCGTCCTCCGGTCTTGTGGTCCGGGTGGACGAGTGGCCGGTAGATGAGTCGGGAACGTTCGCCTGTCTTGTAGCAGGTCAGGGCCGCGATGGAGATGCGGCGCTGGGAGCGGCCGCGGACGCGGATGATCGGGGTATGGCCGCGGCGGGACCAGGTGCGGGCGGTGGGCGGCGTCATCGAGAAGCCGGCCTCGTCCTCGAAGACGAGGTAGGCGTCGAGCGCCGCCGCGGTGCTTCCACGGAGAGCCAGGTCTCCTTCACCCAGCCGGCCACGGCTGCTTCGTCCCGCTCGACCGCGCGCCGGGCCGGGACCTGATGGCTCCACCCATGACGGCGCAGCATTTGCGAGACGCCCGAGAGCGTGAACGACTTGTGGAAGCGCCGCCCGATCAGTGTTTTGATCCGGGCCAGGGTCCAGGTCTGGTCCGGCCAGCCGTGCGCAACCGCACCTTTGTCCAGCTCGACCTCCAGCACCGCGAACAACGCGTCGCTCAGCTTCGGCATGGAGACCGGCCCCGCCGACCGCAGCCCCTCGGGTCCGGCATCCTGCCAGGCCCGGTGCCACCGTTGAACCGAGCGCACACTCACCCGTAAGTCCCTGGCGACCTCCCCGTTGGAGGCCCCTGCGGCGAACCGCTCGGCGGCCTCCATCCGGATCCGCTCGCGGAACACCTGACGTTCAGGCGTCAGCCCACCACCCTGCGGATACCTCATACAACCGGCATACCGCGACGATTACCCTCCGTCAGCCCCCGACGACATCACGCCTCGAAGGTCAGTAACCCCAGAACAACGAGTCCCACGGTCCAATTTGCTGCCACCCGGTTGGGCATACAGCCACGGGTGACGCGACCCACCAGCGACATGACGAGTTTGACGCCGACACCATGTTCACCACGGCCCCTGCGACCTGAAGGCCGCAGGGGCCTCATAACACCGCTTCGTCGACGCCGGGGACATCGCCCTCGTCCTCACCTACAATGTCGCGCAACACCCAGGACAAAGCGGAACGTCGGCGAGCAACCCCAAGGCCTCCGGGTTTCAGCAGTCGTAGCGATGAGCTGTGGGCCAGCCAGGGCAGCTGCGGCAGACGAAGATGTAGACGCCGCCCATGTCACCCATATCCATGCCGTGGCTGTTGTCCTCCGGCGCGGTGCCGTGGTCCCATCCGGATCCGGGACCGGTTCGCTCCTCGACCGGAAGCCAGCGCCCGCAGGACTCGCTGGCCGAGACGGTCACAAGGTGCTCCATGCGCTCTCCGCAGGCACAGTCGGGCCACTGCGGGGACTGGGTCCAGCCCGGATAACCGCCGACCTTGCTCTGGGAGGTGCTGAACGCGTCGAAGTAGGAGATGCCCAGCGTCTGCTCCATCTCCTCGCTCCACCGCCCGACACGCTCGGACAGCTCTTGCGGCATGTCCCAGTTCGGGTACTCGACCGTCTCAGCCGGGTGGACCGAACACGCGCGGGGCAGAAAGTCCTCGTCAAACTCGTACGGCTGCGGTGCATCGTCCAGCAGGGGCTCTGCGGCAGTCTCTACCGAGGAGCGCCACCTGATCATGGGAACTGGGCACCACTGGTCACCCTCGTCGTGCACCAGGGGACACCAGAGCACCTGTAGCACGTCTCTGCCGACGGGGAAGATCAGAGCCGGAACGTCCCGGGCGAACAGTTGCAGTACCGGCACCGCGGCCACCGGGGCCGGCCCCACCACTGCGGAACCGTATGCCATCGCGCAGTGGCCGGAGGCGGAGCACATCGGCCATGGCTCGTTCGCAGGCCACAGCAACGGGCCTCCAAGTGAACTCTCCTGGCGGCTCGGCGCCCCGGCACGCGGGTAGAGCAGGGTGGTGGACCGCGCGTGAGGGAGCAGATCCGGGAAGTGCTCGGCAAGGTCGAGCGGGGGCGGTGGGACGGTGAACCTCATGAGGCCTCCAGACCGGACACTCCGGCAAGGTCGAGCGGGCGGTGCATCGCCTCGACCGGCAGGGCGGGATTGCGGGCTGCTGACATGGCGCGCCGCGGGTCGCCGAGATGACGGACAAGATCGTAGTGCGGCAGTCGCGGGTCGCTCACGGCCCAGCCGCCGACGTACAGGTCGTCGGCTAGGCGCAGGACGAGGCCCCAGGCGAGACTTCGCTCGGCCGGCACCACTCAAGATCAGAACTGCCCGCAGAGCAGGCCGGGCTCGCGTCGCGCAGCCGTGGCCTATCCGTCCTTGCGGCGCTTCCACCCTCGAAGCAGCGAATCCTTTCGCCGCTCGACGTCCGCCGCGCCAGCTGCCTCACGCTGCTCGGCCACAGCCTTTCGGGCCTGACGCGCCAGCTTGGGGTCCATGCCCGGGCAGATCAGTAGGACTCGCGAGAGCGGATCATGAAGCTGCGTCGGCCTCCGACCGACGGCCTTGGCGGCGTGCAGGTACCGCTGCCCGATGGCCTTGGCGATCTCCGCGCGCTGCGCCGGGAAGCGCCAAGCGCTGACGCACAGGGCGAACGCCGCCGCCTCGACGGTCCAGTCTTCCGGCCCGAAAAGCAGGCGAAGCAGGAGCGTGCGCCGGGCGGACTGGGGCCATGGCTCGTCGGGTCGGTGGTGCAGGATCCCGACGCACACCCAGGTCTGGGCGAACCGCTGCCAGTACAGAGGGTGTTTGCGCCCGATCGCCACCCAGGACGACTCAAGCGGCGGTGGCATGTGGGCGAGCAGCCCGAGGAAATCGGCGGAATCCAGTGCTCCGAAGCCGGCCGCCTGATCGTAGGCGACCAGCGGATCGGCCCAGATCCCCTTGGCGATGTCGTGGACGAGCTCGAGGGCTTGCGGTGAGGGCGGCGGCACCGTCGCGGCGGCCTCGGTGCCGTGGTAGCTCCACAGCGGCGGCCCGAAGTCCGTCTTCACGGGGGCGCGCGGGTCTGGCTCTATCACCGGCCCCACCTCGATCGAGGCTTGCGGGAAGCGGGCACGGTGAAGGCTCATCGCGGTCGGCGCCTCAAGGGAGGTCATGAACGTCCGAACGTTGTCGACCCGGCCCTAGCCCGACTCCTCAATCCGCGTCAGTTCCCCGTAGCTTGCGCAGATCGCCTCGGTCGGCGGTGGAACGGTCATGAGCCAAGGCGCTCCGTTGCATGCCCGCGAAAGGCACTGGCGGATATACGACGCTTGAGGGTGCGCCGCGGACAGATCGGCGAGTTCTATCAGGGGTGAGACGTCCGCGACGAGATCGACCGGGTTGCTGCCCGCACGGAACCGGGCCGCCAGGAGCGCGGCTTGCGCCTTCGGCGAGGAAGCGTTGCGCGCCGCCGCGCGCTCGGCCCAGCGCAGCGACAGGGCGAAGTCACCTTGGTCGAACGTGATGTCCGCAAGGTCGAGCAGGAGATCGGCGTTGGCAGGGTTCAACTGGCTGGCCCGGGTCCAGGCCTGGATCGTCAGTTCGGGCTGTCCGCTGTCGCGGTAGGCGTAGCCGAGCATGATCAGCGTGTGCTGCGACACCCCGCCGCTGGACCGCTTCTCGCGTTCCTCGGCTTTCTGGCACCACTCGATCGCGTCCTGGTGCGCACCGAGCCGCCGGGCCAGGGCAGAGGCGGCGCACAGGGCGTCGGGCCGGAGACCGGGACGCGACGCGGCGGTGCGGGCCAGCGCCAACCACGGCGTCAGGACCCGCGCAGTCTCCGGCGGCGCGGGATTACCAATCGCCTGCCAGATCGCCGTCACGGCACGGCCGATGGAGATCTCGGGGAGCGAGAGCGCCAGGTCCGGGCTGAACCACGGGGCCGCGGCCCAGGGCTTGGCTGGGGCGGCGGCAACCAGGCTGCCGAGCAGCTCCACCGCCTTGGACACCTCACCCTCCCCGGCGAGCAGCGCAATGATCGCGGCAGCGTTCCCAGGAGCGACGGAGGTGCCGTCGCCTTTGAAGAGCTCCCGCGCCGCCGCGGGCGATCCCGCAGCGTCGGCGAGTTCGCCGAGGCAGGCGTACGCGGACTCGAGGGAGGGATCGTGTGCGAGAGCTCGGCCCAGGTGGGCTGCGGCGTGGGCGACGTTTCCGGCTGCCAGGTTGGCACGGCACCGCTGGGCTTCAAGCTCGGCGTGATCGCGATCCGATGCGCCGATGACCCCGCCTATGTTCGCCGCCACTACCCCTCCAGTCATGGGTGCGGATCACAGCATCCGCGAGCGGGAAGCTTACTGATCAACTGCCTCGCAGACAGACCGGCGTCGACAGCGGCCGACGCGTGACGTCGGCCCGGGCGTCCGGATTGAGGGCGGAGGCGACCTCTCAGCAACACGCTGACTTGACAGGGAAGATGATCGTGCAGGTGGCCCACCAGGCAAGCGGGTCGTCCTCATCGCGGGTCTTGTCGCGCCACCACTCGTACAACCCGGCCATCGCCATCGGCGCGCCGTCCTCGGGAGTGATGAACCAAGGCTGCTGCTTGTAGGACTTGCGGTCCTGCGTGGCCGCAACGGCCGTCCACTCGTAGAAGCCGTCCGCGGGAAGCAGGCAGCGACGCTTGGCGAAGGCGCGCCGGTACGCGGGCTTGTCGTGCACGGTTTCCACCCGCGCGTTGATCATCCGAGATCCGACCGATGGATCCTTTGCCCAGGACGGGACCAGGCCCCAGCGCAGTGGCCGCAGCTCGCGGCCGAGCTCGCCGGTCTCCCGATCGGCCCGCTCCAGCACCGCCCACACGTCGTTGGTCGGGGCGACGTTCCACGACGGTGCCAGGGCCTCGGTCGGGTTCCACCGGGTGACCTCGAAGAGCTCGACCAGGTCCTCGGGCTTCCGGGTTGATGCGTAGCGGCCGCACATGCCCGCCAGCTTGCCACGCCGCGGGCACCGAGGCCCTCAGACGGCCGCGCGCAACGATCCTGCTGCGCGCCCCGACCGGGGCGGCGGGCGTGTCGGCGGCCCCGGTCAGCGGCTCCTGTCAGTGTTCGCACCTACGATCCATGCCGTGGCCGATGCACTCCCCCTCCCCCAAGAGCTGATCAGTCTCCAGCGTGACCTGTACGCGGCGCGGCAAGCCGCCGAGGACTACGGCAACAAGGTCGCCGCCGAGCGCCGGGCGATGTTCCCGGGCGAGGACCAGTGGCGCGAGCGGGCGGTGTGGCCCGAGGACGGCCCGGAACGGGCGGAACTCGCCCGCCTGCGCGCCGAGCGCGACGGCCTCGCAGTGCAGATCCGGCAGCACCCGGTCATGGAACAGGCCCGTGCCGAGGGATTCGCAAAGGAGACCGACTACGCGCTGCAGAAGGCCGGCCGCGAGGCGGTCGACGGCGCGCAGTAGCCCCTTGCTACGAGGCGCGCTTCGGCGCGCTGCGCTTCGCCGTCTTCTTGGCCGTGGTCTTCTTCGCCGGCGCGGCGGCGGCCTCGCGCTGTGCTTGGGTCTCCGCGATCGACGCCTTCAGGGCCGCCATGATGTCCACGAGCGGGGCCCCGGCCACGGCGGGCTCGGCGGCGGACTTGACCTGGTCGCCGCCGGCCTTCGCCGAGAGCAGCTCCTGCATCGCGACGACGTAGGCGTCCCGCTCCTCGTCCAGGTCGTCGCCCTCGCCCTTGGCCTCGGCGAGCTGCAGCACCATCTTGATCTCGTTCTTGTGGACCGCCTCGCCGCTGCTGGCCGCTTGATGCCCTCGGTGGGGCGCAGCTCGTCGGGCCAGCGGATGGTCTGCAGGAGCAGCACGTCGTCCAGGATCCGCAGCACCGCGAGCGACTCGCGTTCCCGCATCGTCACCTTGGTCACGGCCACGAGCCCGGAGTCGCGCATCACCGTCCCGCAGGAGCAGGTAGGGCTTGGCGGGGGCCTTGTCGCCGAGCCCGACGTAGTACGGCGAGTCGCAACGCAGCGAGTCGATCTGGCTGGCCGGTACGAACGCGAAGACGCACTCCGCTTCGACGGTGGGCGCCGCCAATGACAAGATCAGCCCGCCTCTCGCGGGGCCTGCTTCACCGACGCCCCCGGTCGCCACGGCACACGGTCCCCGACGCCCGCGACCCCTATCGATTGAGGCGCGCATCTCCAGAATCGCGCCCATTGCGACATGGACAGGTCAATTCCGGACCATGGCCGCAGAAATCGCGCCAGGCCCTACCCGGGCCATAGTTCGGTCGTGCACGACCTCGTAGCGTGAGGCTCTGTCGACACGGACGGTGCACGGGGCACCTTCGTTACCGACAGCCAAGGAGTGCAATATGCGCATCCGTAGCCTCACAACCGCACTGGGCGCCGCAGCCCTCGCGACCACCCTCGCCGCCGGAACGGCCAGCGCCTCGGCGGCCACCGCACCCACAACACCCACCCTGCACGCGCAGGTCGGGACGATCATCACTCAATCGGGGAAGGCACACCTCAACCCCGCGCTCAACCCGCTCCTGAGCCCCGCCAGCGCGCAGGTGACCCCCATGAACCCGACGGATGCCGTGGGGGCATGGTGCAACGTCAACCTTGAGGCACCCTTCCAGGTCACCTCGGGCGGGGCGGTCTACGGGCAGTCCAAGTACACCGGGTGCTCGACCCCCGGGCCCCAGGCTTGCCGCTTGGTAGTCGACCTTATGCGCGGCAACCCGCTCACGGGCGGCGCCAACGTCGGACACGGCGACTCGGGCTGGAAGTCGTGCAGCGGCTACGTGAACGCACCCATGAACTGCGCGTTCTCCGTCGTCAAGCAGCCGTTCTACACGATCGTGTCCCTTGAGGTTGAATACCTCGGACGCTACGGCACCAATGTCGGGCAGAGTTCCGTGGCGAATCTCAACTGTCACTAACCGGCGGCGCCGAAGGGTCCTCGCCAGTACCCGTGCCGTCGCCCACCACACAAGCCCGAAGAACTGGCGCGCCTGGTGCGGGCTCCATGAAAGGCCCGTTGAGGTAGTTCGCGAGCGCCCGGGCGTCGCCCTCGGACAGATGGAGGATGACGCCCGCGCCATCGACGGCGGCCTCGGCCTGTGCTGTGATGTCTCGCATCGACAAGGCGTCGGTGAGCACGTCCACCGCAGGTGGGGGCGCGTGGCGCTCCAGGATCTCGATGACTTCGTCGTCCAGGTGCGCGGCCACGGGGGCAGCTTGGGCCTGATTCCGGGCGAAGACCGCTCGAAGCTTACCGGGGCGACCATGGTCAGTCATGTACTCACCATAGCCCGCAGCCTTCGTGGCAACATCAAGTCTTCGACTTCGACCGGTAGGGCGCTGCGAGCAGTGTCAGGACCGCCAGGACCGGCTCGTCATGGCCGCCGTCGCCTGTGGCGGGGTCGGTCTTGTTGTCGCACGGGAACTCCATGCCGCTGACGCGGAAACGGCCATGCGGCCAGCCCAGGACCAGGTCGAGGAGTTACCGCTTCGCTGCCACCTCCGCCGGGACACGCGCCGGATCGTGACAAGCCATGTGCTCTACGGCTGCGCGGGACGCTATCTGAGCAATTGTCAAGGCTTCCAACTTGGAAGACACCGCAGCGAGTTCGACCTCCAGCACCTCCACCCGCACCCGGGCAGCCGCCTCGCGTGCCTCCAACAAGCTGGCCCGGGAGGGACTGGGGCGCCTGCGGATCGCGCGGGAGACGGTCGCCGAGGTGCTCGCGGAGATGACGCTGCAGATGCCCGCAGTGACGGTCGATGCCGCAGGGCAGCCTGTGGGTGAGCGGGTGGCGTCGGCATATGCGGGGGCAAAGCTGCAGGTCATCGGGGTGCTGAGCGTGCCGAACTGGCAGCCCGGGATGGGGCCGGACGTGCTCCCGGCGGCCTACCGGGACATCGTGGAGGTGGTGGCGGATGCGCCGGGACCGGTCCGCGCCAAGCAGATCGTGCCCACACCCTGACCGAGCCCGCCTCCGATGCCGCGATCGATACCGCCTGCCGCGTTCCCAGGTTGCCGACCATGCGGGCCCAGTTCGCCGACATCGTCAACCGAGCCGAACGCGAGCACCTGTCCTACCGCGAGTGGATGATCCCTGATCACGGCCACTCGCGCAGCTTCGGCATCGGCAGGCGCCAATCGCCCACCCGTACCTGAAGAACCCGGCGGGCCAAAGCTCTTGTCTCGGCCCATCCAGGGTCGGACGCCACTGCCTCATCGCTCCAGCGGTCCGCCTGGTCTTGGCCGCTCATACCGTCGAAGATCTCGTCGATCGTCTTGAGATCTGACAAGACTTCCCGATCGAGTTCAGCTTCGCCAGCGCCGGCCACGCCTCGGTAAGCGTGCTCGAAGTCCAGCGCGATCTCGTCCGTCAGCATCCGGTATCGGTCCACCCAAGCCAGCTGTTCCGATGCATCGGCGGCCACGACCGTGAGCGACGCAACGAGCAGGGAGCGACGAGAACCAGGAGCAGGGCCATCCACCCGAGGATCATCGCACAGGCGGGCCTCGGGAGATCGAATACCCGAGGGGGCCACTCCTGGCCGGAAGCCGGGGCCAGCTCAGCTTGGACCCGGCTGACGGGACGACTGCTGTCCGTGATTTTCGCTATCTGATCGCCGATGCCAGGCTCGGGCCGCGACACTGTGTCCGTGGAAGCGAACAACGACACCTCTGATCAGCACCCGCTCCTGCCACCGAGACCGGTCCTCCCGGACATGGTTGCAGCACGAAGCCGCGGGCCAGCCGATACTGTCGACGCCCGTTGGAGGGCCCTTCAACTCAAAGCGCAGTGGGAATGGGCGGTTCACGAGATTCGTTCACCCGGACGCCCGTATCCGCGCCTTGTCACCCTGTTGGAAGTCGCTGCCGCTCAACCACGACTCCGTCGGCTGTATCCGTTCACCAGCCACTTCGCGCTGGTCTTCAGCAGTTCCACCACCTATGCCTGGAGGGCTGTGCAGGCCGGATCGATCGAGCCCTTGCACAACGGACGATTCAAAGTTCGCAGGCATCGCCCCTTCGTGATCTGCGAGGTCGATACCCCCGAGGAGGCCGTGAATGCGGTGCTTGAGCTTCTGCCCGCCGGCTCCGATCCCATCATCACCGCGTCTCCAGACAGGCATGCGTGACGACACCTGCCCGTGATCAAAGCGGCGCCGCGTGCGGAATCGCAGTCGCAGGCCTGCTATCGGCCGGCCTGCTGCTTGGCCCGGGTCTGGGCGAGGTGGTAGGACTCGGTGCCGGACTCGATGATGGTGCCGTTGAAGGTCAGGCGGTCGACGATGGCCGCGCAGCGCCGCGGGTCGGTGAAGGTCTTGGTCCAGCCGAAGGGCTTGTTCGAGGCGACGATCACGGACGCGCGTTCGTATCTGTTCGAGATCAGCTGGAAGAACAGGTTCGCCGCCTCGGCCTCGAAGGGGATATACCCCACCTCGTCCAGCTATGCCGATATCGGCATAGCTCGATCTATGCCGAGACAGTGACTATGCCGACGGTGCGTAGGGTGGCAGCTCGCGTGCGGGGAGAAGCGCGCTGACGGTTCCGAGGTGGTGTTTGGTCTTTTCACCGAGTTGATCAACGATCACGCTGCAGCCGGCCCAACTCGCCCTGCATTCCTCGATCATGGCCTTGACGGCGAGAGCCTGGCTCCCGGTCTCGATCCAGTCGTCGACCAGTAGGACTCGGTCGCCTGGACCCAGGGAAGGCCGCTGGAGCCTCAGGGTGTGGCGAAGGCTCCGGTAATCCGGGTCTGTCCGGCGTGTGACTTTGGCGCCTGGGAAGAGGCCGTCGCCCTTCCTCACCGGGACGAATCCGACGCCGAGCTCAACGGCCGCGGCGGCGCCGAGAAGGAACCCTCGGGACTCGATCCCGCAGATCGCAGTGATCTGCTCGTCACGAAACGGCTCGACGAGGCCGCGGACCACTGCAGCCAATGCCTCGGGGTCGCGGAAGATCGCCCAGACATCCGCGTGGCCGTTGATCCATTGGAAGTGGTCGAGCACGAGACCACGGGCGGTTGTGACCATGAACGGGAGTGTTCAGGTCGCCGTCGTGGAGGGCAAGGGATTTGTCGGCCCGAGGCGTCTCGTCATAGTCACAGGCGGTCGAGGAACGCGAGGACATTGTCGGTGGGCCGGTATCGGCCCGGCCTGGCGGTGACCGGTGTGGTGAGGGCCAGTGCCTGCTCCTTGATAGTCATGTCGGCGTGGACGCAGGGCTTCGGCGTAGTCGGCTGACGTCCGTTTTGTGATCACGCGAGGGCAGGGGCGGGTGACCCCTGATCGGTCTGCCCTGCGAGAATCTAAGCCGTGACAGACGACGAGCTGTTGGCGGCGGTCAGGTCCCGAGGATCGACGGGACGCTGGACCGACCTCCCGGGCGGCGGACAGCCGCCGGCGCCAGCTACCCGGGCAGCGGTCCATGCGGCTGAACAGGCATTGGGCTACGAGATGCCGGCGTTGCTGCGACGCCTCTATACCGAGATCGCCGACGGCGGGGTGGGCCCCCGAGCGGGCATGGACGGGGTATCTGAAGACAACTGGTCCACGGTCAGCAACTACCTCGCCTATCACGAGGCGGAGCTGGAGCCCGGCGTGCCGCCGCCTCCGCCGCGCGGGGTGTTCTTCCTTTGTGACTTCGGCTGCGCCACCTGGGTGCTACTCGACTGCCGGGAACCTCAGGGGAGGATGTGGTGGTGGGACCAGGGCGAACGGCACAAGCTGGACCTCACCTTCCGGCAGTGGCTACAGTCCTGGCTTGACGGACATTTCAACACGGACCTGATGTGCGCACTGCGGGTGGACGATGAAGAGTCCTGGGTCTGGCCCGACGAGCCTTGATCGGCGTCACGGCCTGGCGGTTTGATCGCAGGGCTTCAGCGGATGCACTGCCCGTCTTGTGATCACGCGAGGCCGAGGAGCGCGAGTGGCCGTCGAGGGTCGCGCGCGCTGTGGTGGAGCCCGGCGGCGATGTTCGTCACGCCGCTCAATCGCAGGGCGCCGACGGCGAGGTTACGCCAGGTGGCCATCGCTCGCGGCGCGTTGCCGGTCCGCAGCTGGGAGGCGTCCTCGGTGAAGGTGGTGTCGCGGACGTGGTGCAGGGCCTCGATGCTCCAGTGGTCGCGGATCAGTCGGGCGAGGACGGCCAGGGCGGCCCGCTCGGTGGCGAGGCTGGTGACGGCGTAGATCGTCTTGATGGTCGTCCTCCCGGTCTTGCGGTCGGTTCGCCGCCGTTTGAGCTGGATGGCTTGCCGGGCGCCGGGGAACAGGAGGTTGCTCACGGTGCAGGCCTTGATCCGGCGGATCTCGGAGCGTCCATGGCCCTTGTCGCGGGTGCGGCCCTGGAGCGGGATGTCCCTCCAGGGAAGCGACTTGAGCTGGTTGCGCAGGTGCTTCGTAGAGTAGGCCGCGCGGCGCGGTGCCCTGATCGGGTCGTTTCCGCGCGGCCCGTCCCCGAACCGGACGTGCGACGTTAACCGCATCCGGGCTCTCCAGTGGTGCTACTGCGCTTTCGGCTGCTGGTGGATGTCGGCGTGGCAGCGGGAGCAGACGATCAGGGTCTTCCGTCGTCTGGTCCGCATCGTTTCGACCCAGCCGGGTGCGGCCGAGGGACTGTATTGGTTGAGGTCGGTGAGGCGCTTGACGTGGTGGACGGTGATCCCGTCTCGTGCTTGGCGATGTAGGCGGCGACGTGCCGGTCGGTGACGGGGCTGCCGCCGGTGAAGTCCGTGCTGCGGATCGCTCGGACGTCGATCTGCCGCCCGAACCGGAACACCGTGAACTCAGCCGACCTCGCGGTCCCGGCCTCCCCCGCCTCGGAGCGGTAGCGCGGGGCCGAGTTGTGCTCCTCGATCAGGTAGCCGCCCTCGCGCGGAACACCCCCGCGAGCGCGGGGATGGCCCCTCAACCGGCTGACCGATGCGGGCGGCTGGAACCTGCTCCTCGCGCCCGCGGGGATGGCCCCATGGCCACATCGCATCGGTAGCTGTCCTGGTTCTGCTTCCCGCGCCCGCGGGGATGGCCCCGACGACATCAACGGCACGGTGGTGGCGTTATCGGCGCAGTCGGTCCCACTCTTCCGGCTTGACGTGGCTCCAGGGCAAAACGGGCACGCCCACTTCCGGCCTGCGCTGGCCCCACCGCTCGGAGGAGTTCTGGAGAGTCAGAGGATGCCCAGCGAGGCGGAGGTACGCTTCCCGGACACGGCCTCATGGGAGCAGGGGGATGTCCAGCATGGGTGAGGGCAGGGACATCCAGAGTTCAGCCGCCGACGGTGATCTGAAGGCGGAGCGGTCTTTGCTCGGCAGGCTGCTGGCCTCGAAGGACGCGCTGGCCGACGTGCTGGGCATCGTGGACGGTGAGGACTTCGCCGAGCGGGGCCACGGTCTGATCTTCGACGTGATCGTGTCGCTGTATGGGGACCTGAAGGCCGTCGACGCCGTCACGGTCGGGGCGGAGCTGGCCCGCCGGAGGCAGGCCAAGGCGGGTGGCAGTCTGGCCGAGTTGACGGCCGCGGCCAAGGGCGCGCCGAAGGCCACGGTGTTGGCGGAGCGGGTTCGCTCCGCCGCCCGGCTGCGTGAACTGCGCGCGGCCGCCCAGCAGGTTGCCGACGCGGTCGATGAGGCCGATGCCGGGTGCGTGGATGACGTGGTGGATCTGGCGCAGTCGCTGTTCTCGCGCACGTCAAAGCGGCTGCACATCGGCGAGCCGGCGGTCCTGCTGGCGGATCTGATGGAAGGAGCCCTGGATGAGCTGGAGTCGATCGGCTCCCGCAGGGGCGCGATGTCCGGGATCCCGACCGGCTTCGCGGACCTGGACACGCTGACCAACGGGTTTCACCCGGGGCAGCTCGTGGTCCTCGCCTCGAGGCCGGCTGTGGGGAAGTCGATGCTGGCCTTGGACTGGATCCGGTTGGCCGCGATCAAGCACAAGTTCCCCACCGTGCTCTTCACTTTGGAGTCCGGCCGCAACGATGTCGCCATGCGCATCCTGGCAGCGGAATCCCGGGTAGCGCTGCACCACATGCGCACCGGCGCCATGACCGATGAGGACTCGAGGCGGCTCGCGCGGCGGATCCAGGTCCTGAACGACAGCCCGCTGTTCGTGCAGGACTCGGGGCATGCGACGTTCACGGACATCCGCGCGCAGTCCCGCCGGCTGGTGGATCAGCACGACGTCCGCCTGATCGTGATCGACCAGCTGCAGATGCTGACCTACGGCACGCGTCCGTTCGCTTCCCGGTACGAAGAGGTGTCGGAGATTTCCCGCTGCCTGAAGCTCCTTGCCAAGGAACTGAACGTTCCGGTGTTGGCGCTGTCCGAGCTGAACCGCAGCCCCGAGAACCGCGCCGACAAGCGCCCGATGCTCAGTGACCTTCGTGATTCCGGAACGTTGGAGGAGAACGCCGACCTGGTGATCCTGTTGCACCGCGACGACCCCTACGAACGGGATTCGCCGCGGGCCGGCGAGGCCGACCTGATCGTGGCCAAGCACCGGGAGGGGCCGACAGCGACCATCACCGTCGCGTTCCAGCCGCACTATGCCCGGTTCACCGACATGGCTCCGAGCTGAGGAAAGGCGACGCGGATGCACGACCACGCTGAACTGTCCGGCGTCGACCTGGCCAAGGTGACGCTGCGCTCGTTCAAGGAGCACGCTGGTCGGGCGCGCCACACGGTCGAGCGGCCGACCGTTCAAGCCCCGCGGCGACGTGGACGACCAGGGCCACCGATCGACCTAGCTGTGGCCCTGTCCGACGGGTTCGACCTGTTGCAGGCCAAGGGCGGCAGCCCCGCGCAGCTGGCCCGCACCGCCTGGGAACAGGCGGTAGGGCAAGACATCGCCCGCCACGTGAAGGTAATCCGCTTCGACGCCGGGAGCGGCACGCTGACCGTGGAGGCGTCCAGCGGGGCGTGGGCGACGTCCGTGCGCCTCAACGCCGTCACGGTCTTGCGGGATCTCGCCGCCCACACCCCGCCGAGCAGGATTCGCCAGCTGCAGGTGGTCGCCCGGAAACAGGCCCAGCATCTGGCCCGCGGGCACCGGCTGGCGTTGGAAGCCGCGCTGAGCACAGCCCAGTCCGCGCTCGACGCGGCAATGACCGACCCGGAGCCCGATCACAACCAGGAACGCGCCGTCGCGTACGCCCGCGCGATGAGGCGGGCCCGGGCCGAGCTCGCCGAACGCCAGCAGGAGGAGTCGTGACGGTGCCGTTCCAAAGCCCCGGACAGTTGCCGGCCGTGTGGGTGCTACAGGCGATGCCCGGCCCGCTGACAGAAGCGCTGAGGCAGCACGGCGGCGTGCCGAACAACGTATTCCGCCTGGTTGACCAGCAGCTGCAGTACCGCACCGCCGTGGAACTGCGCGAGCGGATCGAGCGCCGCTGGTACAAGCTGTTCTCCAACCTCACCGGACCCGAGCTCGTCCAGCGCGGCGACCAGATCGCCTGGGACCTGCTGGCTCCAAACGACTGCTCGTCCCCGGCCTGCGAGGACGGGTGGCTGCGCGACGACTCCGGCTCCTGCCCGCAGTGCCGCAAGACCTCCAGCGTGTTTCACATGACCGGTGAGGACCACCGCGACGCCCCACGCGCCAACCCCAGCTACGCCGCGCAGATCGTCGAGGCAAACCACGACGATCTGCGCCGCAAGTACGGTACGCCGCGAGGCGGTCAAAGCAGGCACGTCGTGAAGCATTTCGTCGAGTACACCCCCGAGCCGTACACGATGCGGGAACCTGAACCCGATCTCCCGACCGAGGAGCAGATCGAGCGGGCCCGCCGCACCGAGCGTGCCCACGAGGTCCAGCGCCTGGCCGAGGAGCGGGCCAAGGCCGAGAAGGCCGCCCGGGCCAAGCAGAACCGACGAGAGGGAAGGTCATGACGCGGGTGGGGTGGGAGCAGGTCCGCGCGGTACTGCTGGCCGACGGCTGGCACGCCGCCCAGCGCGACACCTTCCGCGTCGGCCCCATCCATCTCACCCCGCCAGAGGGCAAAGGCGAACCCGTGGCCTGGCCGGACGCCTTCGCCTTCGACGGCACCGACGGCGAGAAGTACGCCGGCCCTCTCACCTCCGTCCTCGCAATCGACTACGCCACCGTCGAGCCCACCTGCTGCGCGCACGACGAACTCGCGCAGCGTCTCCACGGCGAGCTCGTCACCGTCGAGGACTGCGTCACGGTCCGCTTCTCGCACGCCGACCGGGACTTCGACGTGTGGCTCGACGCAACAGGCCACTGGTGCTTCGTCGAGTCCGGCCAGCGCGAGACCGCGAAGTCGGTGATGACCTCGCTGCCCGAGGCAGATGTCGACGGACTCATGAGCCTGATGATGGGCGAACTCAAGGCCGTCTGGGGGCGCGGCCGCCCGCCGGATCCCCGCGACGGTCGCGACCACGATGCGTCCCCCCTCTCCTGAACCCTCGGGCGCGACCGCCGGTGGCGACGGCTTCACCGTTCGCACCGGACATCAGCCCCAAGACACCTCAGGTGCCCACCGCGCCCATCAGGTGGCCCAGGCCTGGGAGTCGCTGCTGCAGATCCGGCGCCTGGTCCAGCCCGACCACGCTGACTTGCCCGCGCCGTGGGAACGCGCGCAGTCGGTTCGGGCGGTGGCGCTCGCGCTCGAGGCGGCCGGAGTCCCAATCCGCGCGGTCGACGGCGACCAGGTCGTCGAAGCCGGCGCCGTGGTGGAGGGAGCGGATCGTGGCGGCGTCCGGGTGAGCTGGGGCTACCAGCGCGGCCACCGTCCGGTCGACGCTGGCGAGGCAGACCTGCGCGCGGCGGCCGATGCGTTGGGGCAGGCCGGATGGGACGCCCTGCTTTACCGTTCCGGGCCTCGCCGGTTCCTGCTGGTCGAACCCGGCAGGACCTGATTCCGCTTCGCAATCCGCCATCAGGGCCGTCAAGGAGCTCTGGCAGTTGTCGCGATCACAGCAATAGGGGGCATGTTGAGCGCGCCTGCGCAGCCATGGTTCCCGGGCCCATCGGCGATGTCGTCACTGTGCCCAGCCACGTAGCCGTGCCCGAGGTCGTCACCTACATGACCGTCGAGGCCGCCAGGGACCTGGCCGCCGAGGACACCCCGTCACCCGAGGCGGGTCGACGCCCTGGGGCGGTCGGACCAGACGTTCGTCGTCGACGTCCTGGTCCGCGCGGGCGGCGTCGAGCGCCGCGCCACCGCCCGTGGCCAGGACATCTACCCGGTGACCGCACCGCTGGTGGTGGAGGCGGTCCAGCGCGTGCTCGCCGGGCGGACGCGCACCACGGGCGTGGTCTCGGCCGGCGATCTTCAACGCGGCGGACTTCCTCCGGGCGCTGGCCCCGTACCGGACGGTCGGACTCCCGCACTGACGGCCGGGCCGTGTGGCGATTCTGTGACAACTCCCGGACAGCGCAGGAACGTTGCCCTGCCAGCATCGGATCCAGGCGACTCTGCCACCGCTCGTCCGCTCCTGGGGGAACCGTCATGCACGCTGGCCACCACAGAACCAGCACCGCCCTCGCCCTCGCCGCCGCCGGCACCGCCCTGCTGCTGACCGGCTGCGGCGCCAAGTCCCCCGCCCGCTTGGCGGGCGGCCCCGCCTCGCCCTCCGGGTCCCCCTCCGCGTCCGCGAAGGCTGCGCCGGTCTCGGTCGTGAACGGCACCGGGGGCAACGGACTGACCATCAGCGATGGCACAAACCACGTGCTCATGAACGGGACCTCGGTCGACTTCGGCACCGCCGTCCGTGACCTGGCCTGGAGCCCCAGCGGAAGCAAGGCCGTCTTCGTCGACGGCTCGGGCAACCTCGACGTCAGCAACCCGGACGGCAGCGACCGCGTCACCATCGCGGTGAACCCCGGTGGCCAGGCCTGGTCCCACCCCACCTGGGTGGTCACCCCGATCCGGCCGATCGGCTACTACAACCCCGCCGGACAGAACATCTTCTTCGCCGACTCCATCGACGGCGTCTCCCGGGTGGCGTTCGTCTCCGCGACCGGAGTCGACGGCAAGCCGACGCTCGACACCCCGACCGACGGCAAATTCGGCTCCAGCGGCGGCCCGTATCTGCCGCCGACCGGCAACGCCTGGCCCAGCGGCCGCGGCCGGTCCACCGCGTTCGCCAACGCCGGCACGGGCGAGGTCTACATCCGCGACAGTCTGCTGCGGACCGTCACCACCGCGCTTGGCCAGGGGTCCGAGCCGGCCATGTCACCCAGCGGCGACGAGGTCGTCTTCGTGCGCTCGGTCGCCGGCGTGGACCACGTCTTCGAACAGTCCGTCCGGCCGAACAGCACAGCCACGGACCTCAGCTTCGGCTTCCCCCAGGACGCCACCGAGCCGACATGGTCCCCCGACGGCCGCACCGTCGCCTTCCGCACCCCCGCCGGCATCGACACCGTCGCCATCGGCGGCGGCGCGCCGGTACAGGTGTCCACCGTCACCGGCCTCCCCGCCTACCGCGGCTAGTACTCCAGCAGGACTTCGGTGTTTTACCTGCTCAGAGGCTCGCGTGGTGAGTGTAGTGGGCGGGTTGCGGGTCAGGGGCGGTCTTGATGGGACCGCCCCTCGAAGGTGTGCACTCGACTTTCGACGTTCTGGCGGGGCCAGGCTGCCAGGTCGTCGCAGGCCGAGCCCAGGCTTGGTGGACGGCGCGGATATCACCGTCCGCGGGTCTTGCCAGCAGTGATGGGCACAGCTCCCGGCTGTCCGTACTACTCCTGCCCGCCGGGGTACGCGCATCGCGTCCACGACCACTCGCTTCAAACCGATGTGTGCCATGCGTGATACTCAGACTTCGTTTCCGGGTAACCGCCAACCCCAGGAGCCGACCGATGACCTCGTCCGACATTCCGCACCTCGTCGACCTTCTCGCCGATTGCCGCCGCCGCGCCGAGCCCCTCGACTCCCACATCGCCGCCGTCCTGTCTTTCGCCGGCGAACAGGCAGCGGGCACCGAGGAGCGAGTCTCCCGGGGCGGCGGCTGCAATAGCCTTATCACCTACATCTGCGACGCGCTGACTCGTGCGCGCCAGGGCGGCCTTCCCCAGGACCTGCTCGCCGATATCGCCCGCGCGCACGAGCTGGCCACCGCTCTCGCCCGCCGACTGGGAGTGTTGTAACGCACTGTCAGATCGCTAGCATCGGGGGATGCAACCCTCCACCGATCGCGCCGCGTTGCTGCTCTGCGAGGCCGAAAACCTGACCCGACGGACCTCTAGCGACCAGGTCAAGAAATTCTTGATCGTCACGGAGATCGCCGAGGTGATCGCCCTCTACGATCCCGCTGAGGCCTTGCGGCTCGCCGCAACCATCACCTACCCGGTATTGAAGGATACTGCGATAGCTAAGATGGCCGAGGTGGTTGCCGCCTACAATCTCGCCTTGGCCGAGAACCTGACCAACCTCCTGACCGAGCCGGGCAAGCGGCCCATCGCGCTGAGCGCGATCGCCGTCGTGGTGGCGCCTCGGAATATCGCCGAGTTCGAGCGGTTGTCCGCCGAAGCCGAGCAGGCCGCCGCCGCCATCGAAAGCGCCCTGTCGCGAACCGTCGCCCTGACGGGCATCGCCAAGGTGATCGCCGACCGCGACCGCGCCGGCGCGCGTCGGATCCTCGCCGAAGCCGTGGCTGTGGCCCAAACGATGGAGTCCTACAAGCGGACCGACTCGCTAAACAAGATCGTCGAGGCGATGGCTCAGTTCGATCCAGCCGATGCGGAACAGCTGGCTGCCACGATCGGGGCACCGGACTATGTGCTCGCGTCGATCGGCATAGCGTGGGCGGCGTCCATTCCCGAGCCAGTTGAGCTTTTGGCTAGACGCATCACCTCCCCCGCCGCCGCCGCGAAGGTGCGGGGGAAGATCGCCGCCTACATGAAAGGCCGGGGCTATGTCCACGCCGACCTGGCTTTCGCCCAGGCCGTCGCCCTGGCCCGCAAGGAAACTCGCGCCGATTTGCAGGCCGCCGCCTTGGACGAAATCGCCGTGATGATGGCCGAACACGATCCGGTCGGTGCGCTTGAGCTGGCCGGAACCATCAAGCACGCCAACGAGACCACTCCGGTGAAGGCCCGGATCGCGATGGTGGTGGCGAGGACCGACCCGGCCGAGGCGGAACGGCTGGCCAACGACATCGGCCACAGCTATTGGAAGGCCTATGCGCTGGCGCAGGTCGCCACGGTGATCGCACGGCAGGATCCGGTCGAGGCTGAACGGGTGGCTCGCACTATCCTCGCCGGCGAGGGGCGCAACGAACATGCCCATCTGTGGCAGGCCTCCGCGTTCGCCGGGATCGCTAAGACCCTGATCGAGCGGCGCTGACGTCCGTCCAAGTCTCCCTCGGCCTAGTACTGCAACGACACTCCGTGACTTGATGCGTCTCCGCTCGTTGTGTGTTGCGTGCTGGAAGACATAGCTGATGGTTGGTCAGATCTGTTCGGAGACTTCGTGTCCCGGTTCGCTGGCCGGTTCGGGCGCGTGGAACCCCGGCGGCGCATGGTGTCCTACCTGCGGGGACTTCTGAGCGAGTCGGAGCGGAAGAACGGCTGGACGCTGGCCGAGGCCGTCGGCGACAGCGGTCCTCAGGGGATGCAGCGCCTGTTGAACCACTACCTGTGGGACGCCGACGCGGTGCGTGACGACGTCCGCGACGTCGTCGTGGAGCATCTCGGGGATCCCGACCGCGGCGTCCTCATTCTCGACGAGACCGGATTCCTCAAGAAGGGAGTGAAGTCGGCGGGCGTGGCCAGACAGTACTCCGGAACAGCAGGGCGGATCGAGAACTCCCAGGTGGCGGTCTTTCTGGCCTACGGATCAGAACGGGGGCGGGCCCTGATCGACCGCGAGTTGTACTTGCCGAAGGACTGGACTTCCGACCGCGAGCGTTGCCGGGCGGCCGGCATCGACGACGATGTCGAGTTCGCCACCAAGCCGGACCTGGGCCTGCGGATGCTGAAACGCGCCGTCGCGGCCGGAGTCCCGTTCGGCTGGGTGACCGCGGACGAACTCTAC
Source organism: Streptacidiphilus sp. MAP12-33 (assembly GCF_041261265.1). Lineage (NCBI taxonomy): Bacteria > Bacillati > Actinomycetota > Actinomycetes > Kitasatosporales > Streptomycetaceae > Streptacidiphilus > Streptacidiphilus sp. MAP12-33. The sequence continues at coordinate 52,022 of NZ_JBGCCA010000053.1, forward strand.
GGTCAGGTCGGGCGTATCCGGCTGTGGCTGGAGGAGCACGACATTCCCCAGGTACTCGCCGTCCCGAAATCCCAGATGGTCATGACCATGGAATTCTTCGGACAGGCCCGCGCGCATGAACTGGTCAGCGGGCTCCCCGACGAGGCCTGGACGCGCCTGAGCTGCGGTGACGGTGCCCACGGCCCACGCGAGTACGACTGGACCGCCGCCCCGATCCGCCCATGGCGGCGCGAAGGCTGGGACCACTGGCTGCTGGCGCGTCGCAGCCCCGCCGACCCCACCGACATCGCTTACTACATCTGCTTCGGCCCGGCGGGAACCACGCTCGAGGAACTCGCCCGGATCGCAGGATCGCGGTGGATGGTCGAGGAATGCTTCCAGACCGCGAAAAACGAGACCGGGCTCGACCACTACCAGGTCCGCGACTACACCGCCTGGTATCGGCACATCACCTTGTCCATGGCCGCACTCGCCTTCCTCGCTGTCCTTCGAGGAGAGGCAAAAAAGGGGCTGCCGACACCCGGCCGGCACACCTCCTGGCGCCCGTCAGCATGAATGAGGCACGGCGCCTGTTCAACCGTGTCGCCGCTCCATTACGCCACGCTGTCTCGCATGTTCTCGCCTGGTCCCTATGGCGCAGGAAATCCCAAGCCCGAGCCCGCACCAGCCATTTCAAGCGACGAGGACATCACGGAGTGTCGTTGCAGTACTAGGGACTGTTCTGAATTCGGATCATGAGTTCGCGGGTTCGGGTGCTCCGGTTGTGCTGCGGCTGGTAGAAGAAGTCCATGACCCGTGGAGATCTGACGGTCGGTGAGTGGGAACTGGTTGAGCCATTCCTGCCGATGGCGGCGACAGGGCCGATCCCGGACCTGCGGCGGCAGTTCGACGCGATCATGTGGCGGTTCCGGGTGGGCAGTCCCTGGCGGGACGTGCCCGAGCGGTACGGCAACTGGTCCACGATCTACGGCCAGTTCCAGTCCTGGGCACGCAGGGGCGTGTTCCAGGCCCTGATGGACGGGATGATCGCCGAGGCCGCCGCGCGCGGCCAGGTCGACTTGTCGCTGGTCAGCGTGGACTCCACCGTCGCCCGAGCGCACCACCACGCGGCCGGGATGGTCGTGGACGCGGAGTTGTTGGAGGAGTTGGAGAAGGCCGTCGCGGAGGAAAAGGGGATGCTCCGAAGGGACAAACCGGGCCGGTAGCCGACCTGGGCGATGCTGCGGACGAGGCCGAGCGAGAGGGCAAGCGTCGCGTGCGTCGCCGCCGTCGGGCGCGGCTCAAGGCGGCCGCGCTGGGACGTTCGCGGGGCGGGCTGACCACGAAGACCCATCTCGCGGCCGAGCGGCGCTGTCGCCCGCTGTCCTTCGTGGTCACGCCGGGGCAGAGCGCGGACAATCCGCAGTTCGTCGCCGTCGTGGACAAGATCAAGGTTCGCGGCCCGGCGGGCCGACCCCGTACCCGCCCGGACGCGGTCGCCGCGGACAAGACATCCCACGCGGATAAGCGTCAAGCCACTGCGGCAGGTTGATCTTCCGATAGCGGAGTTGCGAAGGCCTTCGTCTCGTCGTAGGGCTG